>CBEWZU010000012.1:0-40625 GCA_965561205.1 uncultured Archaeoglobaceae archaeon | reverse complement strand
ACTGCTGGTCTCGAAGATACTGTTCCCGTGGACGACTGAAGCGGGTTTTGGTGCACTAAGCATGTTCGGCGACTTTGAGCTGAATGAGAGTGTAGTTCACTACTACAAGCTTAATGATGAGGTTGTTAAAGAGCAGAATAAAGAAAACTGAAGAAAAAATTGCAAAAAGGCTAGAGATGATTCCTGAAGAATGTTTAATTGGAGAGGGGGATGGGAATGCATTTCTCGTTGATGATGGCTTGGCGTCTGGATATACAATGTTGGTGGCTTTAAAAAGTGCGAGAAGATTTTACGATAAAATCTACGTTGCCGTTCCCACAGCTTCTTCGCATGCAATTAATTTGATTTCCGGAAACTGCGACGGCATCTTCTGCGTAAACCTGAGGGACGTTTATCCCTACGCAGTCGCTGATGCCTACTTAGAGTGGCACGATGTCAGCGACAAAGAAATGCTAGAGTTTTTAAAATAATTGGATTATATTGCGTAACGTAACCATTTTCGGCATGTATCCGACATCGTTTCTCATCATGTTCGCCCAAAGAGGTGTAAAGGTCAGTAAATCGCCCCCTATCCGGCTTCTTCAATATTGTGCCTATCTCGTAACCTCTGCTGAAACCTCCTCATCCTCTCAGGTTTCAGACTTTAATGATTTAGTTTTTATAAAAATTCTTATATATTTTTCCAGCTCGGCAAAGAGAAATACTAAGGAAGATACGGTTACAATTTCAAGCCACATGCTTGCATCAAGCGGTGCCGTATGCAAAATTACGTTGAAGTGAGGCGAATATGTCGCTACCAACTGCAAAACGATCATTGCAAGAATTCCCAAATAGATGGCCCTATTCTTAAACTTCAGAGTTCTTATAAAGCCCAGATCGATGCTTCTTGAACTAAGCAGGTAGAATATTTCAAAAAACACTATCGTATTCATTGCTATTGTTCTGGCTATCAGTTCGTTTTCGCCATATCTGAAGTATAGAAAGTACGCGCATACAACCAAAACTATAGCTACCCAAATTATCCTAAATAAAATCGCTGGATTCAACAACTCTCCAGTTATCGGCTTGAGCTTAAGCAGATTTGGCTCTCTAGGCTCAAAAACTAAAGTCGTTCCTAAAAGCACAGCCGTAACCGTATTAATCCAGAGGATCTGCACCGGTAGAATCGGAAGTATGATGCCCAAAAGAAAGGCTGTAAGAACTACAAGCCCCTCTCCAACATTAGTTGGTAGCAACCATGCAAGAATCTTTTGAATCTTTCTAAAGACATTTCTACCTTCATCAATGGCTTCTACGATTGTTGCAAAATTATCATCAAGCAAAATTATTTCAGCAGATTCTTTAGCCACCTCCGTGCCAGAGCCCATTGCAACGCCAATATCAGCCCTCTTTAATGCAGGAGCATCGTTTACACCATCTCCAGTAACTGCAACCGTTTCGCTCATTTCCTGTAATAATTTGACTATTCTCAGCTTCATTTCTGGCAAGATTCTTGCAAATATGTTTGTTTTCTTTAATACTTCTTTAAGTTCTTCATCGTTCATTTTTTCGATTTCATCACCCGTTATAACACTGCCGTTAATATCGAGCTCTTTTGCAATAAATAATGCAGTGTTTGGATGATCCCCAGTTATCATGATGACCCTTACACCAGCTTCTTTACACTTCTTGATCGCTTCATAACATTCCTCCCTTGGAGGATCGATCATGC
Organism: uncultured Archaeoglobaceae archaeon; assembly: GCA_965561205.1. GTDB lineage: Archaea > Halobacteriota > Archaeoglobi > Archaeoglobales > Archaeoglobaceae > Geoglobus. Next base: position 38,914 of record CBEWZU010000012.1, on the reverse strand, counting down.
ATTGAAGACCGAGGAAGATTAGATCGTCAAGGTTATCTTCAATACTACCAAATTCTTCTAAGTCAACAAACTTGTATGCAAATGCCAGAACCCTTAAACCTTGAAGGGCAAACTCTGATGCTATCTTGTGAATGTGGTGTTCATCAAGCTCTACTACTCTTCCCTCCACCAAAGCCCATCTGCACATTGAAAGAACTCTTTCTATTGAACCTTTTACATAGATTTCCACGAATTCTCCCTCTTTTACTGCAGTTGCCATATAGCGTAATGCAGGGTCAAACGGAATTTCGTCAATAATTTTATACTGTTTTTTAATTCCTGCCAGCGATGCAACTTCGAGGAGGGCTACTTCAGTTGGATCTCCACTCGTTATAGCTTCTCCATTTTTTAAAAAATAAATTGCTGTGTTGCATACGTAGCCAGCCTTTATCGTGAGATATATATCAAGATGTTCTGCAAGTTCTTCTCTGCTGAGAATAGAACCATTACTCTCGATATCATACTCCCTCCCTCCAGCAAATATTCGTATTACCTTCATTTTGTTCTGAGTAAGTGTCCCAGTTTTGTCCGTGCATATCGTCGTAACACTTCCTAGAGTTTCTACAGCCGGTAGCTTTCTAACTATAGCCTTTCTTTTTGCCATGTCTTTAACACCAATTGCAAGGCTCATTGTCACAAGAGCGGGCAAGCTTTCAGGAATTGCCGCAACAGCTAAGCTAACAGAGGCTAAGAACATGAATGTAGGGTCGTAACCTCTTAACAATCCAACTGTAAAATTGAAGATCGAAACCACAACGATTATAAAGAAAATAAATTTGCTGAGACGCTTTATTCTACGTAGCAAAGGTGTTTCAACACCTTTTTCTATTTTAACTGTCTTTGCAATCTTTCCTAACTCAGTATTCTCGCCTGTAGCAACAACAACAGCTTTTCCGTATCCTTCAAGAACAAGCGTCCCAGCAAAGACCATGTTGTTTCTCTCAACAGCAGTCTTCTCCTGAATAGTTTCAGAAAATTTTTCAACTGGTGTGGATTCGCCCGTTAGCAAAGATTCATCGACGGTTAGATTTTTAACTTCAAAAAGCCTCGCATCTGCTGGAACCTTCATCCCAGCTTCTATTATTATTACATCCCCGGGAACTAGCTCTTTTGCGGGAATATCTTTTTCGACCCTTCTTATTACCCTTGCTTTAACCTCTACTATCTTCTTTAAAGATTCAATCGTTTTCTCTGCTTTTCTTTCCTGAGTATAGCCTATTACCGCATTTATCAGTACGACTAGGAATATTATGGTCGTATCTACATATCGAAGGAGAAATATCGTTATTAAACCAGATATTATTAAAATATAAATTAGAGGATCGTTAAAGTGGGATAGAAACCTTAAAATCTCGCTAATTTTCTTCTCTTCTACAATTTCATTATAGCCATATAATACAAGCCTTTTTGCGGCTTCTTCATCTGTTATACCCTGAGGTGAACTTTTAACAAGTCCAAAGACCTCTGGAATCGGAGTCCTATACCATTCGATTTCTTTGTCCATCTATTACGTTGTTATTGATCCAATAATAATTTTTCCCAAAAAATAAATCCTTAACCGATGTGTAAACAAATTGGTCTGTTATTATCCGTATTGAAAGGTCGTCGGTCTCACTCTGGGTTCATGATGCTACAGGATGAGACTAAAAAAGAAATAGAGAAATATCTGTACCCTTTTATCCCAACTCTCGCCATGAAAAACATCTTTCGGCCACATTTTTGCTGAGATATCACCTCAGCAACTTTGCGTTGACAGCAACTATGACCGTGCTGAGGCTCATCAGCATCGCTCCAATGGCTGGAGTCAACAGAATTCCGTAGGAGTACAAAACCCCGGCAGCAAGCGGAATTGCGGGGACGTTGTAACCAGTCGCCCATAGGAGGTTCTGAAACATCTTCGAATAGGTTTTCTTAGACAGCTCTATGACATCTGCAACGTCTCGCGGATCGTTTCTCACCAGAATGATGTCCGCTGTTTCAACCGCAACGTCTGTGCCTCCCTTGATTCATCTCTGATTATGTCTGCGAGAGCAATTGCCCCGATTACTGTCTCTTCACCGTCCTTTGACTAATTCAATTCTGTTTTCAACCAAGTAGCCCGGACTAACGACTTTCAGCTTCCTGCCGGCAACAACGCCCCTCCCTGGCAGGGCCGTGAAGTTTTCTACTGGCAGCAGCTTAATGCCCCTCTTTACAACACTCTCAACGATTCCCCTCGCAATTGGATGCTCCAAGTTGGATTCGAGGGAGGTTGCAAGCCTTAGTACATCCTCGCTGGAATTTTCGAACGAAATTACGTCCGTGACACCAAATCTACCCTCAGTGAGCGTGTCTGTTTTGTCGAACACTACAGCTTTTACATCCTTGACCCTCTCAAAGGTCTGCCTGTCCCTGATCAGCAACCCAGATTTGGCGGCAAGAGATGTCGATCACTTCTACGATCTCACCGTTCCTTATCAGGTGAGCGGTTGAGGGCATTATCTTTACAAGTTCCTCGAGAGCGCGAGAGGCGCCAAGAACAGAGCGCATCTCTATTCAGTGACCGAGGAGCATGATGTCGATAAGCGTAGCGAGTTCCCAGAAGTACTTGCCCTCTAAGCCAAAAATGACTGCTGAGCTGTAGAGATATGCGACGCTTATGGCTACAGCTATCAGCTCGCTACCGTAAATGATCACTCTGTAGCCGAGAAAGCTCTGAATAGCTGGCGAGAGAAAAAGAACCGGAACTTTCCGTCTTGCAGGCACATCCGCGAAATTCACTCGACTTCACGGCATTATCGTAACCCTTGCAATGTCGCTACGAAAGCCTTTCACTTCAGTGGGAGAAGCTTATATAATTTCTCCAGCTAAAAATTGATAAAGTTCAGCTACAAGTTCCGCATCTACCCATCGAAAACTGTTCAACAGATTCTAAACGAGCAGCTTGAGCTATGTCGTTGGTTGTACAACCGCTTACTCGTCAATAAGGTGAGAAAATTCCTCTGTGACTATTGGGCTAACAGACATTTCTATGCTCACTATGTTAGTTACAAGCGAGGCCTTAATGAACAAAATAAGAAGAGATGTAGGGGCTAGCTCTACACCTTCCCCTTTAAGCCAGGGCCCGGATTCGAACCGGGGTAAAGCGGATCTGCAGTCCGCCGCATAGCCCCTCTGCCACCCTGGCTTGATAATATTGGCAAGAATGTTTATTTAAAAGTTTTGGTCTGAGGTCAATTCGTATCAAACAAAAACAAAAAGAAAGAAAAAAGATCATCCTTCCAAAATTCTCTCGGCTTCTTCTCTGTAAGCGTCCATTACGTATGGAATTCCGGATACTTTCGCCGCCTCCTCAGTTAAGGCCATTAAATCGTTCCTTGAGATTGTCGAAATCTTGAAGTTTCTGCTACCAGCCATTAACTGCTGTAGTCCAATCTTAAACTTCTGGCAGAACGTATACATGCCTATTGCTCCGGTTGGTATCTCTTTCATTCTGTCTCCGTATTTCTCTTTAAGCTCTTCGTAGGTGATGAAAATCTCTTCTAAGCTGTTTCCGTATTTGGCAACGTTCTTCGGTAGATTTCCTTCTTTAAGCCACTTTTCAATGTTCTTGCCCACCATGGCTGGTATCATTAGTGCTCTGCCCATACACACTGCCTTGACGTAGGGTGCTCCCAAAGCGATAGCCTTGAATACTCCATCCTCACTCGAAAAGCCTCCAGCGATTGCGATGTCGGGGACTCTAAAGCCCCTCTTATCGAGCTTCCTGCAGAACTGATAAGCCAAGCATTCGAGATAGAAAGTCGGTATTCCCCATTCGTTCATCATAGGCCATGGACTCATTCCCGTTCCGCCACCAGCACCGTCGATTGTAATCAAGTCAAGCTTAGCCTCAGCTCCGAGTCTTAGCGCCAACGCTAAGTCGACGGCTGAATAAGCACCCGTCTTCAATGTGATCCTCTTGAATCCGATGCTTCTGAGTCTGTCAATTTCTTCCAAGAAAGATTCCCTATCTACGAAAGCGAGCCTCGAATGCCTCTCGAATTCCTTGATTTCCCCTCTTTCATATGCTCTTTTAACCGCTGGATCTTCGGGATCTGGCAGGACTATGTAGCCCCTCCTCTTAAGTTCGAGAGCTCTCTCTATCGATTTCACTTTAATCTCTCCACCTATGCTCTTTGCTCCCTGACCCCACTTTATTTCAATCGTCTCAAGCTCGTGCTTGCTTGCGAGGTATTCTGGGACGCCGAGCCTCCTGTCTTCAACATTCACCTGAACGATTAATTCTCCATATCCCTCGTAAAATTTCTTGTAGATCTCTATTCTGCGATCCATTTCTGGGGATTTCTTCACCTTTCTCTCCGCATCAAGCTCAAGTTCCGGATCTACACCGCATACGTTTTCACCGCATACGATTGTGATGCCCGAAATGGCGGCACCTACAGCGAAGTGTTCCCAGTTTCTGCGGGCGATCTCCGTGGATCCTAAGGCTCCCGTGAAAATGGGAATCTTCATCTTCACCTTCTTATCCCATCCGTATTCCGTTGTCGTGTCGACATTCGTGAATATCGCTTCATCCGGGCCGGCATCCCCCTCTAATCCTTTCGCACCTCTCGCATATCCCTGAATGTTCAGGTGGGAGTAATCAACCGGGTATTCCTTGTCCGCTCCCGCAGTTACGTAACCGAAATTCTGTGGGTATAGCACTTCCCTTCCTCTAAAAGATGCCAACCAGATTTCACATCCTCCTCTGCACCCGTCAACACATCTTGAACAAAGTCCGGAGAACGGAACAACGCTTCTCGATCGATTGAAAGTCCCTGTCGCCTCATCTGCGTTTGGAGTTCTTAAATTACCCACATAATCACCTCCACTCTTTGCTCCCGCCTAAAGAGTATTTAAACTTTACTATAATAATACATGGAACTCTGTGTTATTTGTATGTATTTGTATAAGTTTGAATCGAAACGGAACGCTGAGCAATTTTTCCAAAAAAGATATAATCCAATCAGAAAAAGCGGAAACATGGATGTAATAATCGGTCTTGAAGTTCACGTTCAGTTAAACAAGTTAAAAACAAAGCTTTTCTGCTCATGTCCCCTCGACTATCACGGTAAAGAACCGAACACCCATGTATGCCCGGTTTGCTTGGGTCTTCCCGGTGCAATGCCCGTTCTGAATAAGGAGGCTTTGAAAGCTGCGATAAAGGTTGCTCTCGCCCTTAACGCCCGAATCAATCCCGTTATGAGATTCGACAGAAAGAATTACTTCTACCCGGATCTTCCCAAGGGATTTCAAATAAGCCAATACGATATGCCCCTCGCTTGGGGTGGCTACGTAACGATAGAGACCGATGAAGGAGAAAAAAAAGTTATCCTAAAGAGAATCCACATGGAAGAGGATCCGGGAAAGCTGAGCTACAAGGGATCGATAACAACCGCAAGATACAGTCTGATCGATTACAACAGAAGCGGAGCACCCCTCCTCGAAATCGTGACGGAGCCCGTCCTGAACTCCCCAAAGGAGGCGAGAGCTTTTCTGAACAACCTAAGGATAATTTTAGAATACCTTGACGTATTCGACGGGGATCTCGAAGGTGCCATGAGAGTTGACGCAAACATAAGCATCGCCGGTGGTGGAAGGGTTGAGATAAAGAACATATCGAGCTTTAAAGGCGTTGAAAAAGCTCTATCCTATGAGATAACAAGGCAGAAAAATCTACTCCGCCGTGGAAGAGCTGTCAAAAGGGAAACGAGGCACTTCGACGAATCCCACAACATCACGGTCTCCCTGAGGGGAAAGGAAGAGGAGCACGACTACAGATACTTCCCCGAGCCTGATCTCGTCCCCGTTGTGACCGAAGATTTTATCGAGGAGGTAAAGCAGACCCTCCCAGAAATGCCTTGGGAAAAGAGGGATCGTCTGATCAGAGAATACGGTATCTCAACGGAAAAGGCGAAGATTCTCGTTCTAGATCCTAAAATGGCTGATTACTTCGAGGAAGTTGCGAAAAGGATCGAGCCGAAGGTTGCGGCAAGATGGATTGTTGACGTCCTGAGAGGTGAGCTAAACTACAGGGGATGGTCGTTCAGGGATATCGAAAGGAAATTCCCCTCAAAGGAGTTTATCAGACTTCTCGAATACTTCGTCAGGGATGAAATAACTGAGAAAGGTGTTGTCGAAGTGATAAGAACGAAGCTCGATGAAGGCGGGAAGGTTGACGAGATCATCAGGAAAAAGGGTCTCTTCACAATACCTAAGGAAGAGATCGAAAGGCTCTGCAGGGAGGCGATCGAAAAGAATCCTAAAGCCGTCGAGGATTATAAATCTGGAAAGAAGCAGGTGGCAAACTTCCTTGTTGGCTACGTAATGAAGATGACGAGAGGTAGGGCAGATCCCGCAGAAACCGCCAAGATAATAAGGGTGTTGCTCGATGAAGAAGGTTAAAGTCGCCATCGGCGGGACTTTCGAGCCCTTTCACGAGGGTCACAAAAGATTAATCGACAAAGCGATAGAGCTGGGTGGAAAAGACATAACAATCGGTATAACGAGCGATAAAATGGCAAGACAGAGGATAAGAAGCGTTCTTCCCTTCGTAATAAGAGCCGAAAACGTAAAGTGGTATGTTAAAAGAAAATACGGATTCGAACCCGAAATAGTGGAGATAACAAATCCCTACGGGAAAACTCTCGAATACGATTTCGAATACATCATCGTGAGTCCGGAGACATGCGAAATGGCAAGAAAGATTAATGAAAAACGCAGAGAAATGGGGAAAAAGGAGATAAAGATCGTGAAGGTTGAATTTGTCTTAGCAGAGGATGGCAAGCCAATTTCTTCAACAAGAATAAAGAAGGGGATAATAGATAGATATGGAAACTTAATTTAGAAACTTTTTTGTTCTGAATAACAAACAAGCGATCATGTTCAGAATTGAGAAGGAAGTGGCGGAATACTTCAATCCGGTAACTAAAAAAAAGGACGTAGTTGAGATCGAGATAAGATTTGATCCGCTTACGGGAAAGAGGTCAAGAATAATAACAAAGCCCCTTCCAATTTCGACGGAGCCTGATGTCGGGAATGTAGAGAAAGAGTGGTGCCCCTTCTGTGACGATAACATCTACAATGTCGGTGCGAGAGACACGAGGGTTGCAAACAACGAACTGATGGAGAAGGGAGAAGCTATTTTGCTTGCCAACATCTCTCCCTATGCCGAGATATCTCTTGTCATTAGGCTAACGAAAAAACATTATCTGAATTTAAAGGAATTCGAAGTAGAGCATTTTTACAACGCATTTATCCTCGCAAAGGAGTATCTCGAAAAGGCTAATGTGGAATACGCAAACATTATGATGAACTATCTAAAGCCGGCGGGATCAAGTGTCACCCATCCCCACATTCAGGTGATCGCATCGAAATACCTTTTAGACTATCAAGAAAGGGTTGTTGAAGCCGCCAAGGAATTCTACGAAAAGAACGGTGCGAACTTCTGGGATATTATGTGGGAGCGATCAGAGGAAAGAAAAGTAGCCGAAAGCAAATGGAGGTGGTTCACTCCCTTCGCCCCCAAAGGATTCGAACACGTCTGTGCCTACATCAACAAGGGGTTGGGAGAGATGGACGAAGAGCTTTGGGATCTCTCTGAGGGAATAATGAAGATTTTGAAGGCGTATTCGGATATGGGATATAATTCCTTCAACTTCGGCATATTCGGGAGCATGAAAAATAAGGATTACCTCGCCACCCAATTCGATATGGTTGCGAGAAGTGTTATGTCGAAGTATTACTGGAACGACGTATTTGCCATAACGAAAATCTACGACGAAGCTTACACAAACAAAAAGCCCGAAGATCTGGCAAAAGAAATAAAAAAGTATTTTTAATCTTCAACAATCTTCTTTAATTCTTCTGCAATCTTTTCTATTTCATCAATATCTTTGTATTCGAATTCCTTTTCCTTAACACCTGCCATCGCCCATAGGAGCCGTGCTATCACCGGCATGAGCTTTCCCGCGTATCCCGGGCTGTGGGGCAAGAGGTAGGCGGCGAGGTCTCCAAGTTTCTCTAAAACATCTTTGTCAAGTTCGTTCACCCTCTCGCTCGCCGATCCGAGTAGCGATATGCAAGTGCCGAGAACTCTTTCCCTCGCCGCGTAATATTTCGCGGCTTCGCTTGTTATTCTATGGACGCCCATCCTATCACCTCAAAGATCAAGGTATTTCATGAATTCCCAAGGGGTGATATATAAACAATATTGATTCCATTCGTCAATCTTTATGCTCATGAATGCGTCGAATATGTGGGATCCCAAGACTTTTTGCAGAACTTCATCCGTTGCGAGGTGATCCAAGGCATCCCTCAATGTCGTGGGGAGTTCTCCGATTCCCAATTCTCTCTTCTCCCTCTCGCTCAGTTCATAGACATCCTCCATTATCGGATCTCCGGGATCGATTTTCTTTTTTATCCCATTAAGTCCAGCGGCAACCATTGCAGATAGCGAGAGATAAGGATTCGTGCTCGGGTCAGCACCCCTGTATTCAACTCTTATCGCTGATGGCTTTCTGTGATACATAGGAACTCTGACAAGAGCTGACCTGTTCCTCGGCGACCAGCAGATGTAGATCGGAGCCTCGAATCCCGGGACGAGTCTCTTGTAACTGTTCACCGTGGGGGCGCACAGAGCCGTCAAAGCCTTCGCATGCTCCAACAACCCTCCGATGTAATATCTCGCCTTCTGACTAATCATGAACTCATCATCGGGGTCTGCGAAGATATTAGTCCCTTTGAAGGGCTTACCTTTCCACAGGCTTTGGTGAACGTGCATTCCACTCGCATTGTCAAGGTATAAAGGCTTCGGCATGAAGGTGGCGATCATCCCGTGCATTTTCGCAACGTTTTTAGCCGCAAACTTGTAGAGATAGAAGGCGTCCCCAACATCAACGAGCGTTTTCGGCTTGAAATCGAGTTCGACTTGTCCCGCCGTAGCCACCTCGTGATGATGGTATTCCACAACAATCCCAAGAGCCTCAAGATACTCTACAAGTTCGTTTCTGTATTCTACCGTCAGATCCTCTGGTGGTGGTCTGAAGTAACCCTCTTTCGGTCGGATAATGTAACCACCCGGAGTGAGTTCGGGGCTTTCGGGCATTACCCTCGGGGGGCCCCAGCTGTCGCCGGCACCACCGTTGGGGGAAACCCAGAGATCGTATTGCAGTCTTGTGGGATCGACTTTCTCAAACAAAAAGAACTCTATTTCTGGGCCGAATACAGCCGAGAGACCTTTATCCGATAGCTCCTTTTCAATCCTTTTGGCGACATAGCCGCGGGGATCGCAGTCGGCAATCTCCTCACCCCAAGCTTCGTAAACATCTCCGAACATTATCGCAGTCTTTTGAACGGGATCTTTAATCCACGGGATGATTTTCAGTGTGGAAGGATCGGGCTTCCAGACTACATCGCTCTGTTCTATTGTTTTGAAACCTCGGATGGATGAGCCGTCAAATCCTATTCCGTCGAATGCGGAACCGTTTACGAATTCCCTCGCTGGGATCGAAAACGTCTGTAGATATCCTCGGATATCACTGAATGCACATAAAACTTGTTTTATTTCATCCTCTTTCAATATCTTCTTAGCCTTTTCGATCACGTTCTCACCCTCTCAGCAACTCACAGCAGTTATATAAATTTTACCTATTCCGCCAAAATATTAAAGAATGATAAGATCAGTTGACAATTTTTTTAGTATTTTTTAAAGACGGGGGAAAATCTCTTATACACTGAACTGTAATTGATAGCTATGAAGCTCATAGTATGTAGCAAAAGAGATGCGGCAAGTCAGAACATTAAGGATAATCTTCTGAACCTGATTCAAGCAGACAAAAAGACGATTAACGGTATAGATTTCTTCATCTCCGACAGTATTGCGATAGCGGATGTTGATGAAAGGCTGATCTACGCAGACTACATCGATGAGAGATTATCAAAATATCTCAGTTTTGATGAAATTCTGTTCGCTTCAAGACATTCAAGCAAAGACGGTCGGAAGATAATCACGACTCACGTTACGGGGAATGTCGGAAAGGCTGACTACGGTGGTAAAGTCTACAGCTTAGCAAAACCCTCTCCATTTACGATGAAAAATTTCGCGATAAGCGTTGTAAGGAAATTAAAGGACACAGAATACGAGTTCACCCTTGAGGCAACCCATCACGGGCCATCCGAGATAAAAACTCCGTCGGCTTTCTACGAAATCGGATCGACTGAGAACGAGTGGAAAGATGAAGAAATCGCCTTTATCGTAGCGGAATCCATGTTGGAGGCGATTCGGATGGAGAAAAACTGGATTGTCGCATTGGGTGTTGGCGGAACTCACTATGCTCCAAGACAGACCGAAATAGAACTGAAGACGGTTTACGCCTTCGGACATATATTTCCCAAATACACATTTAACGATCTGACAAAAGATTTCTTAAAAAAAGCTTACATTATCAGCGAAGCTGAGCTAATCATAATCGATGAAAAATCCGTAAACTCTCCCGTAAAGAAGCTTTTAAATGAGGTTGCCGAGGAGTTGAATACAAAGGTCATAAAATCAAAGGAAGCAAAAAAGAGGTGAAAATATGAAGTTAAAATGTAGAATTCTGCCGATAATTGTTGAAAGACCTTCGGTAGTTTTGAATCAGGCTGATGCGATGGAGCTTGGATTAATGGGTGGTGATAGAGTTAAGATAATAAAAAACGGCAAGAGCTTGGTAGCTCATGTTCAGATCGCTTGCGGTGATGTTCTCAGAGGAGATCAAGAAGCTTGCTTTACTCTGATACCCGATGGGACAGTGGGTATTTACTCGAACCTCGCGGAGGATTTGGGAATCACGGACGGAGATGAAGTCGTCATCCATCCGATTTCGAGACCTCTAAGTGTCGAATACATTAGAAAAAAGCTCAACGGAGAAAAATTAAGCAGAGAAGAGATCTACGAAATCGTAAAGGATATTGTCAACAACAATCTCAGCGAGATCGAGCTGACAGCCTTCGTTGTAGCAAATCACCTTATCGGAATGGATTTCGACGAAATCGAGTGGATGACGAAGGCTATGATCGAGACGGGAGAGACAATATCATTCGACAAGGGAATTGTGGTCGACAAGCACAGCATAGGTGGTGTCCCCGGAAACAAAGTCAGTTTGATAATCGTCCCCACTGTAGCCGCCGCGGGTCTCCTAATTCCAAAGACTGCAAGCAGAGCCATAACCTCCGCAAGCGGCACCGCCGATACAATGGAGGTTCTTGCTAATGTTAATCTCAGTGTGGATGAGATAAAAGAGATCACCGAAAGAGTGAGAGGTGTGATCGCATGGGGCGGTGCTACAAATATCGCTCCTGCAGACGACAAAATTATTCATGTCGAGTATCCTTTATCTATAGATCCACGTCCGCAGCTGCTCGCAAGTGTCATGGCAAAGAAGGGAGCGGTTGGTGCGAGACACGTAGCTATGGACATTCCCGTAGGTGAGGGAGCAAAAATCGGGAGCATTGAAGAGGGTAGAAAACTCGCGGGAGAGTTCGTCGAACTGGGAAGAAGATTAAATCTAAACGTGGTTTGTGCGATTACCAACGGATCCCAGCCGATTGGAAGAGCTGTCGGACCTGCGATAGAGGCTTGGGAAGCCCTTAAGACTATGGAAGCCAAAAAGGGATCATCAAGCTTACTCGAAAAATCACTTGGAATAGCTGGAATAATCTTTGAAATGGCTGGTTTAACCTCAAACGGTTATGAGATGGCCAAATCCCTTTTCAGAAAGGGGAAAACCATCGAAAAATTTAGAGAGATTGTAGAAGCCCAAGGTGGTAGAAAAGATATTAGCTCCAAAGACATCCCCCTCGGAGAGGAGAAATTTGTTCTGAAAAGCAATTTTGAGGGAGCCGTTGTTGAAGTTTTTAACGAGAGAGTTGTCAAGATAGCAAGGCTTGCGGGAGCTCCCAAAGATAAAGGAGCCGGCGTATACATTCACAAAAAACGTGGAGAGGTTGTGAAGGCGAACGACCCCCTCATCACGATATACGCCGAAAAGGCTTGGAAGCTGGATAAAGCTATCGAATACGCTGTGGAAAACCCGCCCCAGATGGTTTCAGGAATGGTTCTCGAAAAATATCCATCCTTCAGGGAGGTGAGATAATGGAGGTCGTCAACGGATTAAGGGATGTAATTGCAGCGGAAACTACCATCTCAAGAATCGATTTGGAAGATGGGAAGGCTATTTTGGAGTATAGAGGATACGATATCCGAAATCTTGCAAAACATTCAAACTACGAAGAGGTTGCCTATCTTCTTCTCTTTGGAGAATTACCCTCAAAAAGCGAACTCGAAGCCTTTTCAGAAGAACTTAAAGAGAGAAGAGATCTACCACCTCAAATAATAGGTCTTCTAACGCATCTCTCTCCATTCTGCCACCCTATGGTCGCTTTAAGAACGGCTGTAAGCTACTTGGGAACGATGGATAGAAGGATCGCCTTTAAGAATAAGGAGGAGAGCTTGGAGAAAGCAAAAAATCTGATAGCAAAGTTTCCGACAATCGTTGCATATTTCCACCGCATTAGGATGGGTGAACGTATTATCCCTCCTAATGATAATCTGAATCACGCAGCGAACTTCCTCTATATGCTTCACGGAGAAGAGCCGAGTAAGACAGAAGAGAGGGCGATGGATTTAGATTTCATTCTTCACGCCGAACACGAATTCAATGCATCTACCTTCGCAGCAAGAGTTGCGGCATCCACCTTGGCGGATATGTATGCCTGCATAGTGGCGGCAACCGGAACGCTTATGGGTCCCTTACACGGTGGAGCGGCACAGGAAGTTATGAAAATGCTTAGAGAGGTAGCTGTTCCATGGAGAGCCGAGATCTACGTCAAGGAAAAACTCGATAGGGGAGAAAGAATAATGGGTTTCGGTCACAGAGTTTACAAAAACGTGATGGATCCGAGAACGATAGAGCTTAAAAAGCTCGCAAAAAAGCTCGCAGAGGAAAAGGAATCCAAGTGGTTTAAAATTAGTGAAGCCATTGAAGAGGCTGTTAGAAAGTATAAGGGACTTCTTCCAAACGTTGATTTCTACTCTGCAAGCGTTTACGCCTGCTTGAGGATTCCAGACGACCTCTTCATAAACATATTTGCAATAGGTAGGATAGCGGGATGGTGTGCGCACATAATAGAGCAATATGAGAACAACAACCTGATAAGACCCCGTGCCAAATATACCGGTCCCGTAAGCAGGGAATATATACCCCTCGATCGGAGATCAAATAATTTATAAACTCTCTTTTTTAGGTTATGCCGATGAGATTCGAATTGTCAGAGAGGCTAAGAAAGCTTCCACCCTACCTTTTTGCAGAACTCGACGAAATGAAGATGAAAAAAGAGAGGGAAGGTGTCAAAGTTATAGATTTTGGCGTGGGTGATCCGGATATCCCAACTCCAAAGCACATCATTGAGGCGATGAAGAAAGCCGTCGAAAATCCCGAAAATCATCGATATCCAAGCTATGAAGGGAAAGAGGAGTTCAGAGAAGCTGTTCAAAACTTCTACAAGAGGAGGAAAGGTGTTGATGTAGACATAAACAACATAATAGCTCTAATCGGTTCAAAAGAAGGAATCGCCCATCTTCCCCTCGCGTTTGTGAACAACGGTGACTACGTAATCTACACGGAACCCGGTTATCCCGTCTATTTTTCATCAACTGTGTTCGCCGGCGGAAAGACCTTTGAATTGCCTTTAAAGGAGGAAAACGGGTTTCTTCCCGATCTCGAAAGCATTCCCAACGAAGTTGCAAGGAAGGCGAAGATTATGTTTCTCAACTATCCAAACAATCCGACAACTGCCGTAGCCGAGATGGATTTTATTAAAGAAGCCGTTGATTTTTGCAACGATTATGGGATAATACTCGCTCATGATGCCGCTTACAGTGAAGTAACGTTCGATTACAGAGCGAAGAGTTTTTTGGAATACGACGCCGCCTTTGAATGCGTTATCGAATTCGGCTCCCTGAGCAAGACCTACAACATGACTGGGTGGAGAATTGGATATGCATTGGGCAATGAAGAAGCCATTAAGGGGTTGTTGAAGGTTAAAACAAACATCGACAGTGGAGTATTCGGTGCTGTTCAGGATGCGGCGATTGCGGCACTGAACGGTGACGATAGCGTAATCGAGGAGAATAACAAAATCTACAAGGAAAGAAGAGATGTCTTTGTCGATGGTTTAAATCGTTTGGGATTTAACGTGGAAAAGCCGAAGGCTACCTTCTACCTCTGGGTTAAGGTGAACATGCCGAGCATAGAATTCGCAAAGAGGCTTCTCGACGAAACCGGTATTTTGGTAACTCCCGGTGTTGGATTTGGAAAAAGCGGTGAAGGCTTCGTCAGAATCGCCCTGACAAAGGATGTTAGCGTGATCAAGGAGGCTTTAAGAAGATTGGAGGGGGTTGAAATTGTTTAGCTCTAAAGGTGGGATTCTCCACGTGGAGAAGGTTGATTTCAGAAAAATCGTGGAAAAAACTGGGACTCCCGTCTACGTCACGTCTAAAAGAATCCTCGAGGAAAACATCAACGCCTTTAAACAACATTTCGGATGGTGTCGCATTCTCTACGCTGTGAAAGCCAACAACAATCTCACGCTGATGAAAATTTTATCAAACGCCGGATTCGGTGCCGACGTCTTCAGTGCCGGTGAGCTCTACCTCGCATTGCTTACGGGATTCGATAGGGATTACATCCTCTTCAATGGAAATTCGAAGAGTGATGAGGAGATAGAGGCTGGAATTGAGGCGGGAGTCAAATTCAGTGTAGATAGCTTTGATGAACTCTACACGATCTCTGAGATTGCTGAGAGACCCGTGAAGATAGCTTTCAGAGTTAATCCGGATATAGATCCAGAAACCCATCCGAAGATAGCTACGGGCTTAAAGACATCGAAGTTTGGGATTTCTCAGGAGGAAATTATCGATGCGTATAAGCAAGCCATAGAGCTGCCGAACATCCTCCCACTGGGAATTCACTGCCATATCGGAAGCCAGATCACCGACACGGCACCGTTCATAGAAGAACTTGAAAAAATGTTTGAAATTGCCGTGAAGGTTGAGGAAATGGGTGTAAAGCTCGAATTCCTCGATATGGGTGGCGGCTTCGGCATCAATTACGAAAAGGATGGTAAATCTGATATCAAAAGGTTTGCGGACGCTCTCAAGCCCGTTTATCTTAAAGGTCTAAAAAAGCTGAAGGCGAAACCTGAACTCTGGATAGAACCCGGTAGGAGTCTCGTGGCGAACACAACCGTCCTGATAACTAAAGTAAATTCTGTAAAGAAGGGTTACAAGAATTTTGTCGCTGTAGATGCAGGTTTCAACCTTTTGATAAGACCAGTTATGTATGACGCTTACCACAGAGTTGCCGTCGCAAATAAGATGGACGGGATCCCGGAAGAAACCTACACCATCGTGGGTCCGATCTGCGAGAGCGGTGACATCCTCGCCAAGGACAGACGTTTGCCAAAGGTCGAAAAGGGAGATTACATCGTTGTGTTTGATGCGGGAGCTTACGGATTTGTCATGAGCAGTCAGTATAACGGGAGACCGAGATGTGCCGAAATCCTTGTGGATGAGGATGAGTTCTACATTATAAGATATGCGGAAACAGTTGGAGATCTGATATCTAACCAGATAATTCCTGAAAAATTTTTGAAATGATTGAACAGCTACGATTGCGAAAACAATTTAAACATTTTTGATTATAAACTTAACATTAACTGGAGGTGTAATACATGCATTTCGAGTTAACCGAAGAGCAGAGAGATATCCAAAAAGCTGCTAAAGAGTTTGCTCAAAACGAGTTCACGAGCGAGAGAGGAAGGGAGTTCGACGAGAAAGAAGAATTTCCTTTTGATTTATGGAAAAAGGCTTGTGAACTTGGATTTATCGGAGTTCACTTTCCTGAAGAATACGGCGGAGCTGGAATGGGCATTCTTGAGAACACGCTGATTGTGGAGGAGTTCTGCAGAGCGGACAGCACCATAGGCAGCGCCATAATCCTTTCCGACTTCTCGTCAGAGGTCATAATGAGATTCGGAAGTGAGGAGCAAAAAGAAGAAGTCCTTCCCAAAGTAGCCTCCGGTAAAGCGATAACGGCGGGATGCTACACCGAGCCTGAGGCGGGAAGCGACCTAACAGCAATAAAAACGAGAGCTGAGAAAGATGGAGATGAATGGGTAATTAACGGATCGAAAATATTCATCACAAACGGGACTATCGCAGATTACTTCATTGTTCTTGCGGTTACTGATCCAAATGCCCAGCCGAGATACAGGGGATTCTCCACATTTCTCGTAAGAAAGGATGCTGAAGGATTGTCAACAACAAAAATTGGAGGGAAAATGGGTATAAGGGCTTCTCCAACCGCTGAAGTTGTATTTAAAAACGTCAGGGTTAGTGAAGAGGACGTGATTGGACAGTTAAATAGGGGATTTTATCAGGTTTTAGAATTCTTCGACGAAAGCAGGATAGAGATTGCCGCACAAGCCCTTGGCATCGCTGAGTGTGCGTTCGATAAAACCCTCGAATACGTTAAGCAAAGGAAGCAGTTCGGGCAGCCAATTGGGGCATTCCAAGCTATACAGCACAGATTAGCCCATCTCGCAACGATGATAGAAGCTACAAAACTTCTGATATACAAAGCCGCATGGAATTACGATAAAAAGGGAATCGATCCCACCCTAACAAGCATGGCTAAATATCTCGCGGGAAAATTAGCCGTTCAGGTGTGCGACGAAGCCATTCAAATGCACGGCGGCTATGGCTACGTAGCCGAGAACCATGTGGAGAGATATTACAGGGACGCAAAAATAACCGAAATTTATGAGGGAACGAAAGAGATTCAGCTCAATACAATCGCAAAAGGAATTTTGGGTAAGTTTTAGAGGTGATTAAAATGACAGAGAAGATGGATGAAATCAAAAAGAAGAGAGAGGAATGGGAAAAGAATTGTTTGAAATCCTATCTTGAGAATTTTGGTGAGAGACAGGAGAGGTTTGAGACCCTTTCGGGAATCGAAGTTAAGAGGGTTTATGATCCTACAGATATAGCTCACATCGATTACCTGAGGGACATCGGGTATCCGGGAGAATTCCCGTTCACGAGGGGCGTTTACCCCACGATGTATAGGGGTAGGCTTTGGACTATGAGACAGTTCTCTGGATTTGGAACCGCAGAGGACACGAATGCGAGATGGAAGATGCTTCTCAAAGAGGGGCAGACCGGATTGAGCACAGCTTTCGATTTTCCAACATTAATGGGTGTTGATAGTGACGATCCCTTAGCTGATGGTGAAGTTGGCAAGGTGGGAGTCGCCGTTGACACTCTTAAGGATTTTGAGATCCTGTTTGATGGCATTCCCTTGGACAAGGTGTCCACATCCTTTACGATAAATCCTCCCGCCGCGATCATCCTTGCGATGTACGTTGCCATCGGAGATATGCAGGGGGTTCCGAGAAATCAGCTTAGGGGGACAATTCAAAACGACATGCTTAAAGAATTCCACGCTCAGAACACACTTGTCCTACCGCCGGAGCCTTCCGTAAAGATAATCACAGATATATTCGAATGGGGTGTAGAACATGTCCCGAAATTCAATCTTATAAGCATCTCGGGATACCATATCAGGGAGGCCGGATCCACAGCCGTTCAGGAACTCGCCTTCACAATAGCGGACGGTATGGCTTACGTAGAAGCCGCCATCGAGAGGGGGATTGATATAGACAGGCTTGCTCCCCAGCTAAGCTTTTTCTTCAACTCTCACAACAACTTCTTCGAAGAGATAGCAAAGTTCAGAGCGGCTCGCCGCATGTGGGCAAAGATAATGAGGGACGAATACGGTGCGAAAAATCCCCGTTCATGGTGGCTCAAATTCCATACGCAGACCGCAGGATGTTCACTGACAGCCCAGCAGCCCCTGAACAACATAGTCAGAACAACCATCCAAGCAATGGCTGCCGTCCTCGGAGGAACCCAGAGCCTTCACACGAACAGCTTTGATGAGGCTTGGGCTTTACCGAGCGAGGAAGCCGTTAGAGTGGCACTGAGAACACAGCAGATAATAGCCTACGAAAGTGGAATCCCAGACACAATCGATCCGTTAGCTGGAAGCTATTACGTCGAATGGCTCACGGACAAGATGGAGAAACTCGCATGGAAATACATAGAGCAGATAAGAAAGATGGGCGAGGGAAGCATACTGAGAGGAGTTCTAAAGGGAATAGAAAACGGCTTTTTCGTGAAGGAGATCAGCAGGGCTGCAGCCGAATACCAGAGGGATGTGGAGGAAGGTAGAAGAATCATTGTCGGAGTGAACAAATTCACTATAGAAGAGGAGCTCAAAATTCCGATCCTCAAAGTGGATGAAGAAGTCCAGAGGAAGCAAATTGAGAGATTGAAGAAGGTTAAAGCTGAAAGGGACAACGATGCAGTTAAAGAGGTATTAGATTGGCTGAGAAGTGCCGCCGAAAACAATGAGAACGTGATGCCACCCATCTTAGAAGCAGTGAAAGCTTATGCCACAATAGGAGAGATAATGGGCGTTCTGAAAGAAGTTTACGGCACCTACAAGAAACCGATTATTATCTAATTTTTTTGGAGGTGACTGTGTTGGATAAAAGGATCAAAGTTCTTGTAGCTAAGGTTGGACTTGATGGGCACGACAGAGGGGCGAAAGTGGTCGCACGCTTCTTAAGGGATGCGGGATTCGAAGTAGTTTACACGGGACTACACAGAACTCCAGAGGAGGTTGCTATGGCTGCCGTTCAGGAAGATGTGGATGTTGTGGGGATATCTCTCCACAGCGGTGCACACATGACCCTTGTCCCAAAGGTTATGAAATATATAAAGGAGTTTGGTGGAGACCTAAACGAAATGGTGATACTCGTAGGGGGTATAATTCCCGAAGATGATATAGAAAAATTAAAATCACTTGGTGTTGACGAGGTCTTTATACCCGGAACACCTATTGAAAAAATTATAGAATTCATAAAGAAAAAGGTTCCCGAGAAAAAGAAAATGGGGAGAAATGCATGAATGTAGAGGAGATCGTTAGGGGTATCGAGGAGGGAAATAGGAGAGCCTTAGCAAGAGCTATCACATACGTTGAGAATGATTATCTGGAAGGAAAAGAAATAATGAAAAGGGTTTTTCACAGAACAGGAAAAGCTCACGTTATAGGTATCACGGGGTTTCCCGGTGTCGGGAAGTCTACAACTGTGAGCAAGCTCATTCAGAAGTTCAGAGAAAAGGGTAAAAAAGTCGGAGTTGTCGCAGTCGACCCAGGCTCCCCCTTCACAGGCGGAGCCTTGTTAGGTGACAGACTTAGAATGGAAGGATTAGATGTGAGTAAACCTCTCTGGTTAGATCCCGGTGTTTTCTTCAGGAGCATGAGTTCTCGGGGAAAAGCTGGAGGTCTTGCGGCAAAAACAGGCGACGTCGTCAGACTGCTTGATGCCTTTGGCTTTGACATAATTCTCGTAGAGACAGTGGGGGCGGGACAGAGCGAAGTAGATATAGTAGAGGTTGCGGACACAACGATCGTCGTCTTAATGCCCGAGATGGGAGATGAGATACAAATAAACAAAGCGGGTATTCTTGAGATCGGGGACATTTACGTAGTTAACAAAGCCGATCTCGGTGGTGCTGACAAGACCGCAAGATGGCTAAAAACTATGATAATGATGGATCAGGAGTCCGTTGAAATCCTGAGCAAAACAACACACGCGGATGAAGCGGCAGTCCAAAGCGGCGAGATATTTGAGAGAATGAAGAAAAGTAGTGACTGGACACCGCCCATAATTATTACGGTAGCTGAGAGGGGTGAGGGGATTAAAGAGCTTGTTGAAGCTATAGAAAATCACTTTGAATACCTCAAGAATTCTGGGAAGTTAATGGAGAGGAGGATAAGGAGATTGAGCCGGGAGCTTTTCGATCTGATCATGGACGAGATAAAGACCATACTGAGCAAGAACGAATTAATAGATTTCAGAAGCTACGTAGAGAAAGTTGTTAAAGGGGAGATCGATCCCCACTCAGCTTCAGAGGATATTGTAGATAAATTACTTAAGGTGGGGTGTAGTTGAAAGGAGACCCCGTGAGAACCAGAACCTTCACCGAAATCGTTAACAAAGAAGATCCGAGGATCGAAGCCGTTGGATGCATTGATGAAGCGAACGCGTTTATTGGACTCGCAAAGGTGAAATCTACCGGAAAAACAAGGGAAATTCTGAGTGAAATCCAGAGGAAAATGTTTAAAGCCGGATCGGAGGTTGCTGGAGGACGTTTAAAAATAACTCAAGAGGATCTAAACGAGATGATGAATGCCATCAGGGAATTGGAAAACGGTGTTGAATTCCCCAAGAGATTTATTATCCTCGAAAAGGATGAGTTGACATCCCTCTTAAGCGTAGCGAGAAGTGTTGTAAGAAGAGCTGAAAGAAAGGTTGTATCCCTCTATAATCGGGGATTTGTCAGTCTTACGCTTGTAGAATGGTTGAACAAGCTCAGTTATTTGATTTACCTTTTAATTTTAAAGGAGCTAAACGGACAATTTGAAGAGATATGAAAGAAAGCTGGAGCAAATACAGCGATAGCATTGAAAAGAGTCGGGAGTATCATAAAAGATATCAGATTGCAGTCAATAATCCGGTAAGAAGACAGATTCTTAAGCTTCTTTTAAAAGGCAAAAAATTAAATACAATTAAACATGAACTTAATCTGAGTGATTCACAACTCGAATACCATCTCAAAATACTCGAATGGGGTTTCTGCATCGAAAGAAAAGGAGAGGATATCAAAGTAACAAAAGAGGGGATGGTGGTGAATTTCCTTGAATGAATTCGTGGTGGCGGCTGCACAGCAGAGAGTCATAAATGATATGGAAACGAACAAATCGAAAGCCTTAAGCCTTATCAAACGAGCTATTCAGGTTGATGCGAAGATTGTTGTCCTACCAGAGGTCTGCAATACGGGATTCTTTCCAGAAAACTACGATAAAGTTGGTAGTGCTGAAGATGAACTCGATCTAATACTGAAGCTCTCCGAAAAAAAGGACATCTTCATAATTGCGGGAATAGCTGAAAGGGAGAACGGAAACCTATACAATACGGTAGCTCTCGTCTATAGAGGAGAAATCATAGGGAAATACCGGAAGATTCTGCTTTTTCCCCTGACGGATGAGAGAAAGTATTTCAAAAGTGGAAAGGAGCTTAAAGTTTTTGAAACACCCTACGGAAAGATTGGCGTCCTTGTCTGCTACGAGATTAGATTTCCCGAATTTGCGAGAAAATTAACAAAGATGGGAGCAGAGATCCTCGCGATCCCAGCGGAATTCCCCTCAAGTAGAATAGAGCATTGGAGAATTCTCACAAGAGCCAGAGCAATGGAGAATCAGTTATTTGTCATTGCGACGAACTGCGTAGATTATGAAAAAAATTACAACGGGTATTCGGTGATAGTAGATCCCTATGGAAATGTTCTCAATGAAGGTGGTGAGCTACAAGAGTTGATTTTTTCGAAAATAAATCTTGAAGACGTGGAAAATTGTCGAAAGACTTTTCCCTTCTTGGATGATTTAAAGATTGTTGAAAACGTCATCCATCCCGATTAATTATTCCAGTTATCGTAAATGAAAAAATTTTAATAATGTTTGTTTATTATGACAATTGATAAGGAGGAGATAACGTGAAGGAGATATATGAGGAATTTATAAAATTGCAGCAACTACCGGACAATGAAGAAAAAGAGAAGGCAATGAAAGCCTTCTTTGACAAACTTAACACCATGAAACTACCGGAATACTTTAACTGGGCTGTAGAGGTCTTTGATGGTTTGCATGTCAAGGAAAGGGGAGATAGCACCGCACTGATATGGGCTAACCTCGATACGGGAGAGGACAAGAAGTTCTCTTATAAGGAGTTTGCGGAGGAGGGCAACAAGCTTTTGAACTTCCTTAGAGGGCATGGAGTTAAGAAGGGAGAGAGCCTTTACATGATGATCCCCGTTCTTCCAGAGATCTGGTTTGCCCACTACACAACCGTGAAAGGTGGATACGTCGGCGTTCCCACAGCGACAACGATGACCGCAAGAGATCTCGAATACAGATTCACACAGCAAGAGCCTCACGCAATCGTTGCCGACGAGGCTTCGACAGATGTAATCGACAAGGCACTTGAGAAGGTTGGATACACACCGAAAGTTAAGATAGTGATTGGAGAAAAGAGCGGCTGGATTAGTTACGACGAAGTCAGAAAAGAGAAGGGAGAGGCGGAGGGTGAGCAAACCAAATCAGATGACATAGTGTTTGCTTTCTTCACCTCCGGGACAACCGGCCCACCAAAGAGAGTTGCTCACACAGCGGTTAGCTATCCTTTGGGTCACATGAGCACAGCAATGATCGTTAACTGCAGACCCGGAGACATTCACAACAACCTGAGCCAGCCGGGATGGGCTAAATTCGCTTGGAGTTCCTTCTTTGCCCCTCTAATTACCGGAGCCACCACGATCGGATTTTACTACAGCGGAAGACTCGATGGAGACAAATATCTCGAAGGTGTAAGCGAATACAAAGTTACGACGTTCTGTGCTCCTCCGACCGCTTGGAGATTATTCATGATCTGCGATTACAAGAAGTTTGACTACTCTTTAAGAGATGTTATAAGTGCCGGAGAACCTCTGAATCCAGAACTATACGAAAAGTGGAAGGAAGCCACTGAAACGGAGATAAGAGATTTCTACGGGCAAACGGAGTCAACAGCAATGATCGGTAATCCGCCATGGTATAAGGGAGGGAAGATCGTTCCGGGATCCTTTGGAAGACCCACGTTCCTTTACGATGTGATTCTCGTAGATGACAACGGAAACGAGATAACAAAGCCGGGAGAGGTTGGAAACATCGTAGTTAGATTAAGCAATTGGAGAGCGATCGGTCTGTTCAAGGAATACATTGGAGATCCAGAGAAGACAAAGAGCGTTTTCGTTGGAGATTATTACTACACGGGTGATAAAGCGTTCTTTGATGAGAATGGATACTGGTTCTTCGTGGGTAGGGCAGACGATGTGATTAAAACCTCCGATTACAGAGTTGGACCATTCGAGGTTGAGAGTGCTTTGATCGAGCACCCCGCTGTTGCAGAGGCTGCAGTAGTCGGAAGCCCCGATCCAATAAGGTGGCAGCTCGTAAAAGCCTTCGTAGTCTTAAAACCGGGATATGAACCGAGCAGGGAGCTTGCCCTCGAATTGTTCAAGCACTGCAAAGAAATTCTCGCAAGATACAAGATTCCAAGGATAATCGAGTTCGTCGAGGAATTACCAAAGACAATCAGCGGAAAGATAAGAAGAAAAGAACTAAAGATGCTCGAAGAAGAGAACAAGAAGAAAGGCGTCAGAGGAGAACACGAATACTTCTACGACGAATTTCCAGAATTAAAGAAGAAATAATTTTTTTTATTTTTTATTTATTTCTTGTTATCAAGACAACGACACCCACCATCAGGGTTATTACCGGTGTAAGAGGATTCTTTAAGTAACTCAGTAAAATTGCAACGGCGAAAGCCACCATCACTGCTTCAAAACCTTTTGTGTAATTGGTGTGGAACAATGCAAGTAAGAGGGGCAGTGTGCTCAATAAAAGGGTTGAAGATGTAACGGATAGCTCTACGATATAAGAGGGTCTCATTAATGCGAAAAGGGCAACAAAAACCGTCAGGATTACGATGGAGATCTGCCCCACAAATTTCCTTCCTTTTGCGAGATCACGGGCGACCATTGAGGAGAGGCTGAGGACTATCGAGTTAGCAGTTGTAATAGCGGCGGCAAAAATGCTCAGGGTAACCAAGAGAGATAGGTGAGGTGGCATTAAAGATAGCAGGGTCGGCGTTACCATATCCCTATCCCGAATCACCGGAAAAATCCCCTTAAACGTCATGACTTTTAGCATTAATCCTAAAAGCGTCACTATTACTGTGTATATCAGCCCAAAGATTCCAAAATATACAACCATTCTCTTTAAAGCTTTGCTATCTTTAGGGATGAACGTCCTTTGAAGGACTTGGGGGTTTGTTAAAGCGAAAAAGAACCAAGGAACCGTTAGCGATACAAACTTAAGGGGAGTCCAAATCCTGTTGGGGACAACGAGCAATTCTCCGAGGATCGGAGCATCCTCGAAAAATGTGGGATTCATATTAAAAACGTAAAAAATTGCAGTAAAAGCCGCCGTCAGCATTATCACTCCCTGAACAGCGTCCGTCCACGCCACACCCCTCAAGCCACCAATTAATGCCCAAAGCGAGACGAGGAGTGCAGATACCACAACTGCAGTCAGATAATCTATGCCGGATAGTTTCTCCAAAATTAGGGAGACACCGATTAGTTGCACCGACGTGTAGGGGATTAGGGCGATTAAACAGATCAGGGACACAGCCACTGCGGTTTCCTTCCCAAATCGGTATCCCAAAAGCTCTGCTGGAGATACGGCGTTAACTTCTTTCGAAAGTTTCCACAGTTTCGGAGCGTAGTAAGATAAAAGCATCAGGGTTCCCACAAGATAAAACAACTCGAATGCTTCAGCTCCGACACCTGTGGCGTAACTTAAACCAACCAAACCAACCATCATGAAAGCCGAATACGTGGTGGCGGCGTAAGTCAGAGCCGATATCAAACCGCTTACATTTCTTCCGGCGATGAAGTAGTCAACGTCATCCCTTATTCCGAATCTTCTCGCATACAATGCGATTAGCGTTCCCACGATGACGTAGGCTATCAACAGAAGTAGAAAGTTATTCAACCTCCCACCTCCTTGCGGATATGTATAGGAGATAAAGGGCTGTCAGGCAATCCCAGTAAAGGTAGGAAGTCAGATCATATCTTTTTATTGCGAAAAACGGAACCATCATTGCCAGCAAGACGATTACAATCTCAAGCCACCTCATCGAACACGTGTTCGATGATTTGTTTAAAAACTTTGCTAATTTTGAAAAGCGAAATTTTAAATACACTTAAATACACTTAACATTATGGCACACAAAACCCTGACGATATCTGAGGAAGCTTATAATGCATTGAAAAGATTAAAGAGAGATGGGGAATCCTTCAGTGATGTTATTCTAAGGATAACAAGGAGTGCAAGCTTATTAGAATACATAGAATCAACGGAATTTTCGCAAGAGTTGACAGATAAGATAGAAGAGGTTTACAAAGCGAGGGGGTTTGTAAAAGGCAGAGTTGTTAAGCTTTAAGCGACTATGGTCTGTCTTGAAACGGACTTCCTCATAGCCCTCTTAAGAAAAGACAAGGATGCCATAGCAAAACTAAGAAAGCTGATTGAAAGCGGGGAAAGACTTACAACCACACCGATAAACGCTGCAGAACTCTTTAAAGGAGCGTATAGATCGAAAAACGTAGATGAAAACTTGAAGAGGGTTAGGGGAATTCTAAGTAGGCTGGATTTGCTCGATTTCGACCTAACAGCTTCGGACATTTACGGACAGATAACATCGGAACTTGAGAGGAGGGGAAAGCCGATAGGGGAGATGGATGCGCTGATCGCCAGCATAGCCCTTGCCCATAACGAAAGAATAGTGACGAGGAACGTCAAACATTTCAGCCGTGTTAAAGGTTTGGAGGTTGAAAGCTGGTAAACCCTAAACTTTACCTTCAGTCGCTAAGAAGGCTCCGTCTGGTTGGTAGGAGGTAGTTAGTTTATTATACTCCGAAGTTAATGTAAGTTCGAAGTGAGGCCGTGGGTATATCCTGCGGTCAGGGGCTGCTGTGACCCAGCCCGAAGGGGAGTGCCTCACGGCACACTCCCCAACCTCCCCCCCCTAATGGCTTCCGGTGGAAGCCCCTCGCGTAAGCGAGGGGAGGAGGTCACTTAACACCGTCAACTTAACACCTCAGGTGATTGTAGTAAAGCATGAACAGCTTACAAAACAGATTCCAGTTTAGGACTGGTTTTTTAGCTGTGATCGAGCAGAAAAGATTTTACACGTTGTTTAAACGAGCTGAAAACGGCTTCGATCAAGCTACGCTTTCCGAAAGGTTTCGTGCTCGAATTATAATCCAATTTAGCCATAAAGCTTTATCAAAAGTTTTAGCAGTAATTTAAGATTTCATGAAATCGGTCGGGTAATCTCTGTCGTATAAGATAATGACACAGATTTAAGAAAGAATAAAGCTTAGAGGCAGAGACCCGCTGAACATACTGAGAATATTACTGTAATCTTATCTCAGCCCATTTGTCTGGACTTTCAGATACTCTCACTCTCACGACATTCAGTCCTCGTTCTCTAAGCTGATTGAAAATTTCCATGCATATATTCTCCGAAGTCGGATTTTCGATGTGCTTGTTTATTAAGTCGTGGTCGTATTTATCTATTATTTCCCTCAGAATCTTTTTTAGATCATAAAAATCTATGACCATGCCATTTTTTACTTCCCCTTCCACTTCAACCTCAACTTTGAAGTTGTGTCCGTGAACCTTTCCGCACTTCCAATGTCCCGGAATGAAGTGTGCTGCGCTGAAAGTTTCCGAAACTCCGACTACCACTCTAATCATTTCACCCCCAAATACTTGTGAACCTGCGGTATTAATCTTGTATCCTTGAAGTTCATCATCCTCTTCTGCAGTCTTAAAATTTCATCTATTTTAACTCCAAAAACTGGCTGCAGAACGAAGCAGTAAACGTAATCTTTGATTAACTCAGCGGAATTTTCAACTTCTTCAGAATCGAACTTGGCTGGCAGAACTATCTTACAGAACGTCAGTCTTCCCCTCCCGTTCCTCAAAATTCTGAAACTCTTTATAGTATTTTCGAGGAGTTCATCGTAGTTAGGATTGCCAGCCTCTCTGACCTTCAGATCTCCAGCAACGTAATCGACAAATTTGAGCTTTTTAGCCTGTTCAGGAAGACTCATGTTCGTTTCAAGGTAAAACGGCTTGGTTTTTTTGAGAGACGATATGAAATCTGCGTAAAGCATCGGTTCTCCTCCTGTGAAGCAGACAGAATGTATGTTTTCAGAGTTATCTACCAGCGACTGTATATATCCCGAACTAATGGGATTTTCGATAATCCTGTTTGCAACGTAATCAGTACAAACGTTACCCTCCATTGGTGTATCGCAGTAGTTACACCTTAGGTTGCATCCAAAGAATCGGATGAAGAGCTGCCTGACACCGACTAATATTCCTTCTCCTTGGATCGACTCAAAAATTTCATTGATTTTGGCTTTTCTCATATTCCTTCTTCATTTTTTCGTATATTCTTACAGCTTCGCGCCACTCTTCATCGCTCAGCAACGGGTCTCTGGCGTTGTTCAGAAGAAATGCTTCCGTCCTTTCCAAACACGTGCCACAGCTTAGACAGGGTCTCTCGTCCCCCTCGTAGCAGCTCCAAGTGAGCTGATACGGGACTCCTAATTTTAAACCCAGCGAGACTATCTCAGCTTTCGTCATATCGACGAACGGAGCTTTGATTCCAACTGGAGTCCAAAGATTCGCCAAGTAAACTGCTGTATCAATTGCCTTGACGAACTCCTTCCTGCAGTCTGGATATATGCTGTAGTCGCTTTTGTGAGCAGCGTAAAAGACTTCTCCCGCTCCTATCTTCACGGCGTATCCTGCAGCTATTGATAGTAATATCATGTTTCTGTTAGGCACAATTGTTGCTTTTTGAGTTTCCTCAGTGTAGAATGTCCTTGGCACATCATTATTTCCAGTTAAAGCTCCAGCAGCAATCAGATCGTGAATTGAGGAGATATCGACTATCTTGTGCTCGACCTTTCCCACCCTTTTTGCATAATCGGCTATTTTCTTAGCATACTCGATTTCTTTCGCGTGTCTTTGACCGTAGTAGAACGTTAAAGCGTGAACGTCATAACCTCTGTTAATTAGATAGAAGAGAAGCGTTGAGGAATCTATACCGCCGCTCAAGATTAGAACGCCTTTAACCATATTTTTCCCGCTCTCACAAACAATATAATATTTGTCTTTTTATCTTTAGATATGAACAGTTTCCAGTTCTTACTGGATTTAAACAGCTAAAAACTAATTTGCTTTATCGCGAAACACTGATTTAACCTAATTGCCAACATCATCCTAAGGATATATCTTTCCCATTATCCGCTTCCAATACAAGATTTAAAACGTAATTTTCTGGAAAAGCACCCGTAAAGCGGACAACATTTCCAAGATTTTCGTTCTTTACAACTGTATGGGGAACGCTGCGTATGTTCCATTTTTCAGCGAGGGAGGGAAATTCAACTGCGTTAATCATTTCGGATGTAATTTTCTCACAGACCATTGCGAACTGGTGAGCTAACATAACAGCTCTCGGACAGTGGGGACAGTTAGGTGTTACGAATATCTCTATTCTCAGATCGTTCTCGATTTTTTCCAGTTCCCGGATGGTCAAATTCATTATTTCGAGATGATGCGTAGATATAAATAAGATATCCTTAACGAGAGTCGTGAACTCGTAACCTGATGGAATACCCAAGAATCTTACCCTTGAATCAAGTTCGTCATTTTCGTCTGTTAATATTGTTGTTGGGACGTGAATAACGTTTCTAATTTTTGCATCTTCTGAATTGATGTCATAAACTTCGAGTTCTATCTTTTCTGATAATTTCTCAACTTCTTTAAGGAGATTCTCAGTAAGTTTACAGTATTCACTGTCTTCGGATGTGAAAAGTAATAACCGCACCCTATTTTCCAACATTTTTTCAAATTTTTCTTTTAGAAATTTCCTGTCTTCGTCTCTGAGCATTTTATCACCAGAGAAACATAATCACAATTCACTTGATTAGATTTTTGGTATCAGAACATTTTAATATTTCACGTTCACTTTTCAAACGATGGAAACTGAAATCTGGGTTGAAAAGTATAGACCGAAAACCCTTGATGAAGTTGTTGGTCAGGATGTTGTAATTCAAAGGCTTAAAGGTTACGTTGAAAGAAAGAACATCCCCCATCTCCTCTTCGCGGGACCCCCGGGGACGGGAAAGACTGCAACTGCAATCGCATTGGCAAGAGACCTCTTCGGAGATGTTTGGCGAGATAACTTTATAGAAATGAACGCATCTGTCTCAAAAAGCACGCCCATATTGGTTCGTATTAACGGAGACACTATGCAAACAACCTTTGAAGAGCTTGACGATCTCTATTTCGGAAAAGACAAGACAAGCGTCTACAAAGACGTAAGAGATCTTAAAGTTTTGACTGTAAACGAAAATTACAAAGTTGTATGGAAAGATGTCAGCAAGATAATTCGCCATCCAGCACGGAAAATACTTAAAATATCTCTCGAAGGTGGTGGGACTCTCGAATTAACCGGAAATCATTCTGTAATGATCTTAACAGATAGGGGGCTTAAAGCGATTAAAGCAAGTGAAATCAGGGAGGGTAGTTTCCTTTTAAGTTTTGGAAATTCCAAACTTCCGGCAGAACCCGTATTAAAGCTTATCGAGAAGGTAGATTATCCGATAGACGGGAAAAACAAGCTTATCAAGAAGAAAACCATAAAAAAGGTTCTAAGTGAGATTGAGGAAACGGAAATTAAAGAAATACTTAGTAAACTTGCGTTCACAGATTTAAATGCACTCAAAGTCGAAAAAGTGGAGCTAATAGACTACAACGATTTTGTTTACGACGTTTCAGTTCCGGGTAATGAGATGTTCTTTGCAGGGGAGATCCCAGTCCTGCTGCACAACTCGGATGAGAGGGGTATAGATGTTGTAAGACATAAGATAAAGGAGTTCGCAAGAACTGCTCCGATATCGGCTCCTTTTAAGATTATCTTTTTAGATGAGGCCGATGCTCTGACGGCAGACGCTCAGGCAGCCTTAAGAAGAACCATGGAGATGTTTTCAAAAACCTGCAGATTTATCCTCAGTTGCAATTACATAAGCAGGATTATCGAGCCAATTCAGTCGAGATGTGTTGTCTTTAAGTTTAAACCGGTTCCGAAGGAAGCGATGATGAAGAGACTTCTCGAAATTTGTGAAAAAGAGGATCTCGAAATTGACGAAGATGCTCTTGAAGCCTTGATCTATATATCTGCCGGTGATTTCAGAAAAGCGATAAATGCACTACAGGGTGCCGCCGCTTTAGGAGAGAAGATTACAGCCGATCTAATCTACCAAATTACGGCAACAGCTAAACCAGAAGAAATCGAGAAGCTGATAGAAACGGCGATGAAGGGTAACTTCCTCGAAGCCAGAGAGTTTCTTGACAAACTGATGATAGAATACGGAATGAGCGGTGAGGATATAGTCTCACAGCTTTACAGAGAGATAATTTCATCCAAGCTCGATGAGACGGTTAAAGTCTTCTTGATCGATAAGCTCGGTGAAATAGACTTTAGGCTGACTGAAGGAGCTCACGAAAGATTGCAGTTAAGCTCTTTCTTGGCGTATCTGAGCGTTATCGGAAAAAAGAAAGGTAAACAGCCATGAGGGTAACGTTTTTGGGGACCGGCGTCGCTGTAGATGTTGCGGGAAAGGCTCAGTCGAGTCTGATCGTAGAAGACGACAAAATTATCATGATCGACTGCGGATTTGGGGCGATGCTGAGATTATCGCAGTCGGGATACAGCGTCGAGGATTTGGATGCCCTTGTAATCACCCATTTCCATCTTGACCACTGCGGGGAGCTAATGGGGATTCTAAAGGCGAGATGGCTACTCGGCTGTGGACAGCTCAAGATATTCACTCCAAAGGGAGGCGGCAATTTCTTGGATTCCTTCCTGAATTCTTCACCGTATCTTCTTAACAAGCTGAGGTTTAGAGTATACGAGAAAAAAAGATTCAGCATAGGAAATCTCACGTTTAAAGCCGTAAGAACGAAACATTCCGTAGAGAGCATTGGGTTGAAAGTGGATAATATCCTTTTCTCTGGAGATACCTCAGCCTTCCCCGAGCTTTACGAAGATGTTGACATCACAATCCACGAAATGTCTCTTTACTTTGGTGATGCATCCGATTACCATACTTCTCCCGAGAATTTCGCTGATGCTGCCGATGTCAGGGAAGCGTATTTCGTCCATCTCTATCCGGAAGCATACAGAGGAAGAAAAAAAATCAAAGAGTTCTTGGAAAAAAGAGGGATAAAATGCCACTTCCCTGATGACTTGGAGGTTATCAAGCTTGACTAACCTCTTTCAGATATTTTACAATATCCTCCTCCATATCTATGACGTAACCGTTTAACTTTAACTTGAAAACGTATCTATCATTTATAGGGGCTTCCGAAATCAATCTAAATTCGGGTTCACTATTAAGCTCACTCTTAAGGTAAAAAACGTCTGAGAATAGACGGGAAATTATTATCTCATCCCTTATGTTTTGAGCGTGCTTTATCATTAACCCGACTAAAAAGCCATCGTTTTCAATTTTTTTAAAGAGATTCAAAAGAAACAGGTAAACTCTGTCGAGATTGTGAACAAGGATAAGTTCGGGTAGAATTGATAAAATCACAGTGTATCTGTCTTTCTTTTCGATACATTTCGTGATCAGAATATTTATCTCATTTAGATTTACCAAATTGAAAGATCTGTTTCCAAATATCTCAATGTTAAGATCGTAAGCTTTTGAAATTCTATTAGCTAACAGGGGATTTTCTCCACAGATCCATACAATGTCATCGGAAATTTTAGAAGCCATACCTACAGCTAACGAAGCACCGGCGACTCCATGATCGGATAAAATAAAGAAGCTTGGTTTATATACCATTAAGCAAATTATTGTTGATAAGTATTTAAGTTTTATTGAAATTATGAGATTGTTTCATCATCCGATTTTTTTTTCTTGCTTTTCTCTTTCAAATCTCTCAACAAAAATAACTTCGTTTATCTCTGGAATGTGTTTGAATATTTGATCGAGTATTGTGAATTTTCCAAGCATGAAATACTGATTAAACACGGCATCTTTGGGAACCTCTATTATCGCTTTGCTGTTCTCTATCTTCACGTCGATCTCTCTTCCCGTGTAGATCGTAAACAGAGATTTTATCTTCTCGTCGATCCCTTCTATTTTCTCTTTGATCTCAAAATCGAAAATTATCTTCTTACCGGCTAAGGGGTGGTTATAATCGACGAGAACCCGCCTTCCGATGACTTTCTCTACGGTTCCCACTTTATCTCCGATTCTGACTCTCTGACCCGGGGTAGGTCTCTCCTTAAATTTCGATATGGATACGAACTCCCTGTTATCTGGATTGTATTCTCCGAACGCTTTTTCCGGTGGAACCTCTACAGATCCCTTGTATCCAACATCTTTACCCTCCAAAGCTTCGTCAAGTCCCCGAACGACGTGACCTTCTCCAACAACGACTATAATGTCCCCGTATTTGGCTCCTTCCGTGTAGACACCGTGCTCCTTTGCTATGTTTTCATCCGTTGAATCGATTACTGTTCCGTCTTCCAATCTTGCAGTATAGCTTATCTTGACGAAGTCTCCCTTTTTTATCATTTCATCACCCCTTCCCTACCGTTCAGATAAGGATTTAAAAAAGTATGGTCAATCAATCGCATGGAAGTTGAGGTAAAGTTTAGGGTGAATGATCTCTCCGAAATTGAGGGGAAACTGAGAGACGCTGAGTTTGTAATCGAAAAAGTTGAGGAAGACGCTTACTTTAACCATCCGTGCAGAGATTTTAGGGAAACCGACGAAGCTCTGAGGATAAGGAGAGATATCGAGGGGATTAGGATAACCTACAAGGGAAAGAAGATCGATCCGGAAACAAAGACGAGGGAGGAGATAAAAATCAAGGTTGACGATTTTGATAAGACTTTCAAGCTATTCGAAAAGCTCGGTTTCACGTTAGCGGGATGGGTTAAAAAGAAGAGGAAGATCTACAGATACGGAGAAGCCATAATTTGCTTAGATCATCTTGAAGATCTTGGATTTTTCGTTGAGATAGAAATCGAAAGCGATGATGTGGAGAAAGCTAAGGAAAAGGTTTTTGAAATAGCCGAAAAACTTGGCTTGAGT
The DNA here is from genome assembly GCA_965561205.1 of uncultured Archaeoglobaceae archaeon. Taxonomy (GTDB): domain Archaea; phylum Halobacteriota; class Archaeoglobi; order Archaeoglobales; family Archaeoglobaceae; genus Geoglobus. Next base: position 5,832 of record CBEWZU010000012.1, on the reverse strand, counting down.
AGGGAGAAAAGTATAAGAATTTCGTACCTTGAGATGTTAAGAGATGTGGCTGATACTCGCTGAGAAGGATAACGCTGCAAGGAGAATAGCTCAAAATCTGTTTGGTGATGTTAGAATAAAGAAGATAAACAACGTGAACGTTTACTTCTCATCAAACGGTGACGTGGTTCTCGGATTAAAGGGACACATCGTGGAACTCGATTTTCCTCAAGAATATAGAAATTGGAGTAAAGTTCCGCTCAAATCACTTCTAAAAGCTGAAATAATTAGAAAGGTCAAGGAAAAAAATATCGCAAAAACCCTAAAACTTCTGTCGAAGGATGTGAAACACGCTACGATAGCCACCGATTACGACAGGGAGGGAGAGCTCATAGGATTTGAAGCCCTTGAGATTTTGAGAAAAGAGAATCCCAAGATCACCTTTGACAGAGCAAAGTTCTCAGCACTAACACCATCTGAAATAAAAAAAGCCTTCAATAATCGAACTCAGATTGATTACAATCTCGTGAAGGCGGCTGAAACCCGACAGATAATCGATTTGATGTGGGGAGCCGTTCTGACGAGGTTGCTGTCATTGTCCTCTGGAAGGATGGGTAAGGAATTCTTGAGCGTTGGTAGGGTGCAGACCCCAACCCTTCGTTTTATAGTCGAGCGGGAAAGGGAAATCAGAGAATTTACCCCGAAACCCTACTGGGAAATCACGGTAGATTTCAAGGATTTCAAAGCTAAGCACGTAAAAAGATTCACGGACAAAAAAGAGGCTGAAGAAACCTTAAAGAGAATAGGAAATTATGGAATCGTAAAAAGCTTTAGAGAGAAAGAGCTGATCGAAAAAAAGCCGATCCCCTTTAACACCACAGAATTCTTAAGGGAAGCTGCGAAGTTCATGCTTCCGGACAGAGCCATGAGCATTGCCGAAGAACTCTACATGGATGGTTTGATATCCTATCCAAGAACAGATAATACGGTTTATCCCGAATCAATCGATCTAAAAACGATTGTAGAGCAGTTTTTGGATTCAGAGTTCAGAAGGGAAGCCCAGATAGCTCTGAGTGAAATGAACCCCTCAAGAGGGAAGAAAGAGACAAAGGATCACCCACCAATACATCCCGTCGGAGTTGCTAAAAGAAGTGAGCTTTCAAAGGAGATGTGGTTAATATACGAACTCATCGTTCGGAGGTTTTTAGCCACCCTTTCACCCAATGCGATTTGGATCACAAGGAGGGCTGAAATAGAATCAAACGGTGAGCTATTCAAAGCATTCGGAAAGAAAATAATTCAAAGGGGTTGGAGGGATGTCTACATCTACAGCAGAATCGAAGAGGAACACCTTCCAAAGCTCGAAGAAGGTCAGAAGCTGAGAATTATATCAAAGAAGCTACACGAAAAGAAAACAAAACCTCCTTCAAGATTCTCCGCAAGCACCCTAATCAAGCTCATGGAGCGTTACCGTCTTGGAACAAAATCAACAAGACATGAGATATTGAAAAAGCTATACTCTCGAAGGTATGTCCGGGGAAATCCTCTGAAGCCGACAGAGATAGCCTTTGCAGTGATAGATGCTCTGAAAAAGGAGGCCGAACTGATCACACTACCGGATATGACTTCTAAGCTTGAACAGGAAATGAACCTGATCGAGGAGGGTAAACTCGATCAGAGGAAAGTTATAAAAGAGAGTTCAAAATTTTTAGAGGAGATTCTCGATAAAATTAACGAAGAGGAACTTTCCAAGACATTAAAAGAGGGTATAAAAAAGGATAAGATCATCGGAACATGCCCTGAGTGTGGTGGAGATCTGTTGATCAAAAGGGCAAAGGGCAGATTTATAGGATGTTCCAATTATCCAAAGTGTCCTTTCTCTCTGCCCCTCCCTCAAAAGGGAAGGCTATCCGTTACGGATAAAAAGTGCGAGAAGCACGGAATCAAAATTTTAAAAATAAAATCTTGGAGTTTTTGCCCTCTGTGCTACGTTAATCGTTGATGCAGATTAAATGATTCATTTTTTCTTTCTTGGTTTTTAGGTAAGGTAGGTTCTGTTCTGTCGGTTCAACCTCTATCGGTTCTCTGACAACTTCAAATCCGTAGGCTTTTAACTCCTCAATCTTCTCAGGATTGTTGGTCATGAGCCTGACCTTCTTCACACCGAGATCCATCAGGATTTGAGCCGCTATTCCGTAGCTTCGGAGATCTGGGGGAAATCCAAGCTCTATGTTTGCTTCTACTGTGTCTTTTCCGTCCTCTTGAAGTTTGTAGGCTATGAGTTTGTTTATCAATCCGATCCCCCTTCCCTCATGACCTTTCATGTATATGCAAATGCCTTTGCCTTCTTTATCTATCTTTTTCAGTGCCTTTTCGAGTTGCTCTCCACAGTCACATCGAAGGGAATGGAAGACGTCTCCCGTGAGGCACTCGGAGTGAATTCTGACCGGGACTTCCGTGAGATCGTCTCCTCTGACAAGAACGATTATCTCTCCCAACGGGGTTTGATAGCCTATCGCTTTGAAAGTTCCGTAAAATTTCGTTGGAAGCGTTGCCTCTACGACCCTCTTGACGAATTTGCCCTCCCTTAGCTTGAGGGATATGATATCCTTGATGGAGAGGAATTCAAATCCGTTATCTTCCGCAAATTTTCTTGCGTAATCTATGTCGGCGAACTCTCCGTCTTGATTCATTAAATATCCGTAAACTGCAAGGGGTTTTGCCCCCCTCATTCTTGAGAAATCTATGGAGGCTTCTCCGAAGAATGGTCTTTCAAGAACTCCTCCCTCTTTAACCTCTTCAACGAATATGCTACCCGGATAAATTATTTCGGATAGCTTTATTTCTTTATTTACGATTTTTCTTATGAATTCAGCTTTTTTTGATGCTCCTCCATTCTCTTTATAATCTATGGGAATGTAGTTTCCGTCAAAAAATCTGAAACTGTTCAGGTTTAATAAGACGATATCCTTCCAAGGGATAGCGAGTCTGATTCTGTCGCAGTTTTTCATAAGCAGGTTGATCTTCTCCGAATCGGCGTATTCGGCTGGAAATGTAATGATAGATCGTTTGTTATTGTGTATCACTCCGATCATGGGTGTAAGTTTACCAAAGGGTATATAATTTTTGAGAAATTTCTCATCTTTTACAAAAATCGAGGGCTCGACGTAGCTCTTCAACTCTTGAATGGTTGTTCGACAACACGTCATCAAGAAGTCTTTCAAATTTGTCTAAGCTTGTGTTGATAATGGCATGGAGTTTATTGGGATTATTTGGTAGTCCATATTGTCCCAAATCAATATTCAGAATTTTCGCCGTTTTCTGAAACCACTCTTCCAATCTCGGGTATAGCACTATTAAGTGATTATTTCTCCTTTTGTCGTAAGCGACTTTTATATCGTTACTGTTTGAAATGATTGAACTTCTAAGTAATTCAGCCATATAAGTTGGTCTTGTTCCGTGAGGATCTTCATCAACGAGACCGCAACAATTTTTATTCTTTTTTAGACTTTTGCAGACTTCATTTATGTTTCCAGCGTGTATTATTTGTTTTTTGGGATATCCAAGCTTTTTAACGAGCAAGAAATCTGGTTTGCATTCTACGTAGATCATGTTTAATCCTCCAGAAATCGATCTATGTTGAAGAAGACGTCTATACCTAAATCTAAAATTTCTTGAAGCTCTTTTTCGCTTAGAACCTTAATTTTTGTTTGGTAATCCTTATAGTATGTTAGGAAGACTGATATTTCGTTTTTAGGTGTTTTCTCAAGAAGAGGTATCAGAAAGTATGGGTTGTGAGTAGTTATAAAATATTGATTGTTGTTGTCGTCTAATGCGATAAGCTCCGCTAAATATTTTGTGTAGAAGGGGAAAGAATGTGCCTCCGGTTCTTCCATAGCTATTATCGAATTTTCGTTTGTTAAAATTGCGGAAAGATAGAACATTATCCGTTTAAACGTATCAGATATGCTTTGGTAGGGATAAACTATGAGATCACCTTCCATCTCTTTTACGACTTTGATGTCGTTTGATTCGGGATCTCTTAACAATTTGAGACCAAATTTTTTAAAGAGTTCTCTGAAAACTGATTTTAGAGTTTTATTCGTTGCATATACCGACGGGAAATTCCTACCATTCGATGGTAGTAAGAACTCACTTTCCCTTCTGTCGAATTTTGTGTGTATGAATCTATAAAACTTAAAATATTTTGAAACCTCGTCAATTGGTTGCTTCGAGGTGTAACTCGGTGGGAAAGATATATTAAGCTGCCAGTTAGAGGCTTGTGCATTACAGTAATAGTGCCCATCCCTAAAGCTTATCAATATTTTAAAACTTAGTCCATCTTCAATATTTGCAAGAATCTTTATCTCATCTTCCAAATTATTATCATAATAGATTGAACTTATCTTGTCGAATCTAATAAACGATTTAGGGTCATTTCCGAATCTGCTGGGATTGTAATAAAACAGGGATGGTAAGCCTACTATTGCCTCGATTAAATTTGATTTCCCAGTATTCGGCTCGCCTATGAAAATGTTAATTCTCTTACACTTAAGCTTAACATGTTTTATCGATTTGAAGTTCTCAACTTCAACTTCATTTACTAACATTGGGAATATTATGAGTATCTCATTTAAATAAATTTTTAGTTGTTGTCTTTATCATGCTCAAGTTCTTCCATTTCGAGCATTTCCTTGTATTCCCCTTCGGTCATCTCAAGAACGTAACTTCCAACGTATCCGCACTTCTTGCAGTAATATTTCCCCGTGTAGCCACCAGCATCGAGCTCGATCTCCGTTGATTTACAAACGGGACAGACAAGTATTTTCTTAGACATTGACAAATGTAGTTTTGTGTTTAATTAAACTTTTCGAATAACTTCTCTAAATTCTGTGATGAATTCCGCTATCACCTCTTCGGTAACATGAGGCATGATAACCATTCTGATCGCTTTTGGATTTCTTATCGTGGATATAACCCATTTCCTTTTGTAGAGTTCCTCCTTTATCCTCTCGGCTTTCTCTGTTTTAAATGAAACAACATTCATAATCGGTTCTATTACTGGTTCGAAGCCGAGCGATTCCATTTCCTCAACGATGATTTTAGTGTTCTTCAGGCAATTGTCGATTATCCTTTTCATCCCCTTAAATCCGAGATGTTTAAGAACGGCGTATGTGGAAGCGACTCCCGTCCCGGGACGTGTTCCGGTCAGAGTGAACTGTGATTTTACTGTTAAATAAGGGGTTTCCACTTCTAATGCCCTCAGAAAAACTTCATTCTTGAATAGGATGCCTCCGGCTGGAATTGTTGCCATGCCCATTTTATGGGGGTCAACCGTAATCGAGCTAACACCTTTCACTTCGAAATCAAAGGGGATTTTTTCGTCGATGAACGGTAGGACTAACCCACCGAAGGCGGCATCAACGTGGAGGAATATATCGTTTTCAACGGCTAATTTTCCCAAAGCTCTTATGTCATCGACCTGACCCAATTCGGTTGTTCCTGCAATCCCCACCAGGGCTACAGTCCGTTCATCTATGAGTTTTTCTACATCCGCTATATCAACCCTGTAATTCTCATCAAGATTAGCTCTCCTTATTTCAACTCCGAGGATGTCTCCAATCTTTTCAAAAGAGAAGTGAGCTGATTTTGGAATAACAATATTCGGTTTTTCTATCCTTTTTAGATTTCTTGCGGCTCTTATCCCCTGAATGTTTGCTTCGGTTCCCCCGGAGCATATATATCCGCTCGCTTTTTTGTTGTGGAGCAGATCTCCGAGCATTTCGATAACATTGGACTCGAGCTCATAAGTCCCGACAAAAATCCCCGGATCTCCCAAATTTGTCTCGATAA
>CBEWZU010000011.1:0-40814 GCA_965561205.1 uncultured Archaeoglobaceae archaeon | reverse complement strand
GTTTCTCCTAATCGTATTCCCTCCAAGTCTTCCCGCATTTCGTGCATCTGAAAAATCTGACCTCACTCTCATCCGCCGCTCTCAATTGTCTTAACCACCAGTAGGCTTCCCTGTTCCCGCATGCCGGACAGACGACGTTGGTTGTCGGTAGAGTTTTGACGTTTTCTCCCTCTATCACTGGGATTTCCTCTTCATTCCTCTTAGCGACGCTTATTATTTCTTTTTCTTCTTCTACTACCTTCTCGTATCCGCATTTTCTGCAAACGGCTTTGTTACCCATGTATATCATTATACTTTTGCACTTAGGACAGAACTCCACCAAGCAGCACCTCCGCATCTTTTATCATCTTTTCGTGGTCAAAAGCAAGCTTAGGTAGCTCTTTCAGCTTAAATATCTTTACATCCTCTGCATCACTCGAAGCTTTCAGCTCTCCACCTGTTACTTCCATTAAAAAGCAGATGCTAACAAAATGCCCCCTTGGATCTCTTTCAGGATCTGAGTAAACGCCAACAAGTTTTTTTATTCTACATTCCAGCCCCGTCTCCTCCATGACCTCTCTGATTGCGGCATCTTCTACCCTTTCACCGTATTCGACAATACCCCCCGGTAAAGCGTAGTATCCTTTGAAAGGTTCGTTTTTCCTTTTTATCAGGACGATACCTCCCTTATATGGAATTATGGCATCAACTGTCAAAGTTATGCACTTCATCCAAAATGGTTATACCTTTTCGTAGATAAATCTTTGCCATTTTTTTCGACCATGACACATCACCCACTCTTTCGGGATAATGAGCATCACTGCCAATAGAGTAGATCAATTTCTTATCCATGCACAATTCAAGAAAGTCCTCTGGAGGAGCATGATGCTGCGAATTCAGTTCGAGGGCGATTCCATTCTCAATGAGTAGATCTATTATCTCAGCGTCAAGTTCCTCGATCCTCCCGGCGTAAAACATTCCAGTGTGAAGATGTCCCAAGACGTGGAATTCCTGAGTCTTTATGCACTTAATCACCCTTTTGTAGAATTCTTTAACGGGTAAGTAGCTGTGGACTGATGCGATTATCAGATCGAAATCGTGATTAGGTTTTTGAATTTTCCCATCTTCAAGAATGCCGCACTCAACCCCATCTAAAATTTTTATGCCGTATTTCTCCTCAGCATTTCTTATTTCCAGTTCTCTCAGTTTGGCTTTTTTCTCGTTTAGACCGAGGGGGTGTTCTGAAGAATGATCTACTATTGCAATAACCTTCAATCCCCTTTCCTTGGCTTTTTTGGCTATTTCCTCTATGCTTGATTTCCCGTCAGAGTATCTGCTGTGAATATGGAGATCCACATGCGAATATCTTAAATGCAGTAAATAAATCTTAAGGATCATGTTTGTCTTCGTAGTAATAGCAATTATGATCCTTTACGTTCTAACAAAATTAAGGATAATCGGTTTCCTTTCGTGGTTGCTTTTTGCCATAATATGGTTAGAAAAAATTCCCTACTATCTCAGCATTTATGATTACTACAACACATCGATCATGTTTTTGGCGTTCGTTTTCTTTACTCTAATAGCATTAACCATCTTAAAGTCGGGTGATGAGATTTTTGTTAAGGCAACTACCCTTGCCGCAATATCTTCACTGATATATTTTCTTTTTACAATTCCCCCTTTGAAGGATATGTTAATCCAGCACACAATCTTTATGACTGTAAATCTTGCAAATACAATAGGCTTTGAATTCACTTCCGCTGATGCTTTCATCTACTATAACGGAAGAAGAGTTGAGATAATACTCGCATGCACGGGAATTGAGAGTATGGCATTATTTTCAGCCATTCCCTTTTCAGTAAATGCCGAGATAAGGAGAAGAATGGCGGCATTCCTTATCTCGGTTCCCGTAATTTACGTGCTAAATCTTTTGAGAAACATCTTTATAGTGGCTGCATTTGGTGAAAGCTGGTTCGGCGAAAACAGTTTCTACATAGCACATCATGTGATATCAAAGGTGCTTGCCACTTTTGCACTTATCCTAATCTCTTTAGGGGTGTTTAAAATTTTGCCCGAAGTGGCAGATATGATTATTAATCTGAAAAACGAATTGGTGAGAGCATGGAGAAAATCGGACTGAGGCTGGTCGCAGCCTTCCTAATACTGTTTTTGATTACCCTCTTTATCTATCCTTCCTTATCTATCCTTTTCATAGCGATGATTTTGTTTACCCTCTTCTTTTTTAGAGAACCCCGAAGAGTTGTGGGTGGTGGTATTGTAGCCCCTTCGGACGGTAAAATAATCCACGTAGATGATAAAAGATTGGAAATATTCATGGGTCTTTTTGACTGCCATGTCAGCATCTCTCCGTGCGATGGTGTGGTGGAAAAGGTGGAACGCTTACGGGGAGGATTTATTCCAGCATTTATAGAGAAAAAGAATGCGAGAAACATAATTTTTATAAGAAATGAGGATGGCTTGTTCAGAGTGGAGCTTGTTGCGGGATTTCTCGCAAGGAGAATTTTGTGCTATGTAAGATCGGGCGAAAGGATTAGTAAAGGACAAAAAATAGGAATGATTGTTTTCGGTTCAAAAACAGTTCTTGAAATTCCAGAAGAATACAGATTTGTAAGAAAAAAAGGTGAAAAAGTAAAAGCTGGAGAGACCGTTGCGGTGAAAAAATGAGAAACGTTGATATAGCTGATTACTTCTCCTTTTTCAATGTTCTTTTTGGTTTCCTCGCAATAATTTTCAACGAACCCCGTTACATATTCGCATCGGCTTTAATGGATGGAATCGATGGTTATCTCGCAAGAAAGGGATACTTCGGAAAATACGGAAGATACATGGATTCCTTAGCGGATTTCACTTCGTTTGGAGTAGCAACATCCTTTTTCATTCCATCATACTCTTTGGCGTATCTTTTTGCGGGAATGTTCAGACTTGCAAGGTTTACTGCAGAAAAAACTGAGGACTTTATAGGATTTCCGATAACATCTTCTTCCTTGCTTGTAATATCTCTGTTGATAATCTCTGGAAAGTTGTATGCTGGAATCCTCAGCTTTATTTTAGCATTTTTTATGATAAGTGAACTAAAATACAAGAAAGTCAAGAACAGATTATTCCTCTTGATCTCTGCTATAGCTATAGGAGGAGCCCTGATTAATGAGACCTTTGCTTATTTGGTTTTTTTGATTAACCTCATCTATTTAATCTCTCCCTTTTTCGGAGAAAAATTGAGTAAATATTTTTAAACAACGATTTTACTTCATTCATGAACTTCAAAGAAATCGAAAGAAAGTGGCAGGAAGAGTGGGAGAGGGCGAGAATCTTCCAGCCTGAAATTTCGGAGCGTGAAAAATTCTTTATCACAATTCCCTATCCGTATCTTAACGGTAATCTCCATGCGGGTCACACCCGAACCTTCACGATAGGCGATGCAGTAGCGAGATACAAAAGAATGCTCGGATACAACGTCCTGTTTCCCATGGGTTTCCACGTAACTGGAACCCCGATAATCGGACTGGCGGAGCTGATAGCGAAAAGGGATGAGAGAACAATCGAAGTTTACACGAAGTATCACGACGTTCCCGTCGAAGATCTCTTAGAGCTGACAACACCCGAAAAGATCGTAGAATATTTCTCAAAAGAGGCTGAAAGAGCTTTGAGAATGATAGGATACTCCATAGATTGGAGGAGAAAATTCACGACAACTGATGAGTGCTATCAGAAGTTTATCGAATGGCAGTATTGGAAGCTGAAGGAGAAGGGATTAATCGTTAAGGGGAGTCATCCTGTAAGATACTGTCCCCATGACGACAATCCCGTGGAAGATCACGATCTCCTAACAGGGGAGGAAGCCACCATTGTGGAGTTCACAGTGATCAAGTTCAAACACGAAGACCTCATCTTCCCATGTGCCACCCTGAGACCCGAAACGGTTTACGGTGTAACGAACATCTGGCTAAAGCCAACGAAATACGTAATAGCTCAGGTTAACGGAGAAAAATGGGTTGTGAGCAGGGAAGCCTTTGAAAAGTTGCAGTATATGGATAAGGAGGTCAAGTTCATCAAAGAAGTGGATGCAAATGAATTCTTCGGAAAATTTGTAGTGAATCCCGTTAACGGCAGAGAGGTGCCGATTCTTCCAGCCGATTTTGTCGATACAGACAACGCTACGGGAGTTGTTATGAGCGTTCCCGCTCATGCACCCTTTGATTACGTCGCACTAAAAGAGCTTGAAAAAACTATTGAAGTTCCTAAGCCGATAGTCCTGATAAGAATCGAAGATGAGAATTACGAGATCCCGGCTAAGGACATTGTCGAGGAACTCGGAATTGAGAGCGTAAAGCAGAAGGATCTGCTTGAGAAGGCTACCAAAATCCTATACAGAAAAGAATTCCACAAAGGCATTATGCTCGATAATACGGATTACGGAGGAATGCCGGTTTCTGTTGCAAAAGACAGGGTTCATGAGAATCTCATTAAAAGGGGATTAGCTGACGTTTTTTACGAATTCAGTGAGAAGCCGGTCATCTGCCGCTGTGGGACTAAATGCGTTGTCAAAGTTGTAAAGGATCAATGGTTTATAAATTACTCAAACAGGGAGTGGAAGCGGAAAGTCCTTGAATGGTTAGAGGAGATGACAATAATCCCCGATTATTACAAAGAGGAGTTCCGTAACAAAATCGAATGGCTGAAGGATAAAGCCTGTGCAAGAAGGAAGGGATTGGGAACCCGAATTCCATGGGACAGGGAATGGCTGATCGAAAGCCTTTCCGACTCCACCATTTACATGGCTTACTACATCATAGCGAAGTTCGTCAATGAAGGATTGCTGAAGGCTGAGAATCTCATCCCGGAGTTTTTCGATTACGTTTTTCTCGGCGTTGGAGATCTACGGGAGGTTGCAGACAAATCCGGGATTGATTTCGATCTCTTAAAGAGGATAAGGGAGGAATTCGAATACTGGTATCCCGTCGATTTAAGGAGCAGCGGAAAGGATTTAGTTGCAAATCATCTGCTGTTCTATCTCTTCCATCACGTAGCTATATTTCCCAAAAAGCACTGGCCGAGAGCCATCGCCGTAAACGGATACGTCAGTCTTGAAGGAAAGAAAATGAGCAAGAGCAAGGGCCCCCTTCTGACGATGAAAAGGGCTGTTGAAGATTTTGGGGCTGATGTAACGAGGATGTATATCCTGCATGCCGCCGAATACGACAGCGATGCCGACTGGAAGAGAAGAGAAGTTGAGAATCTGTCAGCCCATCTATCGAGACTGATGTCCTTAGCTGAAAAGTTTTACGGTAAGGGAACTGGGAAGCTTGAGAAAATCGACAGATGGCTTCTAAGTAGATTCCAGAAGGCTATTAAGAAAACAAGGAAAGCTATGGACAAGCTCCAGACGAGAAATGCAATAAACACTGCTTTCTTCGAGGTAATGAATGATATTAGATGGTATCTGAGAAGGAGAGGCAAGAATCTCGATATAATCTTCGATGACTGGCTTAAGCTTTTAGCACCCTTCATTCCCCATCTCTGTGAGGAGATATGGCACCGCAAGCACGACACATTCATCAGCCTCGAAAGATATCCGGAGTTCGATGAGAGCAAGATCGATGAGGCTGTCGAAAAAGAAGAGGAATATCTTAAGACACTTATAGACGACATAAACGAGGTTAAAAAGTTCGTTAAGGATGGAAGCACCGTTTACATCGCCGTAGCCGAAGATTGGAAAAGGGATGTTGTCACAGCGGTCAAGGAAAACAAGAACATGAAAGAAGTTATGAAAACCTTAATGAAGGACGAAAGACTTAGAAAAATTGCAAAGGATGTTCAGAGCTTTGTAAAAAGGGTGTTTAAAGAGAAGATCGAGTTCACGGACATAAACGAATTCGAAGTTATTAAAGAAAACAGAGAATTCATCGAGCAGGAAACATCTCTGAAGGTTGTTGTTGATCCGGAAAAAGTCCCCGAAGAGAAAAGAAGGGCTTCAATGCCCGGAAAACCTGCGATATATGTTATCTAAATTACCATGTATTTTTCAAGCTTTTTGATTTCATCCCCTGAGAACTCCTTTCTAATCTTTCCGGCGACCATGAGGTAGATTTTGTCAGAGATTTCTGCAATTTCCTCTATTTTGTCGTGGGAGATAATAGAAATTCCCGTATTTCTCTTTCTTTTATTTATTTCTTCCATCATTCTGTTGCATATTTCATCAGATACCCCCTGAAAGGGTTCATCTAAGAGGAGGTATTTCGGATTCGAAATTAAAGCTCTCGAAAAAACAACCATTTGTCTTTCACCTCCGCTCAATTTCTCAACTTTTCTGTTTTTTAATTTCTCAAGCTCTGGAAATATCTTAACGGCATCTTCAAAATTTCCTGAGATCTCAATATTCTCCTCAACGGTTAAATCCAAAGCACATCTCATTCTCTCAGGAGCCATCACGATACCCTTTTTGAATCTCTCATGGGGTTTTTTTCTTGTAATGTCCTCGTCATCCACTACAACCTTTCCTTTGAATTCTATGAGACCCATTATAGCCTTAAAGAGGGTAGATTTCCCACTACCGTTTGGACCTATAATTAGGGTGATTTCCCCCTTATCGATCGTAAAATTCACGTCATTTAGTATTACTATTCCATCCCTTACTACACTAATCCTCTCAGCTTTCAGCATGAATGCTTCCCCCTTCAAGTTTGTAAAATCTCACAGCTAAATCGGATATAATCTTTCTTCTGTGGGTGGTAATTATCATGGATTGTCCCTCCTCTTTCATTATCTTTAATTTGCTTTTCAATCTCAGGGCGTTCTCCATATCTAAGCTTGCAAACGGTTCATCCAAAAGCATGATGTGAGGGTTTGTGGCGTAGGCTCTTAAAATCTCAAGGAGCTTTGTCTCTCCCTGAGAAAGTTTTTCAGCCTTTCTGTTTGCTAAGTCTTCGAGTTCAAACTTACTTAAAATATCCCAAGCTAACTTAAGGGCTTTATCCCTGTCGTGAAACCTCATGAGGGGCGTTGCCACATTTTCAAGAAAGCTCATACTTTTGAAGGGTCTCGGAATTTGGAAAGCGTAAACGACACCGGCATCGACAGCTTCCCAAGGCTTAAGATAAGTGATGTTCCTATCCATCAAAATTATTTTTCCACAATCCGGTTTCTCCAATCCCGCTATGCATTTTAGGAGGGTTGATTTCCCGCTACCGTTTGGACCGAATATTCCGATGACTTCTCCCCTTTCAACTTCGAAATTTATGTTTTTCAAAATTACAAAACCGTTAAAGCTTTTTGATAAATTTTTTACCCTTAACATAAACGAATCCTCCTATTTTTGGAGAGAATACGAGAACAAGGGCGTAAAAAACATCCATAAGTCCGGGGTATATTGAATTGAGAGACCTCTTTAAAAATATTAGGAAAAAGCTTGATAAAACTGAAAGAAACAGATTTCCCCCAGAAAGCAGAGATGCTACAAAGGGAAAGATGGAGATCTCTACGGAGAATACCTCATAAGATACGTGTCCAAAGTCCAAGGCGTATAGTAATCCGGCAAATCCTGCCAAAACTGAGGAATACACGATTGTTATGAGCTTTACCTTATCTACGTTTATCCCAACTGCCTTTGAGGCAGTTTCATCATCTCCGACGGCTTTCATAAAGTATCCGAAACGCGATGAGATTATCTCTGCTGAAAAAAGATATATCACTATAAGTGAAATTACCGAAAGGACGAAAATACCATCGGAATGAATATTAAAGAAATCAAATCCAACCTCACCTCCTATAAGAACGCCATCTTTTTCGATCACGATTTTTGGAGTCAATACCCAGAGCATAATGGATGCTATGAGTGTCAGGAAGACAAAAGCAGTTCTTCCGGTAATTTTTGAGAAGACAAAAAAAAGAATTCCCGATAAGATAACCGTGAGAGGGAAAAGATATAAAGATATCTCAACGGAATATTGGTAACCCATTGCCGAGATATAAGCGGGAAGTCCGAAGAGTAAAGCGTGACCCATGCTCAATCTTCCGATTGTCTTCATAAGATTCCAAGAGATTGTGATATTGGCATATATCGCCATAATTCCAAATAACCACTTATAAAAAGATCCCGTGATGTATAAAGTAAGGGCTATTAGCAGTATAACTGATATCTCGACAATTCTTTTCAAAGTATCACCCCAAAGATTCTTGTCAGAACAAAGGATAATGCTACGACGGATATGTAATGATGGATTCCGTTGAGCTTTAATTGCGCCGCAAACGCAGATATAATTATCCCGGATATCAGATATCCAAAGCCGACGGTCGGTGTAATTGCTAAAAGAGATGCGTATATGAATCCGAAACATGTTACGGTTGCGGAAGTTAGGACTATCACGGTGTATCTTATTTTTGTCGTATCCACTCCGTAAATCTCCGCAAGTTCTATATCGCTCTCCACAAATTTCAGTTTTAATCCTATATTTTTCGTGAGATATAGGAGCATGATTACGGCAAACACCGTAAGGGTTGCGGGAATCGAAAGCCACGATAGGTCGTAATCCAAGATGTAATAGTAGGACGATCTGTGGATGAAGTAGAGGATTCTCTCGATAAGAAGACCGAAACCGAGGCTGGATATTGTTGCCTCTATAATGCTCTCGCAATATCTCATTATAATAAGGGATAATCCGAATCCGAATAATCCTCCCAAAATCAGGGCGATTATCATATTCGGATAAAAGTAAGCTATGTAGCTTCCCGCGGCGAAAAATCCCGCCAACGAAAGGTTAAGGAACTTGGAAAGCCTGAAATTTAGGGAGATCATTAAAGCCATTATTGAGAGAATAAAAAAATTATAAAGAAAGCTTAAGGCCATACAACATCTGAAGTTTTCAGATTTTCGGGATATATGACCAGTATACTTCCATTAACGAATTCTCCAATAACTCCTTTCAAGTTCTCACTGCCCCATAGAGCTTGATGGTTTTCGTTAAATCTGTAGATTCCGGCAGCTCCCTTAAACTCCCCGGTTTCGAGCTTTTCAATTGTCTTTTCGGTATCTCCAGCCCATGCCTGTGCCGCTATCAGAACGGCGTCGTATGTTAGAATGCCGGCGTAGTTGTTCGCTTCTTCACCGAATTTCTTTTTATAGTCCTCGAAATATCTTTTTGTGAGATCTGTCTTCTCAGTATTTTCGAGAGCCGCCGCTTGAAACGCTATGTAGCTTTTGTTCAGATCCCTTAAAGTCTTTGGTAATGCAAGGACACCGCCAACAGAGTAGATAATCCCCTTGCCGCCGGCATTTCTGTAAGCTTTAACAAAGCCGACCGAAGTTCCACCGGGATCTCCCAATACAAGGACATCCCTATCTCCTAAGATTTTGGCGACTTCTTCGGCTTTCTCCAAGTAATCGTTGGGGGAGACCTTTGTGCTTAGATAATACGTCTCACCGAGCTTCTTCGTGACGTTAGCCTTTTCTATCTCTTTGAGCATACCCTGATTGAACGTCTTAAGCGGATCGTATCCCACAAAGTAGTATCCATCAGCTCCAGATTCTCTCAGAAATTCGGCTGCAAGAAGTCCCCAGTAAGATGTGTTGTAGGCGGTTCTGAAGACGTATTTATTCCCCTCTGAAACCATCTTTTCGAGCTGTCCCGTTGAAGCGACGCTTGCTATAAAGATCTTCTTATTTTCTTTTGCGGCTTCCGCACACACAACTGCTTGATCGCTTGAGTAAGTTCCAACGATTATATCCGCCTTAGAGGATAGCTCCATGAATGCCGCTTTAGATTCTTCGGGAGTTGAGCCGCCATCAGCAAATATAACTTTGACCTTGTATTCTGATAAGCCGAGCGTGTTGATGTGTTCTTCGGCGAGAGTTGCGGCATTCTTCATAGCTTTTCCGGCGGTTGAAAATATCCCCGTTTCCGGGACGATTACGCCAATCGTAAGGGTTTTCTCTTGCGGTTGCTGGATACAGCCAGCGGCGATTAAAACCGAAACGAGCAGTAAGATTATTGCTCTTTTCATTCTATCACCATTATTTGTTTAGATTAGGAAAGCTTATAAGAGTTATGAAATTTCACGATTTATGGTGAAAGTGGGGATACAGCTCCCTCACGACCCAATAGAATTGATTATTCAAGCGGGGATATTCGCCGACAAAAATGGATTTGACTCCGTTTTTACTCCAGATCACCTCGTTGGAATTGGAATTAAGAATTTCCAATCCTTTGAAGCTTTCACCGTCCTCGGGTTCCTGAGCGGGATTACCGAAAACGTCCTTTTAGGAACATGTGTAAGCGATGTCTTAAGGAAACATCCCGCCGTCCTTCTTCAATCTGCTATCACGCTCGATTACCTTTCAGGAGGCAGATCAATCCTCAGTGTAGGTGCCGGAGAGGGTATGAATACGCTTCCCTACGGAATTGAGATGAAGATGGCGGTCTCAAAGCTTGAGGAAGGCTTGAAGGTGATCAGACTTTTAATGGAGGGTGATTGCGTTAATTTTAACGGGAGACATTTCAAGCTGAAAAACGCCTTTATCTCTCCCCGTAAAAAAATTCCAATATGGATCGCCGGAAATTCTGAAAGGACGATTGAGCTAACGGCAAAATACGGAGATGGCTGGGTTCCAACCGCGTCGATCGGTGTAGAGGGCTACAGAGAGAATCTGAAAAAAATAAGGAAAAACGCAGAAAGGAGAATAGAAGCTGGATTGTTCACTTACACTGTTATAGCCAAAGATTACGATACGGCAAGGGAAAGGATCGAGCTACCGGGAAAGATGCTTGCTCTGCTCTCTCCGAGGAGGAATGAATTTCTGAAAAAAATTGGAATCGAAGTTGATTTTCCTGATCTTATAACCTTTGAATTTAATAAAGAGAACGTTAGAAAGGTTTTGGAAAAGGCTAAGGATATCCCTTTCGATCTTATCGAGGGAAGATACATCTACGGGGATCCGGATAACGTGATTGAAAGGATGGAGAGATTCATCAAAGCCGGTGTGGAGCATTTCGTTTTAACACCTCTCGTTCAGGAAAAATACTACATGGAAAACCTGAAATTGTTATCTGAGAAAGTAATTCCCTACTTGAGGGAGGCTTATGATTGATACCCACGTCCATCTCTATCCGGATGATGTGGTATGGAGATTTTACGTTTGGATAGAAAAGAAACACAAATTTAATCCGGGGATGAAAATCGAATGGAAAGAGGCATTGAAAAAATTAAAAACTATGGGAGTTGAGATATTTTTCAACCTAACGCATTCGATCACACCTGAGATGACAGCAAAGCTTGTGGAATGGAATCTTTATCTGAAAGAAAGATATAACTGCTTTGCTTTCTCGGGATTTCATCCCCTTAACGATATAACGCTGCTCTATGAGATGTTTGAGAGGGGAATTGACGGTCTTAAACTTCATCCTTCAGTTCAGAAATTCAAACCAAACAGTAAAGAGGCTATGGAGATTTACGAGGTTCTTGAGGAGTTAAAAAAGCCCTTATACATCCACACGGGATATTTCCCAGATAATGCGTTCGAATACTCGTCCCCAGAGATGTTCGAAGAACTCGTTTACAATTATTCCTTTCCCGTAATTTTAGCTCACATGATCGTTGGAAGGACAAAAAGATTGCGGAAGTATCTCGATGCTCGAAAGAACATCTTCACGGACACGTCCAATGCCCTCGTTAAGATGGAAATCTTTGACGAAATGATTAACGAAAAGATTAAATTCTTCTGTGAGGATGTCGTCGAGATCGTTTTAGATTACCCAGAAAGAATACTTTACGGAAGCGAAATCCCCATCCTCTGGTGGAGACCCGATGAGACGCTAAGCACCCTTAAGGAGCACTTCGACGAAAAAATAGTCGAGATGATAACGGAGGAAAATCCAAAGAATTTTATAAACAGATACCTTAAATAGATCATGGAAGAAAAGCTCAAGGTTTTGGTGGAGCATTGGATCGAACATAATGAGGAGCATATTAAAAAATACAAGGAATGGGCTGAGAAACTAAGGGATAGTAGGGAAGACCTTTCCAAACTCATACTTGAAAGCGTGGAGTATTTCGAAAAGGGAAATCAAAAACTTTCCGAAGTTCTCAGGAGGCTCTGAATGTCCGAAATGCTGAGAGTTTGCATTGCCGGAATAAAGATGTCCAATCCTCTTATTCTTGCAAGCGGAATTTTGGGGAGTTACTCAGCTTCTTTGAATGTTATCGCAAGAGATGCGGGAGCAGTGGTGACGAAAAGCGTCGGGCTGAAAGAGGTGGAAGGTTACAAAAATCCCACAGTGATAAATTACTCCCACGGATTGATAAACGCCGTTGGTTTGGCTTCACCGGGAGCTGAGAGGTTCAGCGAAGAGCTTCGCAAGTATTTGGGGGAGGCACCCCTTATAGTCAGTCTCTTCGGATCCGATTCCGAAGAATTTGCGAAGCTCGTTAGCTATTTCCCTTTCGCTTCGGGCTTCGAGTTAAATCTGAGTTGTCCCCATTCAGAAAGGTTCGGTCTCACAGTCGGCAGTGATCCAGATCTCGTCAGAGAGATCGTAAGGGAAACGAAAAGAGCTACTAATAAACCCGTATTTGCGAAGATTTCCCCTGAGACAGATATTGTGGAGATTGGGAAAGCTGCTGAGGAAGGGGGTGCTGACGGCGTAGTTGCGATAAACACACTTAAGGGGATGAAGATCGATATTCTGACGAAAAGACCCATTCTGAGCAACGTGAGCGGAGGCGTGAGCGGTGAGGGAATAAAGCCAATTGCGGTTAAATGCGTCTGGGACTTGTATGAGGAACTGAGCGTTCCGATAATAGGTTGCGGCGGCGTGACGACATGGAAAGACGTGATCGAGTTCATGCTTGCCGGGGCATCTGCGGTTGAAGTAGGATCGGCTGTCTTTTATTCTTACAGAATTTTTTACAGCCTTAAGGAGAGCCTGATAGCTTACACGAGAATGACGAACGAGAAATTGGAGGATATTGTGGGTCAGGCTCATAAAAGATAAATTATCTAATATAAATCGCCACGATTTTCTCCTCTTCGATATCTATCAGGGCTGAGACGGTTTTGTTCCCGTGCCAAGTGACGCTGAAAAGCTCCTTTGGCTGGTAGAATTTCTCCGCTGTGAAAGGGAGAATCCTTCTCACTGTAATGAATCCGTTTGCGTTGTAGAAGATCTGCTCGTTACTCAATGCAATCGCAACAGCCTTCTGCTTTAGACCTACCGGCAGGGCTTCGAGACAGTAAGATTTCAAAATGAGAGTCCCGTTATCGTTAAGGAGGAGGTAGACATCTTCGCCGTCAAGTTCGGAGCTTTTCGCAACGACGTAAATCTTATCTCCTTTAACGCTGACATTGATGGAATCGTATTCGAATTCGTTGAATGGATAGAGATTTTCTCGGACTTTTTCCGTAATGTCTGGGCTTTCGGTGCATCCCGATAGGACAACAAAAATAAGGAGGATTAATAGCCGCTTCATTCTATCTCTATCTGGAGATGGAACGTGGCACATCCCTTCGGCATTATTCTTATCTCCCACTGCCCATCCTCAGGATTCTCTATTACGTAGGTAAGTGTTTTCCCCGCTCTCGTGACTTTGTATATGCCTTCCACTTCCTCCCAAGGAGGATTTCCCATGCCAACGGTTACGAAGAGATCTTCAAGAATCTTTGGCTTTACGTTGACAGTTCCGTTAGGAGAGATTATCACCACATCCACATCGCCCTGAGATTCTTCAGCCTTTATTCCGTATAGAACGGGATAATATACGGGAGGATAATAATCGTTTACGCTAACTTTGACCGTTAGTTTTTCCGCCTCCTCCACATTTATCACTTTTACGAAAGGCTCCGCGGGCTCTTCGTAAACTTGGAGGTTTATATCAACTCTCTGTCTCCATTCATCCAGACCGGGATCGTTTATTCCGAGGTTTATCGATCCCCTAAGGAATCCCTTGGCACCCGAAGGAACGTGAATTCTGACCTTAACCTTTACATTCGAATTCGGTGGAATTATAGACGGAGCGTCAAAATCGATCATGTCCTCTGTTATCTGCGTGGAGTATTCGTCGTAATAGTCCTCTTCAACGAGTTTCGGATCTATTTTGAAGCTTTTATCTCCGGTGTTGACCACGGTTATCTCGTATTCTAACATCTCGCCAGCCTTAACCCTTTCGCTGATCCATCTCGGATAGATCTTCACACTCGGAGGTATCCAAACCTCCACGGAGAGATGGATTGCGTTAACGAACTTAGGTTGTTCGTAGGGTGTGGGCGGACTGATCGTATCGTTCGTAAGGGCAATTTCGCAGGAGTAATATCCTTTCTCGGCGTCTGGTGGGATCTTAACCGTGATTGAAAGGGTCTCCTCGGCATTCGCTTCGAGCGTAAAGGATGTTTTATCGAAACTGATCCACTCCTCATCAACTCCCAGTTCGTAGGGAGATGTCACGATCTTCGGAGTTATTTTGATTTCTTTATCTGTCGGGTTCTTTATCTTAACCTCAAAAGTCTTGCTTTCTCCCGCTTTTAATCTCAGATACTTGAACTCCGGCTGGATGATTAGCTTTGTAATGTTTCCGTAGGGTTTCGGAAAAATCACGGGCACTGGTTTAACAATCCTTACATCCTCTACTACTTGAGCAAGGACTGGTGTCATCAAAACTGATAGCATAAGCAATAGACTGATATATCTCATGGAATTTAGTATTGACAAAATTCTATTTAAATTTAACTAAAATGTTCGGAAAAACGAAATATTTTTCACATTTTTGTTAGAGATATTCCCATTAATCCAGTGTATTTTCTTAACGGCTTACTTATCTTCAACCCTTCCCCCCTTTTGAAATTTAGTATTCTTGGCATTCTTTCATGATCACCGAACCTGTTCTTTATAACTGTCAGGATCTTTTGGATTTCCCCATTTATCTCCACATGTCTTCCGAGTAATAGATAATCTGCAAAAAAGCTGATGCCCGCACCCGTGAAATGGAGAGAGTCGGCGGCTTCGGCAACTTCGTATGTGGCAACACTGATCAGTCCTAAAGATCGGATTACGTTTCTACAGATTTTGAGGAACCTAATTAGCTCATCATCGGACAAACTGATTCTCTGTAGAGTATTTATGGGATCCACCATAATCATTGTAGGCTTCAACTCGGTGATATCTCTGATAAACATATTGTAGAGCTTTCCTAAACTCATTCCGTAAGGGGTAAACTCCCTTATCACGAGGTTTTTTGGCTCATATCCAAACAAGTTTTGGTATCTCTTTAGTATTGTATCCTCGGTTTCGTCTCCCACATATAGAACGCCAATGCCCCCTCTTTTGTCGTTTTCCATTAAAATCTGAAGACACAGATTTGTTTTTCCCACTCCGGTCTTTCCCGTTATCAGGACAACTGACCCCTCGTAAATTCCACCGCTGAGCATGGCATCGAGCTCCTTAGATCCCGTAGATACCATCCTTCTCTCCCGCTTTTTTTCACTGATCTTCGGAGGAATTATCGGATAAACTACAATCCCCTTTGGAGTTATCTCGAAGTAATGCTTTCCGAGATGGACGTTTTCACTTCTGAACTTTATAACATCAATCATTCTCAGAATCTCTCCATCTTTCCTTTCGACTTTGTCAAGAACGATTTCACCGCTCGTTAGATAGCTCGTTATCTCCTTTCCGATTCCCGTAACGAACTCTTCGGCTATTATTGTTGTTATATTGTTTCTGTTGAAGTAGTTAATTATCGAAGCCATAATCCTTCGGTATATTGCGGGATCCTTGACAATATCCCTTATAATTCCTATTCCGTCAATGAATACCCGATCCGCATCTTTCAGTTCTTTTATTTCGATAATCGAATTTATAATGCTGTGAATTTCGGCTAAAGATTCGTAATCCAAAAAGAGCAGATCTGATGATAGTATGTCCATTTCTGAAACTTTGTCGACAAAGTGGATCTTGCTTAAATCCCATCTAAAATTCTTAGCCTGCCTTTCGACTTCTTCTTTTATCTCATCAAATGAGATGTATACAACTTTCTCACCTTTTTTTGCGCCTTCCATGAGGAATTGCAATCCGAAGATAGTTTTTCCACTACCGGGGCCTCCTTTAATGAGATAGCTCCATCCCTTTTCGATACCGCCATTGAGAACTTCATCTAATCCCGGAATCCCGGATGGAATTTTCTCTACCATTTTTATTACCCCCTATTCTTACGTGACTAATTTTAAGTAAATTTAAATTTCGGTGCTAAGAAGTCTCCTCCCGCTGGGGGAATTTCACTCGTGGGTGTAAACGGCTAATGCTTCATCATCGAATTTTTCAATTCTGCAGAATGCAAACCTTTCGAATTGGACGACCCTTCCCAAATCGTTCTTTGCGTTAGCCTCCACAAACCCCTCGTAATCTTTTTCGACCCCAAGGATTTTGCAGGGAACCGCTTGACTTTCGGGAAGCCAGTGGATGATGTTTTTGCCCTTCTTGAATTCTGTGTTCTCAACCACAACGGCTTTCCCGTCCTCTATCTTGATATTGCAAAATCCCTTTAATCTGACGATCTTCCCTAAGAATCCCTCGTAGTCATCCTTTGTTATGTAGATAGATTTTTCTCCCCTCAGCTCTCTGACTCCACCCTTCTCGGGATGCAGTGGAATCCTGATAAAGCAAGTTTCTTTAAGTCCATTCAATTCTAATTTAACCGGATCCCAGACAAAGAAGTATCTGTTAGCCTTCTTGTCCACGATCTTTCTGTTTTCCGCATGTAGATTTTTCATGCTTACACTTACATCGTTTTCACCAACTCCTAAAGAGATAAAGAACTTCCTTATTGCTTCCGGTTCGAATCCTCTCCGCCTTAAAGCTCTTAATGTGGGAAGTTTTGGATCATCCCATCCGCTGAACTTCCCTTCTTCAATTCCCTTCCTTATTATGCTTGTTGAAAGCTTCCCAAACTCCTGAATCTTTATTCTCCCCCATAACCTGACCAAAGGATATTCCCATCCGAAATATTCATAGATGAAACGTTGCCTCTTCTCCGAATCCGCTAAATCCTTCCCCCTGAGGATATGGGTAACCCCCTGAAGGTGATCCTCTATCGCAGACTCGAAATCAAGAGTCGGATATACTATGTAACGGTCTCCAACCAAGGGGTGATCCGCATAGATTATCCTGAACGCTACCCAGTCCCTAACTGCGGGATCTTTATGTTTCATATCCGTTTTAATCCTTAAAACGGCTTCTCCTTCGTTATATTCTCCATTCAGCATCTTCTCCCAGTCTTCTAAATTTTCTTCGATCTCTCTGTTTCTGTGGGGGCAGTCCTCTCCCAATTCCTTGAATTTTTTGAATTCATCCCTACCGCACTTGCAAACGTAGGCTTTTCCCATCTCTATTAGTTTTTTAGCGTATTCGTAATAGACATCAATTCTCTTGGAAGCGTATATAACTTCATCGGGCTTTGCATCAAGCCATTCGCAGTCCTCCAAATACCAATCGTAGGCTTCTAAAAGGGGTCTTTTCGTCCTTGGATCTGTATCATCGAATCTCAGTATGAACTTTCCCTTATACATCTTTACGTATTCGCTGTTTATCACGATCCCCCTTGCGGAACCGAGAGTGGCGGGACCGTTTGGATTCGGAGCAAATCTCATCACAACGCGATCGGCATTCGGAAGGGGCGGGAGACCCTTCAGCTTCTCCGTCTTCCTCTCCTCTTCGAACTTTTCGAAGAGTTCCCTCTTCTTTTCATCATCGAGATTTTCAAACTCCTCTATAATTTCTTTAACCTTTCTGAACACAATTTTTGCTTGATTCTTTAGCTCAGGGTTCTCAGATATTACCTTCCCCATCACAGCCTTAGCATTCGGCTTTCCGTATTTCTTTGCATTCAGAACGACATGTTTCCATATCAGCTCATCCATGTTCCCACCTAATACTCTCTTTCGATCAGGAAATCCGCAATTTCCATCAGATTTCTCTTTGCTTCACTATCTTCGAGAACATCTAAATTTTTCTTGGCGAGATCTACGAACTCCTTAGCCTTTTTTCTTGCGTAGTCAATCGCTCCACAATCCATGAGTCTCTTAACATCTCTTTCAAGCTCCTTTCTACTCGCATTCTCCTTACCGAAACATTCGAGCCTAATCCCCTTTTCAAAAGCCTTTATAACGATTAATGTCATCTTCCCCTCTTTGATGTCACTGCACCAGTCTTTTCCGATCTTATCCCTTTCAACTATGTCGAGAATATCATCTTGGATTTGGAAACCTATCCCGGCGAGGACTCCGTAATTCCAGAGGGCTTCTTCGATATCCTTCTCCTCTCCAAAAAGTATTGCGGGGATTGAAGCTGATAGACCAATCAGCACACCCGTTTTCTTTTTGACCATCTCTAAATATTCTCCTTCGGTGACATCGAGTCTACCCTCAAAATCCATGTCCATGAACTGACCCTCGCAAATATCAACGCAAACCCTTGAGAGTTTCTTCACGGCTCTGACTATGTTTTTCGGCTCTGCATCGCATTTCGTTAGAATATCGAAAGCTTCTGAAAATAGTGTATCTCCCGCTATAATCGCCGTCGGAACACCGAACAATGTGTGGACTGTCTTCACACCCCTTCTCATTTCATCTTCATCCATTATATCGTCATGAATTAATGTGAAATTGTGGACGGTTTCTATTGCGATTGCCGCTGGAATTATCTTCCGGTAATCCTTTCCAAGGGCTTCCGCAGACAGCAATGAGATCACGGGTCTTAGTCTCTTTCCCCCGGCCTTGATGTAGTGCCTTGCGGCATCGTATAGCCCTTTCGGCTCCCTAATCGGGAGGTATTTATCAATCTCCCTGTTAATTATCTCGGCTTTTTCCCTTATAATATCAGATATCATGAAATCTCCTCCTCGTAAATTCGTAAAAATCAAATTCTCTGAACTCTATCCAATCTCGCAAAGGACCGTTTACAAAGATGTGGATTTTGTGAAGATCGTAAACATGTTTACATCCGGTTAGGAATAGAACTTTTTTCAATCCCTCTAAAAAGAATCTTATCTTTTTCTTCACCTCTTCGTATCCCTCTTTTGCCGGTTTAAGGAAGGGGAGGGCGGCACTTGCGATTCTTGCACCAAGAGCTAT
This sequence comes from uncultured Archaeoglobaceae archaeon, assembly GCA_965561205.1. Classification (GTDB taxonomy): domain Archaea; phylum Halobacteriota; class Archaeoglobi; order Archaeoglobales; family Archaeoglobaceae; genus Geoglobus. The sequence goes on along the minus strand of CBEWZU010000011.1, from coordinate 21,706 downwards.
AGCCTTTGCGGCATCAATACCGTTTCTTATCCCTCCCGTTGCGATCACGGGAAGAACATCGTGACAATCTACGATAGAGAATGCTGTCGGGATACCCCAGTCCCAGAAGCATTTTGCGATTTCCCTTTCCACTTCATCTTCGATTCTGTAGTATTCAACACCACTCCAACTTGTCCCCCCTTTCCCTCCTATATCCAACGCTTTTGCCCCGGCTTCTCTCATTGTGAAGGCTACTTCTCTTGAGATACCGGCTCCAGTCTCCTTAATTATCACGGGAACGTGAAGCTCGCTTGCTACCTCCCGTATTGCGGTAAAGCCACCGGTTGCTTCTCTATCCCCTTCGGGTTGGACAATTTCTTGAAGAAAATTCAGATGGATTGCGATAGCATCTGCTTCAATCATTTCAACAGCTTTTTCAGCAAATTCAACACCCTTTTCGATAATCTGAGGTAATCCCACGTTAGCGTAAATAAATGCATTTGGTGCGTATTCCCTCACCACGGAAAACGTGTCGATGACACTTTCGTCTTCGATTGCAGCTCTCTGACTTCCAACACCCATACCTATTCCGTAATTCTCAACGGCTATTGCGAGATTTTTGTTTATTTCGTAAGCCTCTCTATGACCTCCCGTCATTGAAGCTATCAGAAAGGGTGCCTTTAACCTCTTTCCGAGAAATTTTACCTCCATATCAACTTCATCGTAATTAAGTTCGGGTAGTGATCTGTGAATAAGCATGACGTCTTCAAAACCGGTATGTCCGGATTCCACCTGATTTTGCAGGCAGATCCTAATGTGGTCGAGCTTCCTGTCCGAAGTTCTCATCTGAGAAGGATTGGGGTGCATGTCTTAAAAATGTTAGCATAACGCATAAAAATCGTTATGTATGGTAGAACATAATGGTAAGAGGTATCGGCTTTAAAACACGGACAAACGTCGACGAGGCTATTAAGTCACTGATTTCAAAAATAAAACCCCTTAAAACCGAGGTTATTAACATCTACCAGAGTTACGGCAGAGTTTTAGCTGAAGATATAAGGTCTCCAATAGATGTTCCTCCGTTTGATAGAGCGGCAATGGACGGATTCGCCGTTAGAGCGGAGGACACTTTCGGATCATCTCTCACAAACCCCATGCTCCTTAGAGTGACCGGAGCTGTAGAGATCGGCGAGAAACCCTCAGTGACTGTGGAAGAGGGTGAGGCTGTTAAAATCGTAACGGGGGCTCCTCTTCCAAAGGGGGCGAACGCTGTTCTGATGTTGGAACATGCAAATCTGAGAGGAGAATTTGTTGAAGTCCTGAAGTCCCTCACACCATTCAAAAACGTTTCGAGAAGGGGTGAAGACATTAAAAAGGGAGAGATAATCCTGAAAAAGGGTGAAATACTCCAACCGCAGGATGTGGGCGTTATCGCATCCTTAGGCTACGGCGAAGTAAAGGTGTTTAAGAGACCTAAGGTTGCTGTCATCTCGACGGGTAATGAGCTTATTGAAGTCGGATCTCCCCTCGAATACGGTAAGATATACAACTCCAACAATCCGATGGTTTTTGCCGCCCTCCTTGAAAACGGATTCGAACCGATAAGTCTTGGAATAGCCAAGGATGATGAAAAAGAGATCGAGAAAGTTCTTGTAAGAGGTCTTGAATTTGATGCCGTGATCTTCACAGGGGGGACATCCGTTGGGGAGAAAGATCTCGTCCCAAAAATCGTTGAAAAGTATGGTGAGATAATCTTTCACGGTGTTTCTATGAAGCCCGGTATGCCAACGGGAGCCGCTGTGATCGAAGGAAAGCCGATTTTAATGCTCCCCGGTTCTCCAGCGGCTGCTCTTCTTTCGTTCTACACATTTGCCATTCCCGCTTTATACGGATTAATGTCCATCCGGCTGATCGCAAGGAAATGGAGCCGTGTCAGGGGAATTGTTCAGTCGAGAATTCCCTCAGAAGTGGGTGTCAGGACAAACGCAAGAGTTCTATGGGATAACGGAAAAATATATCCCATCAGAACTTCGGGATCAGGAATTTTAAGCTCCCTCGTTAGGGCAAATGCCCTTTTGGTAATTCCCGAAGAGAAAGAAGGTTATGAAGAGGGAGAGGAAGTTGAGGTCACTCTTCTTAGAAACATCACGGAGGTTTTGGAATAAATATGGCAAAAGAAAAAGAATTTAAGGAACTCAAAGAAGAAATTTAAATTATTAGACGATATGCTTTCTGTATTGGTTGAATTGCCCGAAGAGAAAGGAGTTTTGCCAGATTTCAGGAATTTAATCACGATATCTCTATACTTTTTCCCAGTTCTGTAAGGATATATCCTAAGCTTTAGTTCCTCGATTTATAATTACTAAGTTTTTTTATGTTTTTCTTGTATGATCAGATGAGAAAAATTTAAATATTTCATTTAGCACTACAAATTATGTAATTCCCCGAATTGCAGGAAGATTAGAGTTAGGCAAAATTTATGGTGAAGGGGAAAATGGAAGGTAAGTATCGTGCATATCAAGATACACTTATCGAGAATATTATTGATTTGGATTCCTTAGTAGATTTATTTAATCCTTGTCTAGTAATGATCTATGGTTCTGTTGTTACTGGAACTAGAATTAATAAAAGAAAAACACGTCCTGATGTAGATGTTCTGATAGTTATAGACAGATTAGAAGAGACATCTAATCTTAAGAGAAGTCAAATGCTTAATAAATTTTGCAGTTTAACTAACAGATATATAGATGCAATATGGTTATCAAGAAGCAAATTCGTTGAACTATTTAATTGCAGTGACTTCAAATCATTTTTAAGGAATTGGAAAATAATATACGTTGGTGATGAGGAATGGTTCAGAAACTTATCCAAAAGTTAATTAGCTATACTCATGAAATGCTCGATAAACTGTATGATTTCCAAGAGAAAAGATACCCCGCAAATGTAGCATTTACTATATTCGAGATTTTGCAGACATATGAGAATATGATAGAGCCTCTTGATGATATATACCTTCGCAAAAGGTTTATTAATATATATGAAAAACTAATAGAAACCACATATTCTCATTTCTTTGGAAATTTGTATCAATCTTTATTGTCCTACAAGTATGGCGACTATTTTAAACTTGAAAGACAAATTAGCTGGGCGATTTACGATATGGAAATAATGCATGTTAACATTCTAAACTCTATTTTAAATAATTCATATGAAAACTTGGAGGATTCCCTAACTAATTGTTTTTTTGAGAGGATTAAAGATATGGTAGAATGCGATAAATTAGTGATTGAAAACAGAGACTTACATCGTCTATGGGTTGTGACTTTATATAATTTATGCACTGCCAATAAAGTCTTAAATTTATATTTAAGAACCGGTAGAGAGACCTATAAAAAGGATTCTATTAACCTATGCAAGAAGATATCTCGTATTCTCTCAGAGTTTGTTAATCAATGTGATATTGAAGAAATTTACGAACGTCCTTCCTTGTTCACTTACATTCTTCTAAATTTAGAAAGGAATAAGCAATTTGTACCTTCTAACGACTTTAATCAGTCAGCTATAATGAAAATAAAAAAGACTCTACCTAACATTTACTCGAAGGCCTCACTTAGAGATCTTTGTTGGATGTATATAAATCTATATCACATTGACAAAAAGACTTCCAACAGTGTATCGAAGCTAGTTCTAGAAAAACTTTCAAAAACAAAATATGTGGACAGACAGCTACTGCCACAGGTTGTACTAAGTTTAGCGTTTTATCTCTCGGATAAGTATGATGGAAAACTACATTTCAATTTTCCCATAAAATTTGAAAAAGTAGATTTTGAAAATATTTTTAGGATAATATTTCCCAAATATTTAGAGGCTCGAGAAGTAAACATTTCTTCATCCGATATGTCTAAATTATATAATATGAGTGATGCCGATATTAGAGAGGCTCTTGTGAAAATAATCAGAACAAATAGTAAAATCCCCGATTATGTCAGACGAAAATTAGAAATTGAATCTCAGAAACCCCATACGGGTGCTGAAATTTCAGATTTTGAGTTTCCAATACAAATTGGTGGGCAGACATTGTACGTATGTTTTCCAATAAAGTCTGGAAGGGAAATATCTTCTTCTACAGTACCTGAAAAGTTTATTTATCAGATATTAAGACCTTTTGTTCATTACAAACATTGCGTAGTAATTTTCCTGACGGCTAAAAGATGTTCTTTGAATCTTAAAAATATGATAGGAAGATATAAAGACAGATTCTCCATACCCATAGAAGTTTTAGAGCATTCAAATTTAGGAAAGTTGTTTAAGGTGTATGGGGTGATTTAAAGATTGTGGTGATCCACGGCGTATAACGGGTGCATATCCGACTTCGCTATTGCTCCGTCCAAATTCCTCACTTCACTCGGAACTTCACATATCCCCAGAACGTTATACCAACAATAAGTTAACAGAACCGTTTTTGTATACTTCGAAATGCTTTACATACTCATCCTAATGCCTTGTCGAACAACCACTAATAGAATAGTACAAAAAATTAAATCCAGATAAAACCTCTAATCGACCTATGTCAAAAATGAAGAGAAAGATATTTAGAGATGTTCTAAGCATTGATGAGGTCTTTGAGAAAATAAAGGAGTTCCTTCCAGAAAGGAAGATAGAAGAGGTAACTCTCCTTAACGCAACGGGGAGGGTATCCGCTGAAGATGTTTACTCCATCTCAGACGTCCCTCCGTTTGACAGAGCAACGATGGATGGATTCGCCGTTAGAGCGGAAGACACCTTCGATGCCGATGAAGATAATCCTGTCAGACTGAAGGTTATCGGAAGAATAGCGGCCGGAGATCATCCCATGATGGAGGTGAAAAGGGGAGAAGCCGTCGAGATAGCAACGGGTGCTCCGATGCCAAAGGGAGCCAATGCCGTTGTCATGGTGGAATTCACCCGCATGATCGGAGATTTTGTGGAGTTATTCAAGCCGGTGTCACCGGGAGAGAACGTGATGTCCGCTGGGAGCGATATAATGACTGGTGAGCTAATACTCCGTCGTGGTGACGCGATCACTCACAGAGAGATTGGCGTGATGGCGGCCTGTGGAATAGACCGTGTAAAAGTGTTTAAGAGACCTAAGGTTGCTGTCATCTCGACGGGTAATGAGCTTATTGAAGTCGGATCTCCCCTCGAATACGGTAAAATCTACGATGTGAATTCCTACGCTTTATGCTCTGCTGTAAAGGAAAACGGTGGTGAACCCATTTTTATCGGAATAGCTCGCGACAACAGAGATGAGATAAAAAGACTCATTGAAAAGGGATTGAAGATTGCGGATATTGTTATAACGAGCGGGGGGACTTCCGCAGGTGTCGGAGACATAATCTACAATATCCTAAACGAATGGGAACCCGGAGTTATCGTTCACGGAATTGCCATAAAGCCGGGAAAACCAACTGTAATCGCCGTTTGCGATGGGAAATTCGTATTTGGTCTTCCGGGATATCCCACTTCAGCTCTGACGATTTTCGAAGTTTTCGTGGCACCCCTAATCAGAAGGCTATCGGGATTTGATGTGGAGCGAAAAAAGATCAGATGTAAGCTTGCCATGAAGATGTTTTCATCCGAAGGACGGAGGGAATACCTTCCCGTGAATATTGTGAGGGGATCGGGCGGCTTCACAGCCTATCCGGTAACGGGATCTTACAGCGGTGCTATAACCGCCCTATCTTTTACGGATGGATTCGTGGAGATCCCCGAAAACGTTGTCATGCTTGAGGAAGGGGAAGAAGTTGAAGTGACGCTATACAGCGAACTTAAACCGGCGGATTTAATCATCATCGGGAGCAACTGCATAGGGGTGGAGATTCTGTTGAGATTGATGAGACCGGTAAGATCCAAGATAATCAATGTCGGATCCACCGGTGGTATTCTAGCAGTAAAGAGGGGTGAAGCGGATATAGCCGGAACCCACTTATTGGATGAAAGTGGTGAATATAATCTCCCGTTCTTGAAGAGATATGGTATCAAGAATGCTGTCCTCGTTAAAGGCTACTTAAGGGAGCAGGGGATAATTGTCGCTAAGGGCAATCCCAAAGGGATAAGGGGGATCGAAGATTTCCTGAGGGAAGACGTGACCATAATTAACAGAAACAGGGGATCCGGAACGAGAATTCTGCTCGATACGTTTTTGAAGGAGATTGCGGAAAAAGAAGGTAAAAAATTTGAAGATGTAGTTAAATCGATAAAGGGATATGAAATCGAGGCGAAAACGCACTCATCAGTAGCAGTTGCCATCCTGAGCGGAAAAGCCGATGCTGGATTGGGTATTAAGACTGTTGCCACTCAATACGGTTTGGGATTTATCCCCCTCAGAGCTGAGGAGTATGATTTCCTTATTCCAAAGGATAGATTGGAGAAAAAAGAGGTTAAAATGTTTATCGAGAAATTGAAGTCGGAGGATTTCAAAAGAGAATTGGAAAAAATAGACGGACTCAGAGTTTACGAAAGGACGGGTGAGATTATCACAATCGAATAAGGAACTGGATTATATATCTGAAGGATAGCATGAATATCAGAATCGTAAGGCAGAGCCTTATCAACCTTTCGGGTAGATATTTCTGAGTCCGGGCACCGCAATACATTCCGGATAGCCCTCCAAATCCCAAGGCAAGCCCGATATCAAATCGCGGCAGATAGCCGAGGGAGGTGTAACTGAGGATTCCAAATACTGAGGATGTGAAGGTTCCCAAGAGATTTGCACCCGCTATCGCGTAGACGGGCAATTTGAAAAGGGAGAGGAGTAGGGGAGCCGCCAAGGCACCACCGCCAACTCCGTAGGCACCTCCAACTATTCCTATGGCAAGGGAAATTGCGAGAATTCCTAGGGGATTGAAGGAGAATTCCTTTTCCCAGAAATCAAAGGATACTCTTTTTAAAGTTACTTTTTTAAGGGTAACGAAACCTTTTACACCTTTAAAAGTTTTCACCTTTTTATCCATCTCTCTAACATACTTCGCACGTATAGATCTGGCAAGATTTAATCCCAAAAACATTAAAACAACCCCTATAAACAGTTTGAATGTTTTTGTATCCAAAAGAAACTGCGTTCTTACCAGAGATCCTACATATATCCCGGGCAGATACCCAACGATCATAATTAACGCTAAAATCCAGAGCATTCTTTCCTCTTTCCAGTATCTGTAGACTGCACTCGGAATGGCTATCACGTTGTAAAGAAAGTTCGTTGCATTAACCGAGGGGTCTGTGATACCGAGAACGCTTACCTGAAACGGGAGGAGCAGGAAAGCTCCAGAAACTCCGGCGGGAGACGCAAAGAAAGCTATAGTGAAAGCTGTTAAAAACGTAAGTAGAAGTTGCATGCTTTTGATTGAACCGTCAGCTTAAAACGCTTGCGTTTATGGTCACTTCAGCTATGTCTGAGGAATATCCTATTACCCTCTGAAGACCATCTAAGATGGTTTTTAGATTTAATATCTCCTCCTTCTCGTAGGAAAGAATCTTAGAGTGAAGGGCGATGATATGGTTAATGTAAATTTCCGCATTATTTAAAACCTCCTCAGCAGTGGAAATGTCTTTCTTGAAGAAAGATGTGGTCGAAATTCTGAAAAGTTCTTCGCACTTTTCTATTATGCCACAGAATTCTGGATAAGCTTTTCCAAGATTTATTAAGGATTCAACCATCGCGTCTATATGATCTGCAGTTCTCTCCAAAGCTCTTGCGAATGTTCTGTAGTTGAAGACTTCTAATATCTCGTTTTCACGCAGGTTCTCCCACACGGCATTATTGACCAGCCTTAATGTCAGGAAATACAACTTATCTATCTCGTTTTCCCTTACGATTATCGAGCTTCCGATTTCCCTTTTAAAGCTTTTTATCATTTTTCTGAAATCTGAGAGCATGCTCTGGCAGACACGGCTCATTCTCTCGACAATTTCGTTCAGATTAATCCTCCTTGAGTCGAGGTAGATCTCTAAAGTGACCACATCTCCCAAGTCCTCCATTATCTCTACGCCGATAAGCATATCCGATGTAAAGGCAACGGCTCTTCTTTGCTCATCGTTGTACGTCCTAACTTTAAGGGAATTGTATCCCGCAAGGTAATATGCGATAATTCTACGTAAAACCTGATTGAAGTCCAGATCTTTATCGTCGATGGAGCCTATCCTGTTTGGCATTTTCTTGACGTTGGATGGTGAGATAAGAAGCTTATTGCTTTTTATATCGAGGTATACGCTGTCCCCCTCTTTAAGCCCGTTTTCGATAATCCAGATCTTTGGAAGTGTCAGTATGTAACTGCCCTTGCCACTTTTGAATATCTTTCTTACGTCTTTCATATATCCGGGATGTCGTAATTATATTTAAGGGTTTGGATATTGTTAGGTATATAGATTCCATAATCCCTATATATCTATATATATTAAATGGCATAGTTTTTTTAATTGTCCTTCCGATGGAATGACATGCTAATTGAAGTTCTTGCGATTATACTCGGTCTATACATGGCTTGGAATATCGGTGCCAACGATGCCGCCAATTCCATGGCAACGTCCTATGGAAGCGGTGCCCTGACGCTGAAACAGATCGTTTTTGTAGCGGCAATCCTTGAATTTTGCGGTGCCGTTTTAGCGGGTCACAGAGTTACGAGCACAATAGCAAAGGGAATCGTCCCCATCAGCCTTTTGGATCCCCATTTAGTATCCATCGGTGCTTTAGCTGCTCTCTTATCCGCAGGATTCTGGATAACTGTTGCAACCTATTACAGATTACCGATTTCGACAAGCCATTCCATTGTGGGAGCGATGTTAGGATTCGGTCTTGCAGCGGTTTCTCAAAACTATCTAAGATTAGAAGACATAAATTGGGTAATTTTAACAAAAATCGTGCTTAGCTGGATAATTTCACCCATCATGGGAGGTTTGTTAGCATTTTTAGTCTTCTCACTGATAAGGTTTGCCATTTTCAGCCGTTACGATGTTTACGGAGTGGAGCATGTTTTCAGATACCTACAGGTTCTTACAGCTTGTTACGTTGCATTTGCTCACGGAAGCAACGATGTCGCAAATGCCACCGGACCGATAGCGGCGGCTTTGGGATTTCTTGGAAGGGAAACCCCGATATGGGTTTTGGCTGTTGGAGGTTTGGGTATCGCTGTGGGTGTGGCTACATGGGGTTACAGAGTCATAGAAACCGTAGGAAAAAACATAACAGAATTAACATTCACAAGAGGGTTCTCCGCAGAGTTTGCTACGGCGACAACAGTTTTGAGTGCTTCAATGCTTGGAATGCCCATTTCAACAACGCACACCCTCGTGGGAAGCGTTGTGGGGGTCGGACTGGCGGGAGGTCTGGCGAGTGTAGATCTGAGCGTCGTCCGAAAGATTATTATATCATGGATCGTAACTGTCCCCGTAGCCGCTGGGCTCGCCATAGCCCTTTACACACTCATGGTGATATTTGTATGAGATTCCTCAGAAGCGTAACAGATATATTCGGATACTCTCCATTCGAACCCCTCAGACAACATGCCGAAATATGCGGTAGGGCGATAGGACTCCTTCAAAAGCAGTTTCATGCTTACAGAAGAGGTGATTTTGCTGAAGTCGAAAGATTAAGGGATAAGATAGACGAACTCGAACATGAGGCTGATAAGATAAAGAGAGAGATTAGGGGACACGTCACGAAATCTCTTATGCTCTCGGTAGATAGGAACGATCTTTTGAATTTTTTAAAGGTTCAGGATGACATTATCAATTACTGTGAGCATGTTGGACACATGCTTACGTTTAGGGTTGTGAAGACCGCTCCCGAAGACATTTGGGAAGAATTCGATATACTGCTCGCAAAGATAATGGAGACTGTAAACGAATACGAGGAGATGGTAGATCACATCTCCCGACTTTTAGCAACATCCTTTAGTAAGAGGGAGATAAATGCGGCACTTGAGCACGTTTCCGAAATAGAGGAGATGGAACACGAATGTGATATGATTCAAATCGGATTGCATAAGAAGCTTTTCAATAGCGATAATATGAATCCCCTTGATGTCCATCTGATGGTAGAATGGGTCGTTCACTTAGGGGAGATAGCTAACAACACCGCGAGAGCCGCCGATAGGTTTAGAACGATGATTTTAGGTAAATAACCTCAGAAACGGGTGGACTCATCACCTCTCAGTTCGCCCTCGTTTCATCATCGGTTATAAAATTGTAAGATTAAACATTTATATTTGTTTTTTGTGTATCATCGTTTATGAAAAGGTGTCCGGTCTGCGGTGTTGAAATGTTTGAAACAATCAAATACGGTGTGGAAATAGATGTCTGCCCGAAGTGCAGGGGAGTTTGGCTTGATAGAGGTGAGCTTGAAAAAAATTGTTGAAAGAATTAAAAAAGAGTTTTCAGAGATCTCTCCAATATATAAAGAGTATATCAAAAAGAAAAAGAAGAAACCCGTATTCTTTGAAATATTCGGTGGAATTTTCGGTGGATTGTTGGGGGAGGAAACTGCGGAAGATTTCTTAGATTTCGACTATGGATATTAGGAAAAAATTATTTATCAGAAAAATCTAAATAAAAACATGGCAACAGTAACCGAAGCTTGCATAGTGGACACGAAATTTCTCGATCTCGTTGATAAAGTGGCAGAAAAATTTCTGAAGAGAAATGGCAGGGAAAAGGTTACCGTAATCCACCACAATGATGCCGATGGAATATGTTCTGCCTCAATTTTAAAAGCTCTCTTAGAGAGTTTGGAATGTGAATACGAGCTAATATGTATCGAAAAAGTCTATCCAGCAATAGTAAAGAAAATTCATGAGAGCAGAGATGGAATCTTCGTCTACACGGATCTGGGAGGATTGGCGGCAGATATAATCGATAAATACACGGAGACTGCCGCTTTCATAATAGACCATCACCCGGCGAAGCCGATAGAAAGCGAAAAAGTTTTTATTCTTGATCCAGAACTTGCAGGGATATCTGGGGATGTGTTTGTCTCCGCATCCACCCTTAATTACATCTTCGCAAAGAGAGTGAACCCAGACATGAGTAAATACGCATACATCGCCGTTTTAGGAGCTGTCGGCGACTATCACGATAGATACGGTGGCGTCCTCGGTTTCGACAGGTGCGTCCTCGATGAGGCGATCGAATTTGGGCAAGTAAAACTAAGATTTGAAGGAGCTAAAGAGAGATATTATATAAAAGTCTTCGATGATTTTGCTGACAACATCGCTCCAAAGCTTACAACACTCGGAGCATGTGGCTATCTCGAAAGGGGATACAAGGATGCTGTTCATGTATGTTTTAACGGATTTAATGAAAAAATCCTTGAAAGAGTCAAAAAGCTCGAGGAAATGAGAGAAAAGAAATTCAGAGAAGCTATTGATTATTTAAAGAACGGCGGATTGCAAAAGACGAAGAACATTCAGTGGTTCGATCTAAAAGACAGGTTCGACCCCATGGGTGTTAAGGCTGTGGGTGAATTCTGCGAACTAATCAAGGATATGACGTTCATGGACATGGACAAATACATTATAGGATTCCAATGGATCCCACCCTTAGTTCCCGATGTTGGAGAAATAGACTGGAAGGGAACCAAAATAAGCGGCAGAGTTCCAACCCAGCTTGGAAGATCGATCTTACACGGAAAAGCTTTGGGACTTGATTACCTCATTCCAAAGGCGAGTGAAATGGTTGGAGGATTCGCCGACGCCACTCACAGACTTGCGGCTGCCGCCGTCGTGGATGTCGGTAAGGAGAAAGACTTTGTTGAAGCTATGGGGAGGTTGATCGAAAATGAAACTGCTAAGGATAGCTGATATTGAGAAGTGCGTCGGATGCGGTCTCTGCATGTATGCGTGCTCAAGAAAAAACGCGAAAGATCCTCATATCGGATACGGTAGATCTGCCATCCTCGCCGTAAGTCTCAGCGGATTCGAGAGGGGAGCTGCCATAATCTTTTGCCATGCCTGTGAAGAGCCTCCCTGCGCTCAGGTTTGCCCGACTAATGCCTTAAAACCGAGAAAGAAAGGTGGCGTAATTTACAGCGAAAAACACTGCATAGGATGCAAAAACTGCATTGAAGCCTGCAGGATAAATGCGATATTCGAAAGGGAGGACGGAAAAATCAGTGTGTGCATCCACTGTGGATATTGTGCTGATTTCTGTCCTCATGGCGTTTTGGAGGTGGTGGAGATATGAACGTCCTAACGATCGATCTTACGGACTACACCTACGAAATCGAGAGAAGAGACGACCTTGCCGAATGGCTTGGAGGGACGGGGATTGCTGTGCAGCTAATGAAGGAGAACATAAAAAGAGATTTCGATCCCCTTAGCCCAGAAAATGTAATAATTTTCGCAGTCGGACCCTTTACGTTGGCTTATCCATATGCATCGAAAACGGTTGCAATGTTCAAAAGTCCTCTAACGGGAAATCTTGGGGAAAGCCATGCCGGTGGGCGGAGTGCTGCCGCAATTGCCTCCGCAGGATACAGAGCCATTGTGATAAAAGGAAGGAGTGAAAAACCCATTTATCTGGTGATTAACAATGAGAAAGTTGAATTCAAGGACGCCCGTTCTCTCGTCGGGATAAGGAGTTCGATAATTTTAGGAAGAATAATTGCTGAAAACGAAGGAGGACGAGGAAGAAGAAGCATTATGAGGATCGGATTTGGAGGTCAAAGGCTCGTCAGATTTGCATGTGTCACCACTGAGACTTACAGGCATTTCGGAAGGCTCGGTTTGGGAGCCGTTTTCGGTAGCAAGAACCTCTTGGGTCTGGTCATAAGGGGTATTAAGACGTTTAAGCCAGTTGATCCAGTGAGCTACCGGGAGATTTACGGAGAAATACTTAAAGCCGCTATTGAGTCGGACGCTATGAAGAAATACTATCTTTTAGGAACACCCGTAAATGTTTTGCCGCTAAGAGAGCTTAAGGCTCTTCCCGTTAAGAATTTAACCGAAACAGAATTGGATGTTGAGGATATAAGCGGAGAAAGCCTTGCCGAACACAATCTCGGTAGGAGGATTGCGTGCTCTCACTGTCCCACGGCATGCATACACATAGCGGCTTTGAGAGAGGAATACGAAAGGGAGAGATACTTCTATAAAACCCTCATGATAAGTTACGATTACGAACTTATATACGCCCTCGGTTCTATGATAGGGGTAAACAAAAGGGAAGACCTTCTAAAGTTGATCCACAGGGTTGAAACCTACGGCTTAGATGCCATAAGCACCGGTGTGTGTCTCGCTTGGGCAACCGAAGCATATAAGAGAGGCTTAATCACAGAAAACGAGACCCTAATCCCCTTAGAATTTGGAAATGTTGAAAACTATTTGAAAGCGATAGACCACATCGTTTATCAGCCGAACGATTTCTACAAGATTTTAGCTCAGGGAGCGGAAAAAGCTTCGGAGATCTATGGTGGAAGTGAATTTGCAATGTGTTTCGGAAAGAATGAGATGCCCGGATATAATACGGGATACGCATCCTATATCGGATTAACCATCGGATTGAGACACAGCCACCTTGATAACGCTGGATACTCTATCGATCAGAAATTCAAGAAATTCGAGCCGGAGGAGCTCGTCGATACCCTCGTGAAGGAGGAGTGCTGGCGTCAGGTTTTATCGAGTCTCGTAGTGTGCTTCTTCGCTCGTGGGCTCTACACGAAGGATTTAGTCCTTAAAGCCTTCAAACCCCTCGGTGTAGAGATGAACGAAGAAGATCTCGAAGAGCTCGGAAGGAAAATCTACTTCGAAAAATTGAAATTAAAGAAAATGATGGGATTCGATATTGACGAAACGAGAGTCCCAGAAAGGGTTTTTGAAGTGGAGACTCCTCATGGCAAGCTTTCCAAGGATTATTTCGAAAGGGCTTTGAATTATTACAAAGAAAATTATTACAAAAAAGCCTAAAAAATGATGTCCAGAGCATCATCAACAGACATACCCTCGTATAGAACAGAGTTTATAACGCCAAGAAGCTTCAGATCCTCCAATTTTATTTTACCTTTTTTATCAAGATTTTCAACAAGTTTGTAAGCTCTTTTGGCATTTACATAACCTTCAACGACGCCGACGCCTCTTCTTTTAAGCTCTTCCAGAGCTTCTTCAACGCTTAATCCCTTACCGAGTAACTCTCCTAACATACCATTTCTTCCACCCCTGAAAGTTGCAATTATATCTCCAATACCGGATAGGTCGTAAGGTGTATTGGAATCGCCTCCAAGAGCTTCAACAATCTTTGAGATCTCACATAAAGTTTGAGTTACAAGAATTCCCTTCAAATTGTTTAGAGTCACGTTTTTTCTTGCCTCAACTCCACTTATCCAAGCGATTGCTATGGAATAGACGTTTTTCAGAGCCGATGTCATCTCACATCCAATTATGTCGGTTGATGTCTTTATCCTATAGTATTCGGTTTCCAAGGAATCCTTTAGAGTTTTTAGAATTTCCGAATTTGTTGAGGAGTAAACTACGTGAGTTGGCAGTTTATTTGCAACTTCCCTCGCAATGGAAGGGCCCGTTATGGCTACGATCTTATCTTTCAAGTCTTTCCTTTTAGTCCAGAGTGCTTCCGGTATCGTGTAAATCTCTCCATTAATTTCGGCGAGTCCCTTTGCGACTGAGATAATGGATTGATCTTTGATTAAGTCGGATATCCTTTCGAAAATACTTAAAACACCTTCAGTGCTTATTGCAAGAACTATCACATCGGCATTTAGAGCTTCTTCAAGTTCTTCGGGCATGAGAATTCTGTCGGCTCTGACGTTTGCGTTTATTCTTGGGTGCTTTTCGTTCCTTAAAAGTTTTTCCAATATCGGGACGTCGAATTCGGTTCCCCACAGAAAAACTTCGTTTTTTTCGGAGTATGGGATCGTCAAGGCGGCACCCATCGCTCCAGCACCGAGAATTGATACTCTCATAGGGGTATTTTCGTCAAAGTAATTAAATAATTAACTATCAAATTTAAACACAGCATTAAGTATGGCATAGGTAACAAACAAATCTTCACCTATTGGCTCGCAGATCACGACCCTCTTTCCATCGAAAACACCCTCTTTTTTTCCACTACCCTTTGGAAAGCCAAGCATTTCCGGCAGATCCTCGGTAACGTGCAATCCAGCGGATATGAAAAGGGGCACGACATATATCGTATCGCTTTTCATTTCTCTAATAGCCTCATCGGGTGAAGGTTTTCTCTTCCTCGCGGCAAATGCAATTTTTACTTCATCAAAAATTCCCGTTTTTTCTATCCTTTTCCTATGCTTCTCCATAACCTCTCTATAGTGCGGCAACTGACTGCCGTGTCCCACTATAACAAGCCCCCTCCTCAAACAAATCACCTCCTAACAAAGATTATTGCGTAATCGGATTTAACCTCCAAATCAACACCCCTACCAAAAACGATTCTCTCATTTTTCATACACAGGTTCTCAATTAAACAAACCTCACGATTTCCAAAGATCGTGATATCAAATTTTTTATCGGCTAAAATCAAAAGGTGTCTGAATTTAAGCAGTTCATCCAAATTTTCTGGTTTTTTTGCGTGGGCGTCCACGACAGCGACATCACACAAATCAACACCAAGTTTTGCCAAAGCAACCTGAACGCTTGAGATTCCCGACTCGATCAGACCTCTAAGCTTAACGCCTAAGCCTGAAACCATTGGATCTCCGGTTGAAAGAACTACAACGTTTTTATATCTGCCCTCCTCTTCAATTCTTTTATATTCGGCATCGTTATAACCCATTATTCTCTTTTCGCCTGTTATATACTCCTCAGCAAGTTTTAATGCCCTTTTGCTACCGTAAACTACATCTGCATTTCTAATTAGCTCGATCGCCCTCTTCGTTAAATGTCCCTTGCAAACCCCAACGCCCACAACGTAGAGCATTACAACAACACCACATCCACGACGTTTTTATTCAATTCTCTTGCTTTTCTCAATATACCTTCTTTGTTTTTCTTTCCAGCCCATTTGAACAGCAACTTTGGCAGACCAACAATAATTATCTCCCCATCGAAATTTCTAAGAATTTCAGTCAGATGAACGCCAAAAACGAACGGCTGGTAATCTCTAAAGTTTTCCAATGCATACCTCCATCCGATTCTGCCGGTCGTCACCGCAATTTTGTTGTATTGCTTTGCAATCTTTATTTTCGTCTCAACCAACTTCTCACACCAAGGTTCGACAAAGCCGGTAGTGCCCAGAATCGATGTGCCACCCAACGTGGGGTTCTTTGTTTTCTTTGCAATTAATTCACCATCGGGGATTTCGATAAGCACACCACCTTCATAATCATACTTTTCTCTATAAAGATTAAAGTTGGTCGTTATTTGCTCCATAGCTGCCTTGCTAACTGCTCCAACACCCCTTCCGAATTCAATACCATTATCTTTTTTCGCAACGGCCTTCACAACAAGTCCATCTGTAACGTCGAAGGCATGATCGCCGGCAAACTTCCTTGCAAAAGCAACACCATCCTTTGCTTCCACCCTAACCTTCAAAATTATCCCTACCGGAGTTAAAACTTCAATTTTGTTTACGTCCTCATACAACGATGCTATAGCAGCGTTTATCGCTGCTGAAGTTGTTGTTGCCGTAGTTATGCCTCTCTTTAACCAACCATCGGGTGTAAGAATGTAGAGTCCACTACGCACTTTGTGGACATCGCCATGACACCACTCCTTGGGATACTTATACAACTCAATGGGGTCTTTCAGCATACTCAATCAAGCAGTTGATTATTGCCGCACATATCCCACTCCCACCCCTCGTTCCAACCGTTGTAATTGATGGAATGTCAAGTTTTCTAATCATCTCTTTGGACTCTGAAGCGTTTACAAAGCCCACGGGTGTGGCTACAATAAAAGCTGGGGGATACTTTTTGGCGAGTCTACACAGTTCAATCGCAGCAGATGGTGCGTTACCGATACCAACCAAGCTTCCTTTAAGCTGATTTTTCAGCTTCCTTAAACCATCAACGACTCTCGTTTCTTTGCTTTTTTCTCCAAACTCGATGGCTGCAATGGCGTCTTTTCTCAGTCCAACCTTGAGCATTTTCACATCCACGATAATTTTACAACCGTTTTTTATCGCCTCAACTCCATCCATCGGATTTCCTTTGAATACGATCAAATCCTTAACAGTTTCATCACCAGTTGCTATTATGCACCTCCTCACTATCTCTTCTTTGAGTCCATCTCCCGGCACAATACACTTGGCTATCTCAGCACTTTTTTTAGCTATCCAGATTGCATACTCTGTTTCAGCACCCATAAAACCCATTAAAGCTAATTGGCAATTCAAAACAAAAAGTTTTCTAAATTTGATTTATTGTAAAGATAACTTGATTTTAATCGCTTTCGAAAAGCACGATTCCCTTTTTCAAAGCCTCCTCAACCAAAGGGTTAACTTCATTTACAGTGTATGGAAACACCTCAACTGGGAAGTTTATTGAGAATTTTTGGAGATACTCTGAAATCCTATCTGTGAATTTCCTGTCATCTTCCTTCAGTATTATCAGCACGTCCGCATTGCTTCCCGGCACGGCTCTCCCTTCAGCAAGAGAGCCAAAAAGAACTATCTTGACAATTTTGTCATCTTTTTTACCTATTTCCCTTGCAATTCTTCGCAGTTCCTCGATTAACTCATCTCTTTTCAGCCAGAACACTCTCACAGAATTCAATGACTCTTCTACAATAAAGGATCGCATTTCTTGCATCCTCCTCCGTAGCCAGAATCAAATCCGTTTGGATACCTTGCACAGTTTAAGACATCTTCTGGAACTGATATTTTCGTGGCAAGCAACTCAAAGACGGAATGTCCCCATGCCACAGCTTTAACAGCTTTTTCGGCAGCTTGCTGTGCAGCAAAGCACGACCACTCATAGAATCCATCCCGCATTGCTTCTTTAGCCATTTCAAAATCTCTCTTTGCTTGTCTAATCCAGTCCCGACTTCTTTCTGGCATTCAACTTTAAGTATTACAAACTATTAAAATATCTTTGGTTTCAAAAATCATATTTGCTAGAGTAACCTCTAGGTGTTACCATCTTATTTTTATTTATGAGCGTCTCAGAGTTTGTAATAAACAGGATTGTATTCATGTCCACAATTTCTGGATTTTTAATTATCTCTGAGACCCTTTTTATTTTTACATCACAACTCTCACGAAACGCATTTTTCACGATTCCTACTGCTACGTCACCTCTCTCGTTCAACACGATCTCCATAGCTTTAATTAGATTCGACCTTCTCCTTTTACTTGATGGATTGTATATCGCAATAACAAAATCCCCTTTCAAAGCGTGTAACAGTCTCTTCTCTATTTTTTCCCATGGAGTTAGTAGATCGCTCAAACTGATAACAGCATGATCTCCACAAATGGGTGAGCCCAACAAAGGGGAAGCGGCACATAAAGCCGTAACACCCGGAATTACCTCGTAATCTATGTTTAAGTCTTTCTTTAACATAAACTCAACAACAAGTGGTAAAATCCCGTAAATGGACGGGTCTCCACCACTCACAAGCGATACAACACTCTTTTCAGCGAGTTTAACGGCAAGCTTAACCCTCTCAACCTCCCTACCCATCCCGCTCTCTATGATTTTTTTACCTTCAATTAAACCCTTTATCCTCTCCAAATACGTTTTGTGCCCGAGCACGTATTCCGATTCTTTCAAAGCGTTAACGGCCTTGATCGTCAGCAACTCTATATCCCCGGGTCCGATCCCGACAATGTATAGTTTACCTTGCGATTGCAACGGTTACACCCCCGTAAACCCTTTTTGGGAGGATCAGCTCTCCGTATAGGGATGTGTAGATGGCACAAGCCTCTGCAACGTTCTTAACACCTATAATCCTCGCTTTGGTTTCTCTAATTTCCATTTTGTTAATCTCATCCCTTTTCACAAAAAGTAACGGTTTTTTTAGTTTATCGGCAACGTCAACTATCACGCTTTCTCTTTTATCCTCAACAGTCGCGATAGCCCTCACCTCATCAAGCTTTGCACCTATTTCGTTTAAAGCACGATTTATTGCATGCAGTATCTCTCCACTCTTGACGCCCTTTCTAAATCCAACACCGACACTCAAACCTTCAGAGAACTCCATCGCCGTTGTTATCACAGCCTTTATTCCCATCTTTTCGAGGTATTTTGCAACTTCATTTCCCCCATGATGTCCTCCCAAGATCGGGATCGCATGCTTCAATGGTTTGTCAACGACCACTACCGCCGGGTCTTTCCACTTGTTTTTTAAATGCGGACACATGCCCCTAATAACTATGCCCGATGGCATGTAGGCGACGATGCAGTCGTAATCTATCAAGCCTTCCCATACACCACGACTGTATTTGATTAAATCAACGTTGTAATTTTCGCTGAGATGCTTGGCTAACTTTTCGGCGATTTCCTCGTCCTTCTTAAAGCACACTACCGCTACCCGTATAGTATCGACCTCCCCTTATAACCTTCAACTGCTTTTCCGATTATTATTGTCGCAGTCCTTCTAATTCCAGCCTTCTTTACCTCGTTTGCAATCTTGCCAAGTGTGGAGACGATAACCTTTTCGTCCTCCCTCGATGCGTGATAGACTACGGCACAAGGCTCGTTCAGCCCCCTGACATTTCCAACCACATCGACGATGTAGTCTATCTTGTCAACGCCCAAAAGGATCACGAGCGTTAAGGAAGTCGACGCGAGGATGCTGAGGTAATCCTCTTCGAGTGTTTTCCCCTTCGGGCGGGTTATGATAACTCCGGGAGCTTCTGGAGTCGTTAATTCCCTTTTTATCGCTGCCGCCGATGCGAAAACACTGCTCACTCCCGGCACTATCTCGTATTCAATCCCCCTCTTCTCCAACTCCCTTATTTGCTCTCCTATGGCTCCGTAGATGGAGGGATCGCCGCTCTGAAGTCTTACGACTTTCTTCCCCTCCCTTACAGCTTTCACGATTATATCAACGATCTCTTCAAGCTTCAATCCGTAGCTGTTTATCTTCTTGCCACTGAATTGTTCGAGATATTTTTCATCGATCAATGAGCCGGGGTAGATGATCAGATCCGCTTCCTTAAGCAGGTTGTATCCTTTCACCGTCAGGAGCTCGGGATTTCCCGGACCGAAACCGACGAAATACACCCTCATCATTTCAACCCTATTAAAACGCTAAAATAACTTGCTCTTTCTGGCATAACCTTCAAAATTCTCTCTCCATCCATAAACATGTTTTCAACTAAAATGAAATCTTTAAATCCCATCGTTTTAAGCTTTTCCGCAATTTCCCTCGGTTTTTTTGCTTTCAACACAACAGCCACATCTGTTTGAGCAAAATCTTGGGTTGTTATTAACACGGATTCATTAACAAACACCTTCGCTTTGGCGAGGGATGCGGTTACGCTCGTTATCCCCGGAACTATCTCGATATCCACTTCGGGATTTATTCTTAACACTTCATCAACCACATGGTGGAATGTCGAGTAGAAAACGGGATCTCCGATACAACAGAAGGCTATTCGCTCGTTAACGCATCTCGTCGCCAACTCCTCCCCAAGTTTTTTTGCCACCTCTTCACTCTTGCCCATAGGAAACTCAACCATCCTTGGCTCCCTCACGTCCGCTACTATGTTTCGAGCCATGTTTCCGGGAACGATCACCTCATCAGCTTCCTTTATAACTTCAATTGCCCTTAACGTCAGATGGGATTTATCCAAGCCTATTCCTACGCCGTATAGTTTCCCCTTCATATTTCGCCACCTAATATCACAAAGACGGGATTCAGATTTTTAAAAGCAATTCCTCCAGCAAGCTCATAGCTTTTAGATACGTTTACTATTAAAGCTTCCTTAAAAATCCCCGTTTTCTTCATTATCTCCACAACCTTTACAGCTACTTCAATTCTCGCGGCATTAACGGCAATTTTTTTAGCCCTACAAACTTCAAGCATTCTTTCGATGTTTTTCGTTCCGCCGAAGAAAACGATGTCGTAGCTGTTCTTTTTAAGGAACTCGTAGCCGTCCAAGAGAACGAGCTCGACATTATCGTGCTTTGAAAGCCTACTTTTCGCCCTGCTTAACGCCTCCTCATCGATGTCCACGGCGTAAACCTTCCTCACGAAGGGGGCGAAGAAATCCGAAACGCTACCGCTTCCGCACCCTACATCAACAAATACCTCATCTTTCTTGGGCTTGAGTTTGGCAAACAAAATTCCAATGATCTCAGGCTTTGTCGCTTTCATGGAGCTTGAATACGTAATTCAGCAATCCAGTTAGGGCGATTATTAATCCGGCTAAGAAGTCCTCCCTTCCGTGGATGACTTTCGGAGGCTTGAAAGCTTTTGATGAGAGATATGTAAGCGTAACGATCGTTGAAATCGTTGAAACACCGAAAAGTGTTGTCACGATTATAAGCTCCGCATAAGTTCTCGTGGCGAGCATAATCGGAATTAAAGGAATGCACGGCGATAGACTGAGTGCGAGTAGAATCACCGTTGCGGAAGTGTGGGTGTGTTTGTGCGGCTTAATCAGAGATACTATCGAGTAGGCGAGCCCGATGGAGATTAACAGCAGAGGGGACAAACTCTCAACGGTTTCCGCAAGTCCCAAGAGGTTAATTCCAAATATTAGAAGAATTCCGATGACGGCGGAGCTCAAGACATGCAAAGTTCCAGCTAAGGTCGAAAATGCTAAGATTTTTTTAACGCTCCAC
>CBEWZU010000010.1:0-44537 GCA_965561205.1 uncultured Archaeoglobaceae archaeon | reverse complement strand
CAATAACGCAAGCAATCTGATTTTTCTTTTTATCCTTCCATACGATTAAATCGGGATATCGCTTTCCATAAATTGTAGGGACCTTATATTCTTGTTCAACTCCATCGAAAGGCAAATTTTCTTCTTTAATAACCTCGTTCATCCAAACGAGAATTTTACCCTGAATCCACCTCTCCTCTTGTTCGTAATGCTGCGTCATATTACCTCTCCTCCAAAGTTACCATGCTGTAAAATACGTAAGGATTAAAAAGTGTCGATTCAATCTTGTCATTGTACTAGACATGAAACCTCTATTAAAATTACGAATCGTATTGTAAAAAGTATGAACCGCTTACAAAACATACTTCAGCAGGGATGACACATATTCAACTAAACATCACTTTTTGGAATATTTAACATTTTTGACGAATGTTTAAATCAAGACTTTTCGAGACTAGCTTGCCAATGCTATGTAGTCGTTAAGTCCTGTTTTATAGTAAGAGTTAAATGGAAAAAGTTAATTATCATAATGTGTATACATCCATCAGTAATCTCAGCAATATACCAGAAACTACTTTAAAAATGATAGAATTAGCATCTTTTGTACTTGATATCGGCAACGACTTTTCTAAAGTCAGAGAATCGGGATGGGAATTTATAGTATTATTGACATTATGGCACCATAAGGATACACAATTAAGCGAAACGGAAATAATTAGTAAGGCTAAGGAGATTTTCGGTTTTGAAGACATACCTTCTTTTATTTTAGGAGAGTCTCTCAAGAGATTGCTTGAAAAAAAAGACATAAGCACCGAGCAAGAAAAACGTTACAGGCTGACAACTAAAGGAATTAGTAGGGTATCTAAGATACTAGGCGAATATAGTGATATTAAATCTAAAGCTGAAAATCGGCTTATTAAGATATTTGAGAAAAATCTTAAATATAAACCATCAAAAAAAGAGGTCGATCTGATAAAACATTGTCTATATGGTTTTCTTGGAGAGGTATTTGAAAGATGGAGATCAGCAGGAGCTAAATTATTATTAACCCACAGTATGGATAAGAGTGTTCCAAAATGTGAGACAATCTTGGATAGTATGGTCTCAGGTGTTAGAGATGAAAATCTAAAAGAAGTTATAAAACTTGCAATCAAACAATTTCTTGAGAAGGCATCAGAAGAAGAAATAATAGCAAAATATATATCATCTATTGCTCAAACATATTATTTAATACAAATATTAAATTTAGATCCAGAGTTGAGAAAACTTCAGAAAAAGAGTCTAATAAATATAAGGGTTTATTTAGATACAAATATAATAATACCTCTACTATGTGAAGAGCATGAAGCTCATGATGTTGTAAAAGAAATCATTAAATACACTACTCAACTGGGCATGAGATTATTAATAACAAAATATACAAAAGAGGAATTTCTCCAGAGATTAGAGTATAGCAATAATCTTTATTTAACTTATAAAACAGAGATCTCAAACCTGACAAACCTAGGGGCTAAAAGAGTCAGACAATTAGTGGACGATGTATTTTTAAAAACATTTCTAAAAAGGAAAGAGAACTATCTTGGATACTCTTGGAATACGTTCCTGTCAGAGATGAAAAATTTTACTGAATTATTAAAAGATAAATTTGGAATTTTGGTAGACGATAGCGAAATTAATCTTGAAAACTATAAGTTTCAAAAGGTTCTCGAAGCTGTAAGAATTGCAAACCTAGAGAAAATTGAATCAACAGTTAGACATGACGCTATAAATCTACTTTTTATTGACAGACTGCGTCAATCTGACGCAGAATACGAGCTAATTGGACCTAGATACTGGTTTTTAACTCGTGATAGAACATTAATCTTTGCTGAAACTACACTCCTTGGAAAAGAGCTACCAGCTTCGGTATTCATCAGTACTTGGTTTGATTTAATCTTACCATTTATTTCAGCTGACGTTTCAAAGACTTTAGCGGAGCTCTTGAAGTTGCAGTTAATTGTTGACTCTGAAAATGATGTAGATCCAGAACAAGTCCTACTAGGGATTTCAGCGTTAGGACCTTTAATCAATGATCCGGCTATTTCAATGGACACTATTAGAAAGATCGTAGGATCCGCCTATATACAGAGATATGTAGAAAATATGAGAAAATTAGAGCCGACTGAGCTAAGAGACAAAGCTAAAAGAGATTTTCTGGAAAAAGAGCGAGAAAAACTTAGACAAGAGATAATTAAGGAGTTTCAAGAACTCATTGAAAAAGAGCGAGAAAGACATAGATGGAAGAATATTTTGATTATAGGCTTGCTGATCGCGCTAACTTTATTGATAGCGTATATCGTATATTTACATTACGGTATTTTAGCTGGTATTGTGATAGCAGGAGTTGGAACAGCAGTTTCGATAATAATTAAGATTGCTGGAATTATCCGAGCATTAGAAACCATATGGAACATTTTAGTAAAGCTAGCACGACGAAGTAAATCGTAAATACTTTCTCATTCTGAATCTATCTCGTAAAACACCTTGGACTATAAAGAGATACACTCAAAACTATCTCCAGCACTTGAATAGCTGCTTAACTGTTGTGTTAATTCGCTACTATCATAGTGAATTGCTAAACGGATACTACGTTTTAGTTTTTAATCTTAAGTAGGTACAAGTGCTTTTTTTTCCTACCATGGATTCCTTGTGCTGAAGTTGGAACTTTAAGTTCTACTGTTTTAACTTCGACATTCCATTTTTGTCTCAAGAGATTAAGTGTTGTTTTAAATTCCTGCCTCCTTGAATTGTGCAGTACGAGATATATTTTCTGAGAATAATTCATGTATTTATCTATAACTTTAATTAATTCCTGATTATAGTAATCTAACCCTCTTTTAAGTTTTAAATTTACATCAATCTCTTTTTTCCAAAATCTAAAATCCTTAAACCTTCTGTCTCTTTTCTTTCCATATAACCAGCATTGCCAAAGATAGGTCATTTCATAGTAAAGGATTTCTCCATAGTGAGGTGGATCCATTACTGCTAAATCATAGAGTTCTGGAGGTTCAAGTTCCCTTGCATCGCATCTTGTTATGCTTAAGTACTTACAATTCCCAATCTCTACGTCACCAAAATAATCAACAAAGATTTTGTAATCTTTAACTTGCTTGCTCCACTCTCTTTTTACTTTGTTGAGGTATTTTAACCGCCTGATAAATGACTGGATAAAATTTTTTTCAATTTTCTCTGGTGGTGTCCAGTAACGAGGAATCTTCCAGGAAGGACCACTGGTAGCTGAGTTTGGAATCATCTTTGTTGCACTGTAAAGCGATGCAATAAAAACTAATTTAAGAAAATCTCTGGTTTTCTCATTCTCTATAGATTCTATGAATTCATAAGTTTCTGCTGCAGCTTTTAACCCTCTTGGGAAAAATATTTGATCTACACGCTTGCCGAAATTTGGCAGGTTTTCGAAATACTTATTGCGTTCATATTCAAATCTTCTCTTAGGATACCATGCTTCAATCGAAATACCTACTGCATATTCTGTCGGATCTATTTTTCTGATTTTATTTCCGTCCTTAACCCTTATTTCAATCACTTTATCAACAGTTTCTGTTGCCTCTCTTTGTGCGAATTTTTGACCACAGTTACAAACAAGCTTACTGTTTTTTCTGCCTGTTATACTTACGTGTCCTCCGCAGTTAGGGCATCTGTAATAGGTTACATAAACTGCTTCTTGTAAAATACCCGAATCAACGCTGTAACATCTTTCCTGAATCTCGCTTAATTCTTTTTCAAGATATCTAACCGTATTCTCATCTAAATAAACTTTATTCAAAAGATTTTCAGAAATAAAGATTGACACGGGATTTATATCTGAAAGAAGGGCAGAACATCCTTTTAAAACAGACACATAACCGGAAGTGCCAGCTCCACAAAATGGATCAACGATTTTTTTGCTTCCATTCATAATCAACTCAAAGATCGTAGGGTCTTTTCTGCCCCAGAATTTGATTGTATAGTGAATATTCATTTTGAACACCATAAATTAAAAAATAACAATATTTTAAAAGTGTTTTGATATTTTTTCATGGAACTGCAATAATCAAGCTTAGACGAAAAGGAACTGCAAATTTTAAATAGTATTCTGCCAGATTAGTATGCGGCGGGGAGTAGACATGACTTATTGGCTATGCATTACAACTGAGGAGAACTGGAACGTAATAAGGAAAGAAAATATTTGGGGAGTTCCTGAAAGACATAAGAACACGATTGCAAGAGTTAAACCGGGTGATAAGTGTCTGATCTATGTCATGTCCACTAAAAAGGATGGTGAGATCATACCTCCCCGTATCGTTGCGGCTTATGAAGTGGAATCAGAAGTCTTTAAAAATTCTACAAGAATATTCAAGTCTCCACCAAACAAAAATGAGATCTATCCACTAAGAATAAGACTAAAACCAATCAAAATCTTCTCAACGCCAGTAGACTTCAGATCTCTGATTCCAAAACTAAAGTTTATCACGAATAAAAGAAAATGGACCGGGCACATTCAGGGCAAAGCCATGAGAGAGGTTCCAAAAGAGGACTACGATCTAATCATGAGCGTGGCGGAATGATAGGAATAGCTGTATCCAAGAATGGTGTTCCGATAAGGCTAACCGAAGAAAGATGGTTTCACATCGTGGAAAACCATGACGAACTTGCTGGTTTGTCAGATGAAGTTTTGCTAACCGTTGAGGATCCAGATTTCATAGTCAAAGGCTGGAGTGACGAACTTTTAGCAGTAAGAAAGATCAAGGAACTTGAGAACGATGGTTTTATAATTACGGCTTTCATAACTAAGAAAGTAGATAAGGTGTTAAGGAGAGGGATAATATGGCAGAAGAAGTGAAGAAAATAGTTAACGCAATCCCAATGCTTCTGAATTTTCCTGTAAAAAGATTTCATGTTGATTACGATAAGGAAGCTGATGTTCTTTACATAAGCTTTGAAAGACCTCAGAAAGCCACAGACACAGAAGTTACAGATGAAGGTCTTCTGCTAAGATACAGAGAAAATAAGCTTGTTGGAATAACAATCCTTAATGCAAGTAGGTTTAAAACATAGGGGGGATTGAAATGATTGCAACAATCGAAATCTTTTACAGCGAGGAGGATGAAGGATATATTGCTGTAGTTCCCGAGCTACCCGGCTGTTCTGTTTTTGGTGAGACTGAAGAGGAGGCATTAAAGGAGATCAAGGTTGCAATCGAGCTTTGGATTGAAGCTGCCAAAAAAGAGGGGCGAGAAATTCCAAAACCTATGGGAAAGGGGAGTTGCTCAAGGCTGTTATGGAAAAATAGGTGATTTGATGAGTGAAGTAATAGGTGTAACATATCCAATCCCCAAACAGTTTATGGATAGGTTCTTCAAAGAAGGAAAAGACGTCTTCGTCAAGCCAGCTACGGTTTGGAAGAAGTTAAAGCCAAGAATGAAGTTTGTCTTCTATCAATCTCACGAAGATACCGGATTTGTCGGTGAAGCTAAGATAAAGAGAATAATCCTACAAGAAGATCCGATGAAGTTCTTTGAAATTTATGGTGATAGAATTTTCTTGACAAAAGAAGAACTTAAGGAATACATTAAATCGCAAGAAAGATGGAAATCTGGATAGAAGAGTAGGGGACAGCAAAAGAAAAAACTCTGGATGGCAATAGAGCTTGAAAACATAAGAAAATACGACAAACCTGCCAAGCCAAAACGATTTGTGCCGGTTGGAGGGCAATATATTAAGGAATAGCAGAGTGGATAAGTAATAGTAATGCTATTTTTTGGACTATAGAAAATACAGTTCATTTATAGAAAATAAACCAAAAACTTGCTTCCAATCCAGATGGATGTCCGAAATAGAAAATATTTTACCTTTGAAAAAAAACACTTTTAATAATGAAGTGTGTTAAGTGTCAAATTCGAGATGCTGCACCTGGCTCACTTTACTGCAGTAAGTGTCAGAAAGGATTCTATGAATCTTTAGATCCATTCTATTATGATTACTACACTTTCGAAAAGTTTTATGATGAAAAATTGAAGAATCTACACCCTGTTAGAACTCTTGCACTTATTGACGATATTTTGATGATTTACAGATATTACACCGAATTCGGAATTTTTGAGCCAGTTCTTGGACCAAATTACCGAGATGAGCACTCCAAGGCGGAGAAGTGTTTTTACAACCTATTTTCCAGAATTCTAAAGGAAAGGCTCAAAGCTGTCGGTAGAAGGATAAATTCTGAGGAATTAAAAACGCAATTTAACGAGTTTAGAGAATGTTTATGGTACCTAAATTGTCAAATCTCGGAAAAATCAGACAGATACATAGGAATAGCTGAAATAAGACCAATACTGCTCTTCTTTAAAAAACTCCTTCGAACAAAGGATATTGATATGCCTACAGACTTTGTTGATAAACTTGGACACTTCTTTGATCCGGGGAGTGCGATCTTCATTTTAGAGTTGTTTTCAGAACTCGTGTGTTCTTCCGAATATGCAGTTCAAAAATTCGTAAAAATTGCAAATGAGTTAAAGAAAAAATATGGAAGAGAACTGCTACATAGAGTCGTGAATTTTCCCGTTGTGCTCCTAAAACCTTGGAAACACCAAAAAATTGCCTTTGATTGCTGGTGCAAAAACAATTTTAGAGGAATAATAGAGATGGCTACAGCAACGGGAAAGACTTTGGTAGGGTTGATGGCTATCCAGAAACTTGCTGCAGACATGGAAAATAAAAATAAAAGAGGAAATGTCCTCATAACGTCTCATTCAAGAGCTATATTAAATCAATGGAAGCAAGAGGTGATAGATAAGCTTGGGTTGATGGATGAATACGGCGATTACAAAATACCAGTATCGTGCGATTATGTTAAAATCGAATTTGAAACGATTCAAAGCTTGATTAGGTTGGACGAAATAAAAAAGGTTGACCTGCTCATAGTCGATGAAGTTCATCACATTGCCGCTCCTGAATTCAGAAAAATTCTGCAAAAGATTGAATTTAAACAGTTTATGGGTCTATCAGCCTCACCAGATGAAGGAGAAAGAGCAAATATTTTCAGAAGTATGAACATACCGATAGTATTTCGATATAGTTTAAACGATGCGATAAACGATGGAGTTCTACCAGAATTTGAATGGTATTTACATCCCGTTTATATTTCTGAAAAGGAAATGGAGCAATTCGAGGAGCTTTCTGATCAGATAAGGAAAGGATTCTTCAAGGTGTTAGAAGATGAGGAAACGGAAAAATTTTTGGAGCAATTAGGTGTGGAAAAAGACGCTCTTATCAATCTAAACGACTTTGTAAAGCTAATTGAAAAAGCAAGATACAAGAAATTGGAGATCCCTGAAAGTTGGAAGAAGCTCGCTCTTCTAATCACACAGAGAAGGTGGCTAATACACAGATCAATGCCAAAGATAGAAGAGGCGATTGAGATCGCTAAGGATTATTATTCTCAGGGCAAAAAAGTAATTATCTTTACGATGGATATAAATAGCTGCAATTACATTGCGGAAAGGCTTTCTAATGAAATAGAGAATGTTTTCGTAATACACTCTGAAATTTCTAATCCATATAGTGTTTTATCATCCTTCAAACGAAGAAAGGATGGAATTCTTGTGGGAGCAAGAATGCTTGATGAGGGTATAGACATTCCAGATGCTGAAGTCGGACTGAATGTTGCAGCATCTAAAACAAAAATCCAGCTTATCCAAAGGCTAGGTAGAATTCTGAGAAAATACGAAGACAAAAAGCCTGTTTTCCACCATTTTGTTGGCATACCTTCTGAGAGAAACTTTATAGAATTCGAAGACCCCTTCTGGATGCTTGACGAGATGTCATGGGTTTTGGATACAGCTTTGAGCATGGGTGTGAACACAACAGTTGTGGAGAATGAAGAGACTAGAAAAGTTATTAGACTGTCTGAGAAGCAAATAAAACAGTATTATGACTTAAAACCAATCTCACTACCTAGTTATGGTGTATTGCGGCTCGATAGAATTTTATCGCAATTTGATGAGAATGCAATCAATAGATTAATCAATTCACTAGAGAATATGCCAAAAGATAAGCAAATAACAAACGAGACATGGTTTAAATTAATAAGAAACGCGTTTGAAGGCCGTAAAGAGAAAGCAATTAATGTTAAAGGTCACTGGTGGCTTCTCGTGCTAGGAGATAGAAACCCGCAAAAGATAAAGGAAATAATTTCAAATGTTGTAATGCAAAAATGAAAGACATCTTCCTTGTTCTCCTTTATAGGGAAAGCAGGAGAATATAGAGAAAAGCAATTGATGGTAGAACATTTAATTTGACTACATTCTAATCGCTCCTCACGTCTATTTTCACAATTCATAGATGATCATAATCCAGATGACAGGAGGAAAGCTCTGGATATGAACAAACAAATTATTGAAATTCTGTGATGAGCTTTGGATTTTTGGGAAAGAGATTACCGAAGGTATGAAAGAGGAAAAAGTGTCTGAACGAGTAGTTTGCTCTTAAACAGTCGTTAGATAATCAGCAAATTTCCATTTCTCTTTCTTTCCTCTCTCTGAGCATTAATCTTGCCTTCTTATCTTTAAATTTTGCATATCAGGATGGCAAGCAGAAGCAAACCGAGAATAAAGATCAAACAGACCATTCCTTATCTTTATTTAGTTTTTAGTTAGTTTTTGGTTTAGTCGATTTACAACCTAAGAGTTTTTTAGTATGTTTATGTGTATGACAAGTCTTTTAGATGTCTTGTGATAAAGGATTGAAGCAATTTTATCTCATCTTTTTGCAAGACATTCTCAAGCTGAACAGAACCTATTGTTCTATCCTTGATATTTATGATGTTTAAGCTATTTTCAGTGATAAATATTACCCACTGATTCTTGACGAGTTTTTCTTTGATTTTTGATAGAATTTTTGAAAAATTTACTAAGGCTCGATCGTAAATAAATTCAGGCTCATGTTCTTTAATTCTTCTAAATTCGTTCTCTACAAATGGTAAACAAATTATCATCTGCCCCAAATCTGTTCTATTACTTTCTTCTATTAGATATTCCCAAGCGTCAATAGACTTGGAATCTAATCCAGCAAAAATCTTTGGATTGTCTTTAATTGCTTCAAAAGCTTGACCAGTAATAAGGAAAGCTAAATCTATGTCCCCTCGCTCAACACCAATAGCTTTTAACTTTTTAATTGAAGATGCCGAAAGGAAGATTGCTCTCGACACAATTCTTGCTGGAATTTCTTTTTTATCTTCTTTAAATGACCAAAATATACTATAAAAAAGTAAATTCAAAGCGTCAATTTTTCTATTTTCAACAAAAGTTTCAACCAGTATTGATATTTTTCTTAAATAATCATCAAATACTGAAGAATTAAGGAAGTCCGTTTTAATGAAAGCTTTGTTCAATTCTCTAAATAATTGGTAAAATATGTGTGGATCTGGCAGTATTTTTGTGAGTTTCAGTGGATCAATTATACACTCATCCAAGTAGCGGACTATATTTAAAAGTAAGAAATGCATATCCATTCGCTGAACTCTTCCATCACTTAATTTTCTTTCCTCTACTTTCTTATCTGACCAAGGAAATGCAGAAATAGTCTTACTAAACAATCCTAAAGTTTCGCTAAGATGATCTCTCAACGAAATATCCATTATAGATGACCTAATTAAAGATAAACCCTTAAGAAGTCTTGTATTAACTTCAAAAAGCTTATCTTTATCTATAAGTTTCTGTATTTCCGCCGGGTAACCAAGAATTTTCATAATCTGCGATGGAGAGATTGCTAAGAGATTTCTTAATTGCTCTATTAATGGATAAAGAGGGAGTACACAAACACTAAGCTGGAGTGAGAGCATTATAAACAAGTACTCTTGTGTAGCTGGGTTAAAAATTATATTAAAAACAGATATAACTACTATTACCGTATATAAGGCAAAAATTCCTTTACTTTCCTTAATTAGGACATCGACTAAAGGCGATCCATACATTCGAGATAGATGAACTGCAGACATGGTAAGAGGAATAGCTATGAGCGCGGCATATGCTTGAATAACTGCACTAGAAAGATACAACATAAAATCATCTTTATTAATAAATCCTTTAAAGGTTAGCAAGTAAGAAAAAGAGCAGATCAGAGCAAAAACAATGAAGTAAGCTACAATCTTTGTTCCGACCATTCTCATGCTAAATGAATTTGCTAGCATAGCATATATTTATTACCTCCACAAACCTGTTTTGTTTGCCTTTGCCATTTCCTTGAGCTTCAGGTAGTAATCTTCCTTCCTGAATTCTCCTTCAACATAAACTCTCGCCAGCCCGTTTTTCACAAGTAGAGCGTTAAAGTCTGTTCCATTCGGCAAGTAAACGTAGGCAAGATAACGTCCATAATATCCCTTTAAGCCGGCAACATCATCGAATTCGATGTAAACTGTTTTGTTGTAGAGAATTTTATAAGTGCTGACCATGTGAATCACGTAAGCAAATGCTGTATCAGCTCAAAGGAGCAAAGATTAACAGCATTGTAGAGAGTTACGCTGAATTTATAGCTCAAATACTGTATACAGTTTGATAATAAAGCCATAAGCAGAATAAAACCGTTATTACTTCTTATCAGACCTCAAATAATTTCCTTCGAGTTTTAAAATGGATTTGTCCCTTCTATGCTTCTCCTCAATCCAGAATCTTTTGAGATATTCTTTTATTACGTTCTCTGCTTTTTTCTTCCAGTCAGTAGAAACCAAATAGCAAGGTTCTCTTTTTATCCTCCACAGATTTAACTATCCTAACCCTCCCAACTCCAGGAATGTTAACGACTTTGGAAGCCAGAAAGAACTCCTTTCCTTCAACAGTTCTCTTGCAGAGCTTTTCTTTCTCGAATAACTCTTCTATCTTAAATCTCTTACCAAAAGTCTCTACAATCCGGTTCTTCTTTATCCTACCAACGTATACGATTCTATTTTCCTTAGCTCTCCTCAGAACTTTTTTCGTCATTTTACTTCCTAACATTTTTTTAGAAAGGTAGTCAATTATCTCAGCGTAGATTTCTGTGCTCTTCTTTTCCTCAGGTTTTATAGTCGTATAAGCAGTATATATCCCTTTGTCTGTGAAAAAACAGCAGTTTATCAGTTCTTGAAGGATTTCGTAACATTTTTTGACGTAGTTCCATCTCAGCTTTGCTGAATAAACTCTTTCGCTGAAACGTCTTAAAAACGCTGAGTCTATTATCTCCGTAAGACTCACTCTTCCATCAATAATACCAGAAAGCATTTTAAGCTGATTGTAAAGCAAATCCTCTGCTTCCGTCAATCTTTGAATGTTTTTGACTAATGTCGTTCTATCTTTTTTGATTATCTCTTCTCCTGATATGCTTTTAATCGTCTTAAGTATAGTAAATGTTCTTATCAGAGCATGGGTCACCAAATCCTCTGCAACGCTGAATCCCCAACTCATTCATGGATTCTGTCATAAGTTTGTGAAGTTGATTAAGTACGGAAGTCTGCTGGTTCTCTAATCCCAATTTGCAGTGCATAGGTTTCCTTTTAGTATGATTATAATAAATGCTTTTCATTCACACCGCCAGTTGAGAAGAGGATAAGAGAAGAGGGAGTTCCCGTTGACAAAAGAGCGTATTATCAACTTGCATTAGTGCTTTGTAATTTCTATGTGTTTAGTGATTCTCTTCAACCAATGCTCCGAGTAAACCTCCAACTAAATTTCTATTAGCCATTAATTGAGACTATAAGTCATCAATCTATCTAGGCGCAAAAAAGCTAAACTCTGTTTAATTAAGTTATTGGCGAAGTTTAAGAAATCCTCTAGCTCCCTTTCAGTTAGTTTTCCAGAGAATAAACTCTTTACAAAGTTAAGGACTTCATCTACATAAGTTCCAAGATCGTGCTGATATGCTAAGACTAGGAGCTTTAGTAAGTTAAACTCAATTTTGGATCCTCGTTCTGGTTGAATTATTATTTCAGCTAAGATACCTACTGCACGTTGCTTGGTAACTTTGACGTTATTCTCTTTAGCATCATCTTCAGATAGATATACTATGTTTCCTTCAATTTCTGCCCTATAGAATCCAGATTTTCGCTGGAAATGAATGATAACTACCATATCATCGTTAGCTATTTTAATGCTAAGACCTTGCTCAGGAAAATCCTTAAAGAGCTTAGTTAAACGTTTTCTAATAGCTTCTTTACCTTTTTCCTGTGTGCTGTATACTGTATATTTCAGGTTGGCAAATAATTGGGCTATCTTTAACCGTTAA
Organism: uncultured Archaeoglobaceae archaeon; assembly: GCA_965561205.1. Lineage (GTDB taxonomy): Archaea > Halobacteriota > Archaeoglobi > Archaeoglobales > Archaeoglobaceae > Geoglobus. Next base: position 32,273 of record CBEWZU010000010.1, on the reverse strand, counting down.
TCCTAAAGACACCAAGGTTATAGCCTTCTCTTTGATAAGGTCGATTATATAAGCTATCAACTCTCGATCTCTTTCGTCAAATGCATACTTTATTCCTTTTAAAGCATCTTCTATTGCGATCATACTCGTCTGAGAGTAGATCCGATAATAGCAACTCCTGCCGCAAAGGCGAGAATCAAAATAGCTGCTGCGATTGCATTACCAATTGTTTCAGCAACTTGTCCTTCTGCGATGGTGTAGACATCTTTATTGTTTTTGACTGCAAGGATAACTCTTTCACGTCCTTTTTGAGTTGTCCGTATCTCATATTCAACTGGATGTAGCTCGGGATATAGCTCCATGTTTATATTATCGCACTCTTAGTTTAAATTCCCAATGTTCTGAAAACTTCCTCGTTTAGCGTAAAGAAATTGCTCATAATGGAGATTGCAGTCCCAAAGGTCAGATATATTTTAAGCTTTAATTATAATTATACAATATTGCTCTTACTTGCGTGACTTTCAATCCTCTTTATGATGGGGGTATGAAATGAATGGTAAAAAGAGGGAGATATACGAAAAGTTGAAGAGAAATCCGAAAAACGTTAGGTTTACAGAGTTATGCAAAGCGGCTGAACTATTTGGGTTTAGGTACAGGGGAGGCAAAGGAAGTCATGTCGTGTATGTTCACGAGGGGATCAAAGAAATTCTGAACTTTCAGAACGTGAAAGGTAAAGCTAAGCCTTATCAGGTTAAGCAACTTTTAAAAATAATTGAGAAATACAATCTGCTTGAGGATGAGTGACGTGAAATATACTATTGAGATATTCTACAGTGAGGAAGATGAGGGGTATATAGCGGTAGTTCCAGAGTTACCTGGTTGCTCTGCCTTCGGAGAAACTCCAGAGGAAGCATTAAAGGAGGTAAAGATTGCAATAGAGCTATGGCTTGAAGCTGCTAAGAAGGTAGGCAAAGAAATTCCAAAACCAATGGGTAAAGAACTGCTAAAGGAAATAGTTGAGAAAATAGCTAAGATTTAACTTGGAGTTAGCAGTAAGTTAAGCTCTAATTAAATTAAAAGAACGTTAAGAAGTTGTAGGGTAATGGGAATATTATAAAACTGTTTAATTATATTTTTCTGCTCTGTTGAAAATAATCAAATTGGGTAGGAGTAGCAAGATGAGTGGGGATGAAGAGGAATAAAGAATCTCCATATGTTGTAGGCTGCTGGGATTAGATGGGATTCAACGAGTTTGGAATGAGGAGAACGAGATTTTATGCGATCTCCGAACCTGCGCTTGATGACTGAGAATACTGTTTCAACCATACACCTTTTACCGTACAATCCAGCTATACGGCAGAATAGCCATCTGAGGAAAAGATTTATCCTTTTAGGGATTTGTAGCTACCACCCCTTCTGATCGGCTTAAAGATAGCTATTTTCTCGTTACTCCTGCAATCGTAACCTGAATCTGCTAATAAGACATTACAGGGAGGAATTTCTCCCCTTTCGAACATATCCCTCAAAATCACTCCATCGTTTCCCGGTCCCGTTCTTACGTCTTCAGCCAAAATCGCCTGAGATTCCACATAAACAACCAACGTTAGCTTAGTCCAGCTCTTCCTTTTCTTCCCACTTCTTTTAGCGTAGTAGAAGCTTGAATTGTCCTCTCTTAACCCAGGAGAATCTATTGCCAGAATATCTAACTTCACGTCCAGCAGTCTGGAACACTCTTCTAACAGTTTCTTCAAATCCTCCTCTCTCAACCTCTTCACAGCTTTGCATATCGTTGAATATAGGATTAGTGAAGTTTTAAGGAAAGCTCTGAATCTGAAGAAAGTCCCTCACAACTCTTCTTCCAAATCCCTGTACGTTAAATTGTATACTATTCCATACAAAAACATGGCAATCAACTGCCAGAACTCGTATGTCTTTGGTCCCATTTTATTGCTGTACCTCGGCAGTGCTCTCTGACATTATATCATAGCATTTCCTCACCACTATTTCTCTCTTCGTTACCACTCTACATCCTTATCATTAGTTAGCATAAACTTTTTCAATGGAGCATGATGAGTTCATTAAAATAATTACCGCAAACAATTTACTTCACCAAAATCAACCAAATGATGGTTATCTTTAATGAAACATGGTGTTAAGATAAAGAAAGTGGATAAACAGGGGAGGATTATCCTACCGTCAGATTGGAGAAAAGGAGAGCTAAGGGACACAAATGAAGTTTTCATAATTAAAGAGAAAGGAGTTCTAAAGATAATACCAAAGAAAAAGCCCAATCTGACAAAATACTTCGACAGTGCTGATTTGAGAGTTGATGTTATTGAAGAGTGGGGTAAGTTCGAGAGGAATTTCTATGAGATTTCTTGATGCGAACATATTCATATACGCATACTGCAAACCCAAGAACTTAGCGAAAAGGCGAGATGGATGAAGGAAAAATCGAAAAAGATACTGAAAAGAATAAATGATGAAGAAGAGGAAGTCATAACGACAGTATCCTATTTATCTGAAGTTAACAACCTCTTAAAAAAGGCTATGAATGTAAATGACTTACAAAGTCTTTTGCTGGAGATACATTCGCTTGAAAACATCAAAATTATCGATGTTTGTGTCGAAGACTATCTCTCAGCTAATAACCATAATATCTGAAACGGGATTGAACGCAAATGACTGTTTAGCTCTTAAAGTCATGTGAGATTACGACATAAAAAAGATTTACACCTTCGATACTGGCTTTTAAAGATTCGTAAAAAGGTTGCCTGAATGGAAAGAATTTTAGATTTGTCGATTGTGTTAAAATTATGTCTTCAGATGTTGAGCGGATAAAAGAACAATCGGATCTCATGCTAAGGAAAAATTATTCGCTATCAGACATCGACATTGCGGTCATATTGGAAAACACAAAACATTGTTAGAAAGATGGAGGTTGATAAGTTATGAAATCTGTTCGAATTCCAAATGTTTTCAAAGCCTCAGCCACCGAACTCCCCTCACCTGACAACTACTTCGATGCTGTCTTCACAGACCTACCATACTACGACAATGTCCTTACTCTTACCTCTCAGACTTCTTCTACGTCTGGCTTAAAAGAGCCATCGGCGATTTATATCCAGAACTTTTCTCAACCCCTCTAACTCCAAAATCCAAGGAGATAGTCGCATACACAAATAACAGGAGCTGAGAAGAGGCTAAAAGATATTTCGAAGAGATGCTCAAAAAAATCTTTCCAAGAAATTTACCGTGTCCTCAAACCCAACGGTATAGCAGTAATCGTTTATGCCCACAAAACAACATCCGGCTAGGAAACAGTCATAAACGCATTGCTTGAGTCTGGCTTAGTTGTAACTGCTTCCTATCCAATCAACACCGAAATGAGAGCAAGACTTAGAGCAAAAGAATCCGCAGCATTAGCATCGTCAATCTACATAGTATGCAGAAAGATGAAAAAAACAGGATGGTTCAATGAAGTAAAAGAGGAGCTCAAAAAACATCTAAACAAAAAGCTCGACCGTCTTCGGAAAGAGGGAATAAGCGGTGCGGACTTCTTCATCTCAGCAATAGGTTCAGCTATCGAAGTCTTTGGAAAATACGAGAAGGTTATGGACTATGAAGGCAACGTCATAAGAGCGGACAAACTCCTCGAATACATCAGAGAGCTCGTTACAGATTATGCGGTCAGACAAATTCTCCACAACAGAATAGCCGGCGAGCTATCACCTCTATCAAGGTTCTACCTCCTCTACCGCTGGAGATATCAGACTGCCAAAGTCCACTTCGATGAGGCAAGGAAGTTAGCCCAGAGCGTCGGAGTTGACCTTGAAAAGGTATGGAACAGGAGCTTCGTGGTTAAGGAGAAAGAGTACATATACCTCCTCGGTCCTCACGAAAGGAGGCTTGAAGAGTTGAGAGATGCAAAAGAACTCGTCGACGTTCTCCACAAAGTCCTATTGCTCTGGGAGGATGGTAGAAGAGACGAGATAATCGAAACCCTTCAAAAGACCGGTTGGCTTAGAGACAGCTTTTCAGATACGCTCAAGCGGTAAGCGAGTACCTGCCAAACGACAGCAAGGAGAAAAAGCTACTCGACGGATTCTTGACTAGAAAGGATAATAAGCGATGCTAAGAGTAAGGAGACCAAGCTGACAGATTTTATCGGCGAAAGTTAATTATATCATTATCATTACAGCTAAATCTGAGATGATAGAAATTCGAGATCCAGTTCATGGATTCATTCATCTATCTGACGCAGAAAGACTCATAATAGACTCACAACCCTTTCAGAGATTAAGAAATATTAAACAGCTTGGAATGACTTACTATGTTTATCCAGGAGCTACACATACAAGATTTGAGCATTCATTAGGTGTTATGCATGTAGCTAATGAAATATTTAATGTTCTTGAGAGAAAATTTGGTAAATATTTTCACCGAATTTTCTCGCTTTCTGATGAAACTGAACAAAGAAGATTCAGAAATACATTAAGACTAGCTGCTTTATTACACGATATAGGACATAGTCCCTTCTCACATACAACTGAAGAATTACTTCCTGAAAATATGCCACATGAAAAGTTAACAGTGAAAATTATTCGAGAAAAGCTTGAAGATATCTTTAAAAAAAGACATATATCTCGGCAGGGAATAAATATAGAGGACGTTATATTTTTAATATACCCTGAGGAGGTACGTAATATTGATGAAGAAGATATGAAATCCTTATTTTTGCTTAGGGAGATTTTAGCCGGAGAAATCGATGCTGATAGAATTGATTACCTTATTAGAGATTCTCTACATACTGGCGTTATTTATGGCAGGTTTGATTGGATGCGATTAATAGAGACACTCACAATTGTTCCACATCCTATAGATATATCACGTATTCAGAATTTTGAAGAGATAGCAATTGAGTCTCCTGAACCACGGATAGGTATCGAATATGGCGGAATTCATACCGTCGAGGGTTTGTTGTTAGCTCGTTACTTTATGTTTCTTCAGGTTTATTTTCATCCTGTGAGAAGAATCTATGATTTAATGCTAATGGATTTTCTCAAGAATGTTTTGGAAAATGGCTCATATCCTGCAGATGTGAATGAGTATCTTGAATATGATGATTCTAAGATACTTGCACAAATAAAAGAAGAGGCCAAAGACGGTAGCAGCAAAGAAGTTAGAGAGTTAGCAAGGAGGATACTTGAAAGAAAGCATCCTAAGAAAATCTTTGAAGAAAGAAAAGTTCCGCTAAATTTGGAAGAATTTGAGAAAGTGATAAAAGAAGAACTGGAGGATAAGCTAAATCTGGACCCAATTTTAGATATCTACGTTGATTCTCCGAGAAAATCAACATATAAACCTGAAGAAGCAGAGTTCCACGTCGTGAATGATGAAATTTCCCTCGAAGTCGTTGAGAAATGGGATATTGAATACACAGCAAAAAAGAAAAAGGATAAGAAAATTAGGCACATTTCAGTATGCTCAGATTTGCTTAAGACATTACCTACCATTGAAAGAGTTAGAGTATATGCAAACGTAAATCGAAAAAAAGAAAAAGAGAAGGCTGAAAAAGTTTGTAGAAAAGTTTATAATGAATTTATGGGAGGTAAGAGCCGTGATAAATAAATATGCACTATTACTGAAGACAATTAATGAATTAAACAGCGTAGGTAGCTGGAGTGGAAATACACACATACAGAAAACAGTAAATCTTGTTCAATCTATCCTTGGACTAGAGATTTATAAGTTTATAATCCACCATTATGGCCCCTATTCCTTCGAGTTAAGAGATGACTTAGAAAGGCTTGTAAGTGTCGGATTTGTCAAACGAACATTTGATGACTTTGGTTATCACTATAAGATTACGGAAAAAGGTCTAGAGTATCTTCAAAGTATTGAATTTAATTATAAAATTACTGATATAATTAAGGAAATAACATCTCTCTTTGGAAGAGCGCCAACTTACGTTCTCGAACTCTTTTCAACAATAGATTACACGCTCACAAAATTTAACACAGATAATGACAAATTTATAGTTGAGTATGTAAAGAAGCTTAAGCCGCATTACTCAGAGGAAGTCATAAGAAAAGCTTTGAAGATGTGGAAGAATATACGTTCGAGTATTTTAGAAAAGATTTTCGAGAAATAAACACTTAAACTCCATTTTCATCAAAAACTATTTTAAATTTTATCCAGCATCTAAATATAGAGGATGGACATGAAACCCTTTCATCTCATTGCAATCCCGCATAAAGATATCCTCGAAGGCAGACTTACGATGGGTGTTTTTCGCAGCTGACCTCTGGGAAGTCTACAAAGGTAGAGCAGTTGAAGATTACCAGAATTTGGTTGAAGAGGTATTGAACAACTACGGAGAGAATCCGAGAGTCTACAAGAACACGGTATTCTTCTTAGTTCCAATGGAGTCAGAAATACTCATCTTTGATGAAACATTTTCTTAGATGAGTTCAGTAGGCAGTGGCCTTATTTGTGGGTCTAAATTCACCTCCAAATAAGGCATGCAAATATGTATAAGTGGGATGATTGGCTAAAGATGCTATGATTTCTGGATCTTCAATTCTGTTCGGTCCGTATGTTACTGTAAGATACTCCTTAGTGTAGATCACTTCTGTATGTTATCCTAATAATTAAGTACCTAAGTGAATGTTTAGAAGTGAAGAAATTTAAGACCCATGATCGTCCATGAATTGGCTAAAGTAAACGTGTTATGTTAGCACCATCTTCATTCTTTCAGGAGATGCTTTCTAAATGCCTTCTTATCCTATCGTCTATGCTCCAATAGCCATATGATCGCTTAATCAATCCTAGTCTTGATAATATTGCTAGAGCTTCCTTCAATTCGTCTTCGTTAATGATTATGCCCTTATCTATTAGCACATCTCTAAGTTCTTCTTTTTTGTAACTATTGCCTGATAACAATCTTAGAACGTCAAGCACCTTCGTATTCTTTATCTCATTAATGCAAGCTTTAACGTATTCTTCGAGTGGGTTTGGAACTTCCTGCTCTATAAACTGAGAAAGCTCTTTTCTGAGATCATCGTTATCTAAGGTTTCAAAGATTGCTTTTATGAGTTCATTTAGTATATGTCCTAAACGCCGTCCCTCAGCGTAATCGAAATATAGCGAACCATCACTCCTTATTCCTAACCCCAAAAGTTTTTGAATTAAGCTAAACGCATCTAAACTCACATACTCAGGATAATTCTTAGCTAAGTCTTTTAGACTCGTCGCGGACTGGCATTCTATTAGAAATGCAGAGGTCTTGTCATAAGGTGGAACTATATTCAGTAACTTTTGCACGAATTCTCGTAGAGTAAGTTTTATCTCGTCTGTCATAATCTATACTTAAAGACAAATATTCTTTAAGCTTTTCACTTTGATGGAATCAGAAAATATAAATAATTAATGATGAATCCTAATTGATTCTTGTATGGAGAGCTATTATGACTCAATTCCAGGATTTCAATACTGGGATATAAATTCTTGGAAAAGATACCTTGAAGATGTAGTCCGACCTATATACGAGACCACACAAGTAATATTGGAGCTTAAGAGTAAGATCACTCAATACGCAGAAAAATCCTTGAAATTCGTAAAAATGAGCGATGATGAATTCTTACCGTTTTTCGTCGGTGGGATCGATAAAGACGGAAACTACAAAGAAAGAAGTTTAGCAAAGCTAATTAAGCTTACGTTTGGCGTCCACATTGATCCTAAAAAATTCGTTGACATCGTAAGAATCTTAGGTGAAGAGGGATTAAAGGATGTTAAGATCAATAAAGTTGAGTCCACTACTTTCCTGAGGCTTGTAGAATACTTAAATAGATTTAGCTCTAAAATTCTTAGAGACGTAGGGATTAAAACTGAAGTGTCCAAAGCAGACGAAATCGTTCAAGATCCAAATAAGCTGTTAGATATCCTAAAAGAGTTCTATAAAGCCTGTGTTTACTTTAGCTCAAATCACAACTACTACACCTTCTTCGTTGTTAGTACGGCGAGTATTCACTGGAAATACTTAGTTACTGCGTATCCAAGACTAAAAAATCATTTTGAAGATGTTAGAGAGTTCTTGGGACTAGAACCAATTTTCGTGCCTGAAATAGGAAACGATGAAATTAAAAGAGACTATACAATCTGGGGGCATAAGAGAGGGGAACTTGCAGATAACCTGTACAGAATGCAAGCCTGTTTGTGGGAATTCTTTAATTTTTCTGAAAATGTTTGTTACCTTTGGGATACTTGGATTAACCCACAACAAATTAAGGAAATTTTCTCTTACATCGTCTCGGAAGTGGAAGACATTAAAAAGGAATATAGCACTATTACCGAAGAGTGTTTACCCGCCGATGCTCCTAGGAGTATCATTGATTGGGGAAAGATTGGCCTAGAGGGCTTAGGCACGCACGAAGTGGAATACTATCTGAAAATTGAAGGAGTCATCATTACTGAATACTGGAATACTTACTCACCAGCCTATTGGAAACATATTCACAAGTGTACGAGTTGTCCGCTTACAGACTTTCTCGACACGGCTGGACCAAGATTATTTTTAGGGTTAGCCAGAATATTCTCTAGTGATGATCCACATGTGCTGGTGTATGATGATTATAACCTCGAACATCCAACGAGGTGGTTAAAGTGAATGAGGAAAAACTTGAAGAATATCGCTACGAAGAAGAGCGCAAGGAGAAGGAAAGAAGGTATGTAAGTCGTGAGAGTAGGACTAAAAGCAGTTCTACCATCCAAAGCGAGTTAAGGCTGACGAGAGAAGTTAGGATACCAGTAGTAAGATTAGAAAAACCTAAAATACCTTTTAGAGCTAAAGAGATTGACTATCGTCTAGAAAAATTAAAACATTTAGAAAGATTGAAGAAAGAAGAGCTGATGTATCCAAAATTCAAAGTTTCTCCTCCAAAGTTCGAGTTCTTGAGTATGAAGTTAGATTTAGAATTTAAAATAAAAGAGAGACAACATATCCATTCAGTGCCAAAGTTAAATTTGCTAAAGCCTATTATCGAATTCTTAGATGATCCTCTTGATACTAACTATGAAGTGCGTAAGCAGAAAATAAAGATTCAAGTTCCTAATGTCGCCCTAAGGAAACCTGTAATACTCTACGAAACTACACAGCTAAATTCCGACTTTCCAACTCTCATACTTGTCAATCAGATTAGACATGAAGAATCGATTGATGAAAGACGAGCTGAAATTCAGGAAACAATTTCACTAAGTTCTGATGAGAGCCTTGAAGGAGAAACTTTTCAAGACCCACTGGAGATAATATTTAAAGAGTTAGGGGGGGTAGGCGGTGTAAAATCTGGAATTAGAAGTGTAGAACCCCTTGTGATTCTTTTTAAGGACAGTCCAGATGACAATTATATTCAGATGCTTGAGGCTTTACTCTTAAGACTTTATAGAGAGAAATATGGTGGATACCCTGAAGTAAAGAAGCTCAGCTTACGGGAAGATTGGAATAAAATCGAAATTGAAAGATGGATTGACGAGGGTAAGCTATTCATAATCAATTTGGATTCAGAACGTGTTAACCTTGATAAAGAGCTCTTAGCAGACAGACTTTGGGCAATTTTCTCGAGGAAGTGTGGGATTATAATCTTCTATACAAGAAATAACGCGACTTTCGAAAAATACGAAAACATATTAAATGAGATCGTTTGGAGACACCTCAACTTACGTGCGAGCATAATTAAAATTACTCCAAGAAAATTATCCTATGAAGAAAAGCTTAGACTTATTAGTTTACTTTTCGGCTTCGCAGATATTAGAGAAGAAATTCCAATCGACTCGATGGACGTTCTACTTAATATAGGTGCAAAGAAGTATGACGAAAAACTCAAGGAAGTTGAATATCAGTACTGTGATGTCTTAGGACTCGTAAAGCTTGGTGAGAATGAGAGTGAAGAACACTTAAGAGGGAAGGCTTTCATCCTACATTGCCTCGTAAAGAGACTTGAAAGAGATGGTAAAGTTTCAAGAGACGATCCTAAAACAATAAAGGATATTATCAAGACTGAAGAACCGATTGAAGGAGTTATTGTTGATATCCATTGTGATGGCGAGAATTATGAATTTGAGACACTATTCGAGGAAGGCTTCAAAGGAATCCACGAAAAGCTCAGGAACTATGAGGAACATAGAGTATCAAACGTTAAGATCGTCGTTGAGCCGATTACGGCATTCCTTCATGCAAAAGAGTTTGCAGAAGTCATGAGAGTAATAGACAAGATGTATCCAAACCTTAAAGTAGAGTTCCTTACCTTTGATATTCAAAACGAGGAACTAATCCCTCTTAAAAAATACTTAAGAGAAGTAAGAATTTTCACCAGAAAAAAATACAGAAAGCTTCTGAGTTCAGAGAGTTAATAGAAGTGATAAAACAAATAATAAAAATAGATTTATATAAATTAATTAATTATATAAAATCATTTAGTCAACCATGCTAGTCAGCAATTAGTATCACATTACGTTGTAAATATTAATAATTTATAGCCAAGCCTTATCTCCGTATAACCTCTTGGAATTATTTCATTTTTTCCTTCCTAAAGCTTCAGATGGCCGCTCACAAACTTTTATGCCAGAAATTCATCTCGTTGAGCTCTTGAAAAGCAGATAAGAGTCACTTCCTGAGCACATACTTAATATGTACTTAAAACGATGGAAGTTATATTTGTATGCTCACCGTTTCAAGGAAAGCGAGAGAACATCGAGAAGGCAGAAAGATATTGCAGACTGCTTGTAGAGTGCAAGTTACATTTTTGATAATATTTAGAGTGTTTTGTTGAAAGATAATCTTTATATACTCTCACCGTGATACTTAACTGTCGGGGTGATATTTATTGTATTTTGATCCAAGACCCAAGAGAAGAAGGGAAGACTTATACGATAGGGAAAAAGAGATCGATGAATTCAAAAAATCCTTGAAAACCGCTCCCTTAACAATAGTTACTGGAATCAGACGTTTAGGTAAGACTTCTCTTATCTTAGTTGGTTTAAGTGATAAACCAAGTGTAGTTGTAGATTTAAGGGGAGTTCCACAATCGAGGGAGGGGCTTTACCGAAGGATAGAGTCAGCAATGAATGAGTTTTTTAAGAAACACAAAAACTTATGGCAAAGATTTAGAAAAGAACTAAAGAATATAACTGGAGTTCATGTGTTCGGGGCGGGTATAAGCTTATCGTGGGGAGAGAAAAGAGTGGATCTGGTGGAATTACTAAAAAGCCTTAAAAATTACGAAGTAGTGTTGGCTTTTGATGAGGTTCAATATTTAAGAGGGCCCATAGGTAAAGAATTTGCGGAGGTGTTAGCATATCTTTACGATCACTCTGATCTAAAATTGGTTTTAAGTGGGTCAGAGATTGGATTGTTATACGATTTCCTGGGTGTCGAAAATCCTAAGGCACCTCTTTATGGTAGGTATTTTAGAGAAGTAAGGTTAGAAAGATTTGATCAATTTAAAAGTAGGGATTTTCTTGTGAAAGGATTTAAGCAAGTAGGACTACAAGTAGAAGATGAAGTCATAAACTACGCCTGTGAAAGGCTTAATGGGATAGTTGGCTGGCTCGTTCACTTTGGTTTAAAGTGTTTAGAGAAAAAACCTTCTATGAGAGTTGTTGAAGAGGTTTTAGATGAAGCTAGTAAGCTTTCGTTGGAAGAATTTACAACGTTCTTGAAGAAGCATACTCCCGCTGAAAGAAGACTTTTCGAGATTGCTAGGGCTATCGCAATGGGTAGGAAAACTTGGAGCGAAATTAAAGAGCATTTAGAATCAACAGAGCAAAGAACAATATCAAGTGGTACTTTAAGTAGATCTATTAGAACATTGCTTAAAGCATCTTTTGTAGAAAAGATTATTGAGGGGCGAAATATTTACTACAAGTTAGCTGATCCAGTTCTAAGTTATGCATTGTTAAAGCAGACATCCCAAGAGGGGGCTTTTCTGAAATAATCGAAAAATTTTCCTCAAATGCTTGAAAAAGTGGGTTACGCAAGCTTAGAATAAATGAAAAAGCAAGCAAAAAGAGAAGATAAAAATAAGAATATGTGGTGTCTGACATCCTCCTCGCCCTGAAGGGTGAGGGTTCCAGCCCGCAAAGAATTATGAGAGAATCCTTAGAGGTTACGAGAGTTCTGGCAAACTTTGCAAATGATCTAAGAGTGGGATATTGTCAAACTCTGCATAGAATACGTTAGTGAGTAACTTCAGAAAAAGAATATATAAGACAAGAACTGAAGTAAGATTATGATAGAATCTGAAACTGTCAGAGTCGGAAAAAAATTTACGATAGTCATACCAAAAAATGTCAGGAGTAGGCTGAACATAAGGGAAGGCGACGTTTTGAGCGTTAAAATTGAGGGAGACAAGATAATCCTCGAACCAAAGCGCTATGATCCTTTTAAAACTCTTGAAAGAGTTATAGGGGAGCCTTACGATGAAGAGAAAGATGAAGCTAAAGCAGAGAGGTGGTTAAAAGATGCCTATAGCTGATACCGATCTCCTCTTCGCTTTAAATCCCAAGGATAAAAAGCACGATAAAGCTGTAAAGTTAATTTCAACCGTTAGAGGGATAAGGGTCCCCGACACAGCTTTATTCGAATTCGTCATCGTTTTAAAGGCGAGGGGTAGGAATACCGAAGATATACGCGCTGCTGTGAATGCTTTAAAGGATATTTTCGATAGGTACCTGATGAAGGAGGTAAAAACGATCGATACGGATCTTATAGCTAAGCAAGCGGAAATCGAGGAAAAATATGGCTTAACTTTCTTTGACAGCCTTATAGCTTCTTCAGCTTTAAAGTTGGACAAAACGGTTATTTCCGACGATAAAGCCTTTGATAAAGTCCCTGAACTCAAAAGGATACCCATATCGGAGATGGAAATGTGATCAAAAACCTGAAAATAAGGCAAGAGGTTGAAGATGAGAGATTCGAGCCTGCAGTTGATTTGGGCGATGTCGTTAAGGGCACAGCTCCAAGCTTTGTCCTCTTTCATTCTCCGAAAGAACTTACCTCACGGATCACATGAAGGAGCTAAAACTCACAGTATGATTTTACTCTACCACATCTTCAAGCTCATAAGTGAGGTGGAAGGGAAGTTGTTGTTAGCAAGATAAAAAAGCCTCAAAATAATCGATCCTACAATAACAGCACGAAGAAGTTGATGTCATGATAGGATTACCATTCAATCCAATCGAAAGAACGCGAAGAATCGAAAAGATAGTAATGCGTGATAACCAGAAAAAATACTATCGATTCCGTTACACTCGCTACTACGGTGGAACAATAACCGCAGACACTGTAGGATGCAACTTGCTTTGTGCTTATTGCTGGAATTATTTCAAAAACCTGCATCCGGAAAAGCACGGGGAATACTACACACCTGAAAAAGTAACTGGAAGACTCCTCAAGATAGCGAGGGCTAAAAACTGCCATTTATTCAGGATAAGCGGGGCAGAACCGATATTGGGGAGGAAGTCAGCAGAACACGTTGCGAGCGTGATATCCCACACCAAAGGGAGAGTTCATCCTTGAGACGAACTGGATCATGCTCGGATACTCCCCGGCACTGGTAGATCTCTTCAAAGACCTGAACGTAGTGGTGAGGGTGACGATAAAAGAGTGGGACGAGAAGAGCTCTGAGAAAATTACTGGTGCAAAGGCTCTCGCGGACAGGGGAATCCCCTTCTGGATTGCGGTCATGTATGATGTGTTGGGGATGATGGAGTTAGAAGGCTGAAAAGAATCCTACCCGTTCCAAGTAGGATAGAATTCGAGTATCTTGAGACCTATCCATTCGTTTTGGAGAATTTAAGAAAAAGAGGGATTAGGATTTGATTCTCTCAACCGAAGACAATCTGTTTTTCGAGCACTCTAACCTTTCTCTTGAGGACAACTGGTTTCGCTTGTGCACTATCACGGCGAGAATGTGTTTACAGACAAAGTTTGGATCTTCACTATGCTTGAGAAAATGAGGACAATTGTAAATCCAACGATAGTCGTTAAATCGAACACAATACTGTTTTAGCTGTCCAGACGTTGAATCAAGCGATAGCACACTAAACCTTCGCTTGCCAATCCTTTTGACGAGAAATCTCTCTTTTCTAACGTTATCCATACATATCTCACCTCAAATCTCTTTTCTCTCGGTGGGCTATGGAGAAAAAATTGGAGAAGTTAAGATTTCTTTTCAATGGAGAGGAGATACCAGATAGGATGTCTTTGAAAATACTGGGTTTTACACCATTTTTCAGCGACAGATTCTGGGAAGTCCTCTAAGATCTCAGATCGCAAGTTTGCGTTGTTGAGAGTGTTATTTGCAAGTTTGCAGAAGCTCACAGTGGATATCCAATTTTTAATTCAGTCATAACTAAAAACCGTAAAAATGATAAACAAAATTATCATAACAGAAATTATCATGAAGTTCGTCGATCGTGGGGAAGAATTAAAGGCTATAGAAAACAGACTGGACAGCAACAACTTCGAGTTAATAGTAATTTACGGTAGGAGAAGGATAGGTAAAACACGATTGGTCCTAGAAGTTGTGAAAAATCGAGAACACGTTTACTACTTAGCTATCGAGGGGGACAACCTAAAACACTTTAAGCGTTTCGCTTCGAAGGTTGTTCCAGAAATTGCTCACGTTCAAGAAGATTGGGAATCCTACTTCCACTTTCTTAGAGACAAAATCGTTATAATCGACGAGTTCCCTAATCTCATAAAAGAAGATTCGAAAGTAGTTTCCACGTTTCAGCGTATAGTAGACTTAGAGCTTAAGAACACGAAGACCAAACTCATACTTCTCGGCTCTTCAGTTTCTATGATGAGTGACAAAGTTCTGAGCTACAAAAGCCCACTATTCGGTAGAAGGACAGCTTCGATGAAACTGAAACCATTAAGGTTCTTCCACTTGAGGGATTTCTTTCCAAATCTAAGTTGGGAAGAAATTGTTGAGATTTACGGTTTTGCCGACGGAATACCTTACTACCTCGAAAAGGTCAAACCACCGTTCTGGAAGTGGCTCGAAGAGGAATTTCAAAAACCTGATACTTTCTTAAAAGATGAACTCGACTTTCTCATGAAGTACGAGTTCAGCGACGTAACTACGTATAAAAAAATCCTCGAAGCAATAGCCTTCGGAAAAAATACACCCAAAGAAATTCGAGATTACATCAAAGTAAAACATTCTGACTTGACTCCTTATTTAAGTAACCTAATCGAAACGGAATTCATTGTTAGAAGAGTTCCTGTAACTGAAGGAGTAAAGTCGAAAAAGGGGAAATACTACATCTCTGACAACTTCGTAGCTTTTTGGTTCCGTTACGTAAATCCAAACCTTTCCGCTATCGAAGAAGGGATTTTTGATATCGATGAAATTAGAAAAGATTACTCCAATTACCTCGGTTTCGTGTTTGAGAAAGTCGCGGAGCAATTCTTAATTGAGCTAAACAAACGTAAGATGATGCCTTTCCGATTTTCGAAGATTGGTTCATGGTGGCACAAAGACCAAGAAATCGATCTCGTGGCATTAAACGATAGGGAGAAGAAAGTTTTGTTCACTGAAGTTAAGTGGAGCAAGTTGAGAGAAAAAGACGTGGATAAACTTCTAAGAAACCTCGAAAAGAGGTGTGAAAGGGTTGGATTAGACGACTTCGCAAAGTTTTATGGCATCGTTGCAAGGAGTGTGGAGCGTAAGGGGGACTTAGTATGGGATTTGAGAGATTTCTTTAGATTATTTTAATTTTGAAATAATCGTTGCAATTGCACGAGCACTAAACTTGGATTATGGTGCTGGATTGGAACTAAAAACTTCTCTTAATGATAATTCTACCATCGGGGAGGGTAGTAACATATTCGTATCCCGCCTCAAGGAAGGATTCAATCTCCTCTGGCTTGACTACCCTCTGCTTGGGTTCTTTTCTCTCACCCTCCTCGTCACCCAAGAAACCGGTCTCAAGGAAAGTTCTCGCGGCAATATCGTACTTCACACGCATGTTCTCGATCAGGTTCGGGGGCAGGTTCTCCTTGTTGGTTGTGTATTCGTGTTCTATGTCCCCTTTATGACCCATCCAGAAGACTCGATAATCTCGCGGGATGAGACCGTGAGCTTCCGCCAGTAGCATGTAAGTGTCGAAGTAGTGTCTCAGGACGTAAGGCCTGTAATCAAAGCTCGCTCTCCTCATCACGCTCCTCACGAGTGCACTAACGGATTTTGTCCTCAGGAATCCGCCCCCCTTTCTTGCAATCAGAGGAGAATCGGGTGTGATCTCTCCCTCGTCACGAATCCTCGAATTGAGGTAAATTTCGAGGTAGTAACAACCTTCTCGCGATAGGAATGTGAGGTAGGAGTGTCCGGCCTTGCTCAAGTTTCTTCTTACTTTTATCATTGCTGGGATGGTTTCAAACTTGACTTCGTAGTCCTCGATTTTCAAGTCGACGATGTCACGAATTCTTAAGCCGTTGCTCCCGCTGAAGTTGCCGATCACGTTTGGTCTCACTCCTGAGAAGGCGAGGAGGGAGATCACGGCTTTCTCTTTCAGGTTTGCCGAGGCGAGGATTTTCTTTAGCTCGTCTCTCGACGGGACTCTCTCCTTTTGCGGGATTTTTTTGTCTTTGGGTAGTTTTATTGAGATCGTGAGGTTTCGTCCGTTGAATTTTAGCCAGTTTTTGATTGCTTTGAGGTGGGTGGAGATGTAGCTACTGCTCTTGTTTTGGGATTCGAGTAGGGTCACGTAATCGAGGATGAGGTTGCGGAGGGTTATTTCGTCCATTTGGAGGAGGATTTGGGGTGTAACGTTGTAGTGTTCGCAGAATTTGGTTAGGGCGTAGTGGTAGACTTCTGCTGTGGCTTCGGAACCTCTTTTTAGGTTGTTATACCATCTTTCTAATTCTTCGCTCATGATCTCACCGCTAAGGGGGTTGATTTTGGGGTGTTTTTTCTATGTTTTTGAGTTAGTTTATTTATTTTTTGTTTAACCTTGGCGTTTAACACCTAACAATTAACAAACCTACATTACAAAATATAGTAACGGACATAAACCCCAGCAGACTGTCAAGATAAGGTTGAATTTTAAAAATGAGATAAGAGAGGTATGCTTCCGAAGTTAGAGGATCTGATTAGGATTGTGAAGAAGAGGAAGGTATTCAAGAGGAATAAGAAGAGTTTAGAGGTGAAGGTAATAGCGGGGTTGTTGTATTATTTTGGGCTTTCGACAAGGAAAGTGAGTAAGGTACTCAGTTTATTTGAAGAAATAAGCCACGAATCAGTTCGAAAGTATTACCACAGTCTGCGAAAAGTTTTTAAAGAACCGAGAAAGAAACGAAGAAGGCTAATAGCAGTAGATGAGACCGTTCTAAAGGTGGGAAAGACTCGAATCTACGTTTGGACGGCTATCGACGTTGATACAATGGAATGCTTGGGTATTTGGGTTTCTACTACAAGAAATTTTTTAGATGCTACGACTTTTATAAAATCAACGCTTAAATTCTGTAAGAATAAACCAACCTTCGTAGTCGATAGAGGTCCCTGGTACCCACTCGCTTTCCTAATCTTGCGTCTTAAATTTAAACAGGAAACTTTTGACGACAGAAATGCAGTCGAATCTTTCTTCTCCATCCTCAAAAAACGCACTAAAGCTTTCCACAACCGCTTCTCCCATAACTCTACCTTATCCACTACCCTCTCTTGGCTCAATAGCCTTCTACCACGCCTATAACTTTACTACCCTCCTATCTTGACTGTTATAACCTGAACTGATAACACAGACTAATGCTACCAATCCTAACCAAAAGAGAAAGAGAATTCATCGAAGATTGGTTCAAAGTTTTAGAGGGAAAAATAAGTAAAATCGAATTCTACTCAAGATGGAGTTCAAAAAGAGACAGTACTACAATGATTCAAGAGCTACACAAGGTAGAGAGTTGTGAAATGAGCTTAGAGGAATTTAAGGAGAAGTGGACTCGTAAAGGAGACTGGAAGAAGTATATTCGGGTAATGAGACACAGAATCAAAAGAAAATTCAAAAAGAGTAGAGACGAACTCCTCCTAATCAAAAAGTCCCTTGAATTGGAAGAACTTCCATAGATTGTAGTAATACTTTTGAAATTTCTACATCTTTGCATTTATCTCAGATTTAAGCTGGAAGCACCATAGTTAAGGTTTTAAAATTAGGATAACATTCTACATTCTATGAAAGTGGAAATATTCAAGTTTAGTGGAGACACTCCCATAGAAAAGATGAGAGAGGCATTAAATACTTTTGTTCCATACCACAAGATTGTAAACATTGAAGCTACAACTATCGGAAACAAAATCGTAATATTCATATTATACGATGACTAATTAAAGAAGAACATAAACATACAGTGGGGTGTGTCACCATGCAAACAAAAGAGCTAATATTACCTCATCTTATCTTAGATAAAGAAGCTCCCATTAATGAAAGAGAAGAACTCTCAGAAATGTTCTCTAAAGCCTTTTATGAGGTTTCCAAAGACTATTTCAAGCGAAAATTTCGAGTAGAAAATGAAATCGAAAATCTAAAAAAAGAGCAGAAGAAATCTATAGCACTCGGTATTTCCGCCATGCTCTTAGGTATTCTACTATCGCTCATTAACACTTGGCTAATCTTAATTACAGCTATTGGGGCTATAGCAATAATCTATACTCACAAACGATACCAAGGACTCATAGACAAAAAGCTAATAGAATCGTCTGAGTTAAAGCCAGAAGGGCAAATAAAATTCATTTCAAAAATATATCTACCATTCTACATAGTCCCGTATAATGGGGGATCTATCATAATCGATGCGAGAAGTATTGGGAATAAACAAACAATTGAGCTTAAGCAAATTGACTTGATGAGTCTTATTAATCATGTAGAAAGGCTAGAATCCGAAATTGAAATATTTAAAGCAACATTCAACAATGTTGCGAATATAGATACCATTAGAAACTACGATGAGAAAATATTAGAAAATAAGACTCTTGAGAACAAGATTGTCGAAATTTTACTAACAATACAGAGAATTTTAACAAATGTATCCATAAACCACTACGAGTTTTATTTACATAAGCCGGAATCGAAAACTGCTCAAACCATAAAACTTCTGCTTAAAGAGAGGCCAGATTTATTCCGAACGAGCAGTAATATAGGAAAAATCCCCTCTAAGTTATCTATCAACGATGCTGTAAAAACCGTTAGCGATTTGAAAGGTATAGAATCCGAAGCTTTGAAAAAGGACATTATAGAGACAATACAAGATTGTATCAAAAGGGTCGAAACATCTATCGACGAGTTGTTGGACGTTTTGGGTAAAAATACCAAGATAGCAGGAAAGTATTACGAATACCTTGATAATTCTATTAATGTTCTAACTTCGAGATACCTTTGTGAGGCATGTCATGAAATCCGAGAAGAAGATTACAAATTAACAAGCATAATCAACGAAGGTCTTAAATATACGCTATCCACACTCGAAGATTTGGACGAAAAAGCGACTATAAATGCCGTCAAAAAATATGTAGAATCTTTAAGCGAAATCGGATTAGAAATTCCAATAGATTTGTTAAGTGCATTGCCTATTGGAGAAAATATTGCGAAAATCGATAAATCGAAATCGGTCATTTCCTTCGAATGTAGCGACAAACATGGTGAAGTAAATAATGCACTCAGAAGTATATATGAAGCTGATGTTTTAGCACGAACAGCAGCAAACGTATTTAACGAACTTAAGAAACCTATACTTGAAAAAGCAGAAGACATGTTTAAGGAACTTGATAAAGCCAGTGCGGATCTAAGAAAAGAAAGATTAGCTATCGCTCCGTTTGAACAGCTGTATAATCAATTAGACTTAGAAGTAACAAAAATAAGATCAGAAATAGAAAGTCTAAGTCATTTATCAAATATTCTTAGTGGAATGAGGTGATGCTTAATGACAGACGATTTCTCACGTGTTGCCCGTGCTATAGAAGGATTACGCTCAGATTTAAGGAGTATATCTACTGGAATACAAAGTGTTGAAAATTCGTTGCAAGAATCCATTCGTTATCAAGAAAAAATAGTAAGAGAACTACGTGGAACCTTAGTTGAATTAGAGAAAGAAATCGAAAAATTAAGGAGTGTTATTGTAAACACAGAAATCGCCAAAATCGAAGGAAAGAAGTCATATCTTGGAGAATATTTATCCACTGTTAATGCTAAAAAATTGGCAATAGAAAGAAGATTCGAATCTGAATACGATCGTGTAAAAACCGCATACTCAAAAGCAGTTTTAGGTATAATCAGGAAATTTGTGGATTCCGTAAAGACAGGAGCTACAAGCACTCGACCACTCGTTACTGTTCTAAACTCATATACTCGCTTGAAGAATATCACAAATGATTTACTAAATCTTGTTAAAAAATTACAGGAATTCCACTCGATCATTTATACGAATAGACTTAACAAACTCACCCAATCTAAGAACGAGGTAATTACTAAAATGAAAAATTTCTTAGAATACCGAAAAAGCACAGCAGAACTAATAAACTCCCTAAAAACAGATATACAGGCTAAATCTCCCACAGTCGTGAATATACCTTTTTATGTTGTTGGTGTAACAATAAATGGACAAGAAAAAACGTTAGTCCTCCCATTACTAGAAAGAACCGAAACGACCCAAACCCCGACAAAGGATATTCCATACGTTGAGCATCTTGATGTTTCTAAAAGATATGACTTCTCGAAAGTAGCCGAAGTGCTTAAGAATTCTCCTGACGTAATTAATTTTGCTAAGTCTTCGGCAATAAAACTAGAAAAAACAGAGATATTGTCTGGTTTGAACAATCTTAAGGAGAGAGGATACATTAATGACGTTTTTGTTGAGGCTGTAGATAAATTTTGGAGGTGAGCTTTATGGCTGAATTTAAAAGTCACATAGTTAGAAAAGCTATAGAGACTGACGAGATCACTTATGTTAGGGTTTTAGCGGATCAAGTTTGCGATATGCCGATACTTCCAATGAAATATCCTGTCAGACAATTAGACTGGAAGGTTACGCTAAATAAAGGAGTAGTTTATTTACCAAAAGATGGTATCTACTGTAGAACCTTAGAAATTGGTTATGGCTGCTGGATTAACTGCAACGTTTTTGGAAGAGAGAGTATAATAATCGAAAGCGGAAAAGGCTCCAAAGGGAATACTCTCATAAACGGTTCTATTGTGAGTGATGGGATTATCACGATTCATGCACCACAAAAAGAAAGTAGAGATAAGGATTATGAAGATGGCTGTCTTATTGTAAAGGGGAATATCATTGGCAAAGACGTTAGAATTGAATCTCCAGTAATTGTCTATGGAAATATATTTTCTGAAGAGAATACGATAATAAACGAATCAACTATTGTGAGTGGAGGTGTTGTATCAAAGAACGTAATGGCACAAAAACTTACTTGTAATTTCATATCTGGCGAAAAAATAGAAATTGGAGATTTAGTTTCAATTTTTTCGCCAGTAATAATCGCTAAAGATATCAGCTTTGAGAAAATAAGAGTTATTACATCAGTATGCAAGGAATGCTTTGAGAAAAAGAAAATGATTGAAGTATGCAAGAAACATGAAGGGGGAAAGAAAATAATTGAAGTATGCAAGAAATTTGGAGAGGTAAATAAAATACATGAAGAGGGAAAGAAAATAATTGATGTGCCATTATGTGTTTTTCTATTGTGTGATTTTAATAGTTGTGACAGGTGTTTGTTAATGACTCCAGAGGATAAAATAGATTTTGGGGATCGTATAGTCGTAACTACCGCTTGGAGAACTTTCAAAGAAAATGAAGAAACCTATAACTGGCTGAAGGATGTATTATGCGATCTGTATAACAAAAGAGAAATGCCTATTGATTTCGGCAAATTAAAACATGTTGGTGGTATATCAAAAGGCTTAAAAGTAGAATTAGACGTTGCAGTAAAGCCAGATGTGGAATTAGATAAAAATAAATAGTTGTAGGTGAATTCATGCCCTTCTGCGAGAAACATAAAAGATTTTATATTGGTGTGTGTCCAGAATGCAAAAAAGAAAAAGTAGGAACCTTAGTTGCGAGCACACCAACTACTGAAACTGGCAGCATAAAAGTTGAGGTAAATTTACCTCTAAAAATATCTATCGAAGAGTTGGAAAAAAGTCTAAAAGAGCAGATAGAGTTCCTTAAATCTTCTAAAAGTGAAGAGGAGATTTCAAGAGCTAAACGTGAAGTTGTAGTTACTCTTAGTGAGTTAGCTTTAAGATACGCTGAAAGTAATATGGGTGTTCATTTACTTAATACGCTAAATAAATTAAGACAATACGTTAATAACAAGCACTATTTAAAAGAACTTGAAAACGCCACAAAATATGTAGATCTGATGATAAATGAAAGTATCCCAGTTAGCAATGATGACTTTTTAAATAAACTTAAAATCCTACTAAATAACATTAAGGAATATATTTAGGAAAAATAGAAAGGAGGTTGGCAGACACTGTCAAGAATAGCGTTAAAAAATAAAAGGGCCAAGATAAAACACATGGAACTCCCGATCCAGCAATTAATAGAAGAGATTAAAGCTAAAAGAATCTTTGGTAGGAACAAGAAGAGGGTGGAGTTAAAGGTTCTATCAGGTTTACTTTACTTCTACGGACTCTCGTTGAGAAAAGCGAGCAAGATTATCTCTCTTTTCCAGCAAATAAGCCATGAATCAGTGAGAATTTACTATCACAAGATCAAAAAGATTCTAAAATCTCCAGAAAAGAAGGAGAGGAGATTGATAGCAGTAGATGAAACCAAATTGAAGTTGGAAGATGAGCAAATCTTCGTCTGGCAATAGATGTTGATACAAAAGAATGCTTATTCATCTGGGCAACTGATGGAAGATCAAGCTTCCATACTTACGTTTTCCTTAAAGAAGTTCTAAAGTACTGCGAAAATAAACCGGAAATCGTTGTTGATAGAGGATTCTGGTATCTATGGGCTTTACAGAGGCTAGGTTTGAAGTACAAGCATGAAACATTTGGTGAGAGAAATGCAGTTGAAAGGTTCTTCTCTCTCCTGAAAAGAAGAACTAAGAGATTCCGGAGTAGATCCCCCTCCAGAAGTTCTTTTAATTCTGCTCAAAGCTGGCTTGAGAGTTTTGTCGGGTTTTATAATCTGGAGGTGTTATCTTGACAGTCTCATCGCTACGTACCTTCTCCTCCTTCTTTCAACGTTAAATATGTCTTTACATTTATGATACCAATTTCTAACTGCTTCGTAAGACACTTTAAACCCCATTGCCTTAAGTAATTTGCTTACATCCCTAAACGATAAACCAAGAAAATACAAAATTATCGCTAGTGCCCTTAACTCAGTGCTTCTCCTCTCCCTCTTGAATATACCCCTCTTCTTCAAAATCCTCGTTACATAATACAGCATATTAATCCGTGGTCAGATTTAATTAATATTCGTTCCTCCCTTAAATTGTCATCCTCATCCTAATTAGTTACCCATAAACTTTTTCAACAGAGCAATCATGGAAAATTTTTGAATGATCTTCGTGATTCTCTCCAAAATTCCTAATAACTTCTTTTCTCCATTTTACCGAAAAGTATATATGTGTTAAATTTGTAGAGAAAAATAATGAAAGTAACACGCAGAACGGGAAATGACCATTCAAAATACTTATTCATAGTGAACTACGAAGATGATGCCGAAAGAAAGAGAATCGAATATTTATTAGAGAAATGGCAAACCAGTGCAAAAGTTTCTAAACTTAAAGGCATGAGTTTCATTATAGAAACCGATGAAATATCAAAATTTGTAAAAGAACTATTCTCAAAATTAGATCCAAAGTCGTCAGTGAAAAGCTTTAAGATAATCGAAAAAGATTTTAGTTCCGAAATAAAGCTTAACAGAATCATTCTTGAATATTTGACCAAAGAGTCAACCGAGGTTGTCAAAAAGCTGTTAGAGTATATCTTTTCAAAGAACAACATTCGCTATTATTCTTCAGATGGAGACTCTTCAAAATACTTTGTTCTAACGAGAAAGGGTAGAATCGATGTAGAAGTCTCAATAACACATAAAAACAGCAAAACGCTCGTAAAACTAATAATTTTGGGGTATGGAGATACCCCAGAATACATGGCTGAGAAATTGAAGAAAGACCTAAGTATCTTGGAGGGATAGGCATGTCTCTGTTTAGTGAAGGAGATGTAGATTGTATTAAAAAATTGTTACGACCGGCAGAGCGTGTTTTAAGAACAGGAAGAGACATAATTTTTGAGGATTTTTCAAGAAGAGAGCAATTGTGGTATAACGTCAGAGATGCCTATGATGACTACTTAGACGGAGAATGTGGAGAATTTTTAAGAGATCTGGACACAAGTTTTAGAGCGAAATTTGAGGCAGCACTTGCAATGTTGGCTTGGAGCTTTAATCGAAATAACGAGTCTTTCTACCCCGCTAAGAGATTCACAGAAGAAGAACTTCAGATTTTGGACGAAATAACGAGATATAACGTATTCGAAATATTGACAAAAGACGACATACTAAAAAAACTCTACAGAGGGGATAAGGAAATTCTTGAACTTCTGAAAACCTACTATCTCGGAATAGATAAATGGGTCGAAAAACAGTTGGAAAATTCAGATATAAAACTACCATTAAGGTATTATCTTAAAAATACTTGGGAAAGATACAAACAAAAACTCAACGATGCTTTTAACGAAGCAAACAAGTATGATTGGTTTAGAAAACTACTTGAAGAGTGGGAAAAAGAAAAAATCGAGAGTATCGACGCTGTTAGAACTTCTTATGAAAGTAAGATACAGGATTTAAGAGATCAGATTAACCAACTTACAGAATCCTTTGAACGTGAAAAGGAAAGAATCAGGCAAGAAATTTCGTCAGCCAGCGAAATGGAGATTGAAAAACTAAGAAGGGAGAAGCAGAAACTAATAGAACAATTCGAGAAGGAAAAAGAAATACTCGCAAAGCAGTTGACGGAGACAAAAGACAAAGAACTCCAAAAAGAGCTTGAAAAAGCCAGGGAGAGAATGTTAGAGGAAGTAAAAAGACTTGAAGAGGAGCTTCAAAAAAGGAGCACCGAATTAAAGCGAAAAGAAATCGAATTAAAGAGAAAAGAGACGGAATTGGTAGAAAAAGAAAAAGAATTAAAAATGAAAATAGACGAAATACTCAGAGTTTCGGATAATCTTGAAAAAGGATCCCGACTCATAATTAGAGAAGATGCGAGGATACAGGAACTAAACTTTATCGATCGGTTGAAAAGTAAGTTCAAAGACAAGGTAGAAATCTTAGGTAAAACGTATAAGGTTGAAGAAAAATCTGAAAAAGTTGGCGTATATACCGAAAAGTTTAATCTTGATGAGAGGACGTTAAAAAACCTACCCGAAAACAGATACTTGGAAATAAGACTTAAAGAGAAAAAATTACTCGGTGGCAGTGAAGTACTCCTAAAATGCTATTATGTAACAAGAGTAGACAAACTAGCTGAATACGGGTTCGATACAGATCCTTTAGAGCTTGCGGATATTAACATGTATCTGGTGGATGCGAGAGATAGTTTGATGGATGTTAGAACAATCCTGTTAATTGCTTCACCTCTTGGATTTGAGAAAAAGATCAAGAACTACATTAGTTCTAATGAATTTCACAAAAATTTCTATTCAGAGAATGTTTCCCTACTACTTTTAGACATCGATACCGGTGAGCTAATTTACAATCCAAACGATGAGTTTGCCAAAGCTCTTATTCCTTCAGTTCGCATGGAACTTGACAAGGAAATCTATACAAAAATAAAAGAGTGTATCCGAAACAAGCTTCAAACGAATAGATATCTAACTCTGAACGATGTAAGCGAGTGTGGTGATGCGATTTATGTTAAAAAAGCTTTTTATGATTTAGCAAATGAGACCGGTGGTATCGTTAAATATATCGAGAATGCTGGACTTGTTTTGATTAGGAGGTGATGCAAAATGAGAATACTTGACAAGTTTAAAAAAAGTCCGATAGAAAAATTTTCATTGAGAGAACTTCAGGAAGAGGAGATAAGACTCAGAAACAGACTTGAAAGAACAAAAAGGGAGATAAATAATATCGAGAAAAAGAAGAAACAACTCTTTCAGGAAGGGGTAGGTGCAGATGTTTTAAAGAAAAAAATGCTTGCTGAAGAGATTAAAGGACTAAACCTCGAACAAAAACTAAAACTTAAAGATTTTACAACCGCTCAAAGACAATACACCTTAATAAAGAATTTGATAATAGTGAAAAAGTATGAAAAAGAATTAAGAAAGGTCGGAATATGGGACAAACTAAGCAAGGTCGAGCCTTCTCAGCTTGAAAGTGCATTGGTTAAAATAAATCTCGATGGAAGAGAGTTTGATGACATGGTAAACAGCTTAAACGAAATTTTCAAGACAGAAATAGCTGAATTCGAAACGGTAGAGGATTCTGAGGAAAAAATGCTTATGGAAGCTTGGGCTAAGGTTGAATCTGGAGAGGCAGATACCGAGGAAGTTATAGAGAAGCTGAAAGAGGAATATTCAAAGGAAGAGTTAGAGGGATCGTAGATGTCTTTTCTTTCAAGATTTATTGGTAAGAAAAATCCTTTGGATATTAAGCTCGATAAGCTTCAGGAGAATCTTATAATACTTGAAATGCAAATTAAAAAAATTGAATCAGAAATATTAGACATCGAAGATCAAATCGCTTATCTTTTCGAACAGGCAAAAAAAGCGAAAAGTAAAAGCGAAGAATTAACCATCGCTACAAAAATCAAAACGCTGAACCAGAGGAAAAATAACCTACAAAAAACTCACGCCCAGCTGAATAAGCAGATGATGCTTGTGAGTAATCTTATAATAATCAAGGAGAACGAAGCGATTTTGAAAAACACACCCACTTGGAACATTCTCAAAAGTATGTCTGCTGAAGAGCTTGAACAAAAATTAACAGAAATGCAGCTTGATGCTCAAAATTTGGACGAGAACTTAAATCGTATGCTTGGATATACTGATCAGGCAATTTCAACTGGCGTGAACTTTGAAACTGATGAAGAGATTTCCGAAATCCTCGATTCTATAAGAGCTGTAAAAGAGGGGGAGCTCGATCCTGAGATTGCAACCAGAAAAATAACTAAAGATGAGAAAAAGAAGGTTGAAATGGATAGATAGAATATAAAAAGATATATAAAAATTCGTTATAATCCAATAAAGAGGTGAATGTGTTGTCACTCGATTTATCAGGTCCGCTAATGAACGAATTTGAAAGAACAAAGAAGGAGTTTGAAAAAGCTGTGAATGCTGGCGATACCAAGCTTGCAAAAAAGAAGGCAATTAAGTGTGCCACAATCCTTAAAGAACTTGCAAAACATGTTCCTTACAACAGTAAGATGTATCTAAACAAAGCTAAAAAATGGCTTGAACTTGCACGAGAAGTTGAAATGGGAAAGTTCAAGAGAAAAGCTGTTATTGGTGCCGAAGGTAAAACAACAAGCGACGATTTGAAACCCGAAGATCAGTTTAGAGAGTATGCAAAGAATCTTATATCAAAAACTAATGTTAAATGGGAAGATATTGGTGGGCTTAAAGAGGTAAAGATTCTCCTTATGGAAACTGTAGTCATAGCATCTTTAAAAAGACCTGAATCGATACAACCATGGCGAGGGATTCTTCTCTTCGGACCACCTGGAACTGGAAAAACGCTCTTAGCTTCTGCAGCAGCAGGAAGTCTTAATGCTACATTTTTTAATGCCAAAGCATCTAACGTTTTAAGCAAGTATTTTGGAGAATCAAGTAAAATTATTTCGGCAATATACGATGTTGCCAGAGAGAAAGCTCCAAGTATAATCTTCCTCGACGAGATAGATGCTCTCACAACGAAACGTTCAGACGATACGAGTGAAGCTTCAAGAAGAATGCTTTCCACATTGCTAACTGAGCTTGACGGTTTTCAGGATAAGAAAAGTTCCATACTCGTTTTAACTCTTGCCGCAACAAATACCCCATGGGATCTTGATGAAGCCGTCCTCTCAAGATTTCCGAGAAGGATTTACGTGCCTTTACCCGATGCTAAAGCCTGCGTTGAGATAATTAAGATTCATACGAAAGGGTTGGATATCTCAAAGATCAAGCTTGATGAGATCGCTGAAATATGCGTTGAGAAGTTTTATTCTGGCAGAGACATAGCCAACCTATGCCAGCAGGCAATATGGAATATGATCAAGGATGTGAATAAAGATCTGCACAAACTTGCTGAGCTGCCTTACGATGAGCTTAAGAACAGGAGTTTGAGAACCCGTCCTCTGACAATGGAAGATTTTTATCTTGCTTTCGAGAAGGTTAAATCTCCACTGACTAAAAAGGATGTGGAAAGGTATGAGAGGTGGAATGAGGAATTTGGCGGATAACAGATATCGTCCAAAAAAGCCTTTGAAGATTGTAAGCTTCATTATCTTTGTTTTTGTATTATTTTTCAACAGATCTGAGAAAAAAACACAAAAGAGTGATAACTCAAATGCCGGTAAAAAACACGAGACAGATAAGAGCAAATTCACAGGTTTTCCTTCAGCATTATTGAAAATGTATGAACCACTTGAATTCATCGGAGAAGGTGGTTTTGCCAAAGTCTATAAAGCCAGAAGAAACAAAGATGGAAAGATAGTAGCCTTAAAAATACCAAGGATAGATGAGAAAACAAGTAAAACCTTCATAAAAGAAGTATCAAGTTGGTTACATCTTGATCATCCAAACATAGTCAAGCTTTACGATGTGGACATTTTACCAATCCCATATCTCGAAATGGAATATGTTGAGGGAGCAATAATTAATGGTAAACTCGCAAGGGATCTCGATGAGTATCCGAAACCTGTTGATGAAAAAACTGCTATCAACTTAATAAATGATATTGCGGATGGTCTAAAGCACGCTCACTCCAAGCAGATATATCACAGAGACCTTAAGCCGAAAAAAATCCTTCTAAAATCAGACTTAACTCCAAAAATTACAGATTGGGGATTGGCAAAGGTAGGTGCTACAAGTTCATCAAGGAGTATTATAGGATTTACACCATTATATGCTGCCCCAGAACACATAATGCCCGGGAAATATGGAGAAACTGACCACAGAACAGATATATGGCAATTCGGTGTAACATTCTACGAGCTTCTGACGGGGAGATTACCGTTTGAAGAATACACCTATGAAGAAATCTCAGGAAAAATAACCGATGATACTTACACTTTTCCACCACCCTCTAAAATTAATCCCAAACTGGCAAAATACGATGCTATATTCAAAAAACTCCTTGCAAAAAGAAAGGAAGAAAGATATCAGTCAGTTGAAGAATTCCTCAAGGACCTTGAGAAGTTAAAAGAAGCAGAAAAAAGGAAAAAGGAACTTGAAAAAGAGATTAAAAAGCTAAGAGAAACACTTAATAAGAGCCTTAAAATCCTTAAGGAAACCAGAAGTTCTGAAGAATTGTTAAAACATAAAAGAGAAGCAGTTAATTCTCTTTCAAAACTTGCCCTTGCTTACGCTGAACTCAATAGAAAAGCAGATCTTGTAAACACCTTAAATGACTTAAAGTTTTACACGAACAGGCACATAAACGAACTGATGAATGCAATTCAAATTGTAGAGATGTACATCAAAGACGGTTTACCTGTTGGAGAGGAGTTTATAGAACGTTTAAAAATACTTCTCCATAATATAATAACGGAAAATGAGGTGCCTTCGATATGATATTTAGAAAATCGAAAGAAGAGAAAGAAATAGAAAGGAAGATCAGAATGAAGAAGGCAAAAATAGCTATAAAAAAGTATATTGCAAATCTGGAAAACTTCAGCAAGAGAGTATTTCAGCAAGGAAAAGAAGCAGCAAAGCTTGGTGATGAGAGTTTGCTGAAAAGATGTGCCGTTAAGTATTTAGTCTTAGAACAGAGAATAAAACAGGCTAAAAGGCTCCTTCTTCTCATGGAAGAATCCGAACTTCAAAGAGAGCTTGTTAAAGTTTCTGCAGACTTTATCAAATTTAGCAAGGATATCATAAATAGCATAGCTGAAGGTCCTGATGCGAAAGATCTTACAAAAATACAAGTAGAGTTTGAGAAAGCCATGGGAAAGGTAGAAAATCTTGAAGAAGCTTTAAGTACAATGCTAGATCTGACAAGTGAGAGTATTTTAGCAGGTGACTTCGACACTGAAACTATAGAATCAGTCGAGAAACTTCTTATAGCCTCAGCAAGCGAAGAATTAGAGCCAAGCAAAAGACTAAAAGATATTGAGAGTATGATGAGAGAATAATTGCAAAAATAAACCATTTACGGGCAATCTATATGTTTATATTTTTATTGAGGGATTGTAAAGATGAGAGATGTACGATTGTTAAATTATGTCGGAAGTATTGGCTTACTTTGGTAAAGGGTAAGTATCTTTCAGC
This sequence comes from uncultured Archaeoglobaceae archaeon, assembly GCA_965561205.1. Lineage (GTDB taxonomy): Archaea > Halobacteriota > Archaeoglobi > Archaeoglobales > Archaeoglobaceae > Geoglobus. The sequence goes on along the minus strand of CBEWZU010000010.1, from coordinate 1,805 downwards.
CTTTAGGGACTTAGGTATTGTCAGAAGGGGACTCTTATATTATGGAAAGTTACAAAAAAGCGGAAAAAAAAGATACTTATATGGTCTTCTTCATCTCACCATTCGGATAATTTCTGAATGAGTTTCTTTTCCTTGAAACCGAACTCAAACGTCATCCCTGTTAAGAGGACAGAAAGAGAACACCTCTTTTTAACAGGTTCGAAAGAATAGCAGTGGAAATCCCTCATACTATAAGCTTCTTTCCCCAGCTTGATTATATCCTCTACTGATCGATCTTAATTTCTTCAGATTTATTCTCAATGTTCTTCGAGTTAAAGAAAACAAAGGATAGCTCATCATTCCTTTAAGCTTCTCTAACCTGAACTTTCCCCTCAGAATTATTAAAGGCACTACACCGTATCTTATCCCAATTAAATAGTTCTTGTAAGCGTAAAATCTCTGTCCATGATTATAGCATCTCCAAACCTGATTAAGCCTCTCCTCTTTAATATTTCGAGGATTGGAGGATATATCCTGCTTTCGTGAACGTTAACTGGATAGATGTAGAAGAATAAAGGTGTTAGGGTCTTGTAGTCAATTAAAACCATCATCTTCATACCCAAAAAGAACCCTTTTGTTGAGGAACCCTATTTATACGGTTTGTTCTTCAAAGATCAAGTGATATATCAGCCCAATCCAATATTAGCAAAGAAGGTTTCTTTCTCCTTCTTTTTGAATTAACGTTGAGAATGTAGAAAACGAAACTTATAAACTGATCTGACTCAAATTTTGACATGAATGAATAGACAGATTTCAGTTTAACCTCGTCATCTATCCTCAAGAATTTTCTCAGCTTTAAACGTTTGTTTAGTTCACTAACAGCGTAAGATGTCTCTAATTCAAAGAATATTGCCATAACGATGATTTTAAGGAAATTCTATGACTTTGTTGACTGGTGTTATCTTGTATCTTGCCAGAGTTTTCTTAGTTTCCCTCTTTTCCAGCTTATCTATACTTTTGATAGTAGCTTCTATCTCTCGTCTCATTTCACTGGAATAACTGGTAGTTTCACTCCAATCACCAAGAAAATGTATAGTCTGTGAGATTTATTAATTTTACTGTTTATTTTTGCTTTATTCTTGATTTGGAGTAGTTTGATAATGTCCATTTAAAATAGAAGGTGGAAGTGTTGTTTGTTTTTGATATAGAGGTGTCTAAATGGAGGTTGGATGGAGAGTTGAGAAAACACCATAAAGATACTTAATTTCAATTTTTTAACTTTGGTTTAGGTTTCTCGTAAGAACATGAAGAGCTGTTGATTGAAATAGTCACTATATTGGTCACGTATTCGAGGAGATAGCTAAGTAGTTTTCATCGAACTGAATAAGTGGGGTTTACTATCGTTCAGGTTCTTGAAAATTGGTAAATTGTGGTATAGAGGAAAAGAAATAGATTTAGTAGCTTCAAATGAGCGTAAGAAAATCAGCAAAATAGTAAGGAATATGAGAAAGAAGCCTGAGCTTGAAAGATTATGAGATAGTGAATTGATTTAAAAGATTTCAGCAAGATTTAAAAGTAAAAATCTGTAGCTTGCTCCGCATAATGCTTTGTCGAATAATCCTCACTAAACTTCTCCTATCTACTCTAACAAACCCCTCTCAGCAAAGAATTGCCCTCAAAGAATTGTATATCCATACCTTTGCTGCAATCTCTCTAACCATGCAATCCCACCTCCTTGCAGAAACGAACTCGCCAAAGTACCTCTTGAAGGTATCAAAATCTTTCTGCTTCCTTGCCTTCTCGCTTCTCGGATGCTTTAGAATGTC
>CBEWZU010000009.1:0-45526 GCA_965561205.1 uncultured Archaeoglobaceae archaeon | reverse complement strand
TGCCATTTATGTCGGCGAACAGTGTTTAAATCAGACTAATTTAGGATTGAAAGTATTCGGCTGAAGAAATCGTTAAAGATGCATTAGAAATGTTTAAATCAGACTAATTTAGGATTGAAAGATCACTGGACATACGGTCTACTTCTAACCCTAGGTTCAGGTTTAAATCAGACTAATTTAGGATTGAAAGATGAACATGGACTGGATGAATGATTTCATGAAGCCTGCGTTTAAATCAGACTAATTTAGGATTGAAAGATGTAGATGCTCTACTGAAGTTTGCTAAGAGTGATAGTGAGTTTAAATCAGACTAATTTAGGATTGAAAGTCCTCCATCTCTTATAACCAACACAAACCCTTTTCTACGTTTAAATCAGACTAATTTAGGATTGAAAGTTTCTATCCTCCCGCTATTTAATAATTTTTGTAACATGGTTTAAATCAGACTAATTTAGGATTGAAAGCTCGGATGCAAATACGGCAACAGCTACTGGGATGGGTTTAAATCAGACTAATTTAGGATTGAAAGGTCAAAAACTTCAAGGACGCCGCAATCGTCGTCTTTAGTTTAAATCAGACTAATTTAGGATTGAAAGTTAGAGAATCGTAAAGAAAAAAGGATAATGGCTTAATGTTTAAATCAGACTAATTTAGGATTGAAAGTTAAATTCGATATCGCCGTTCGTATTTTCTCGATCAGTTTAAATCAGACTAATTTAGGATTGAAAGTTGTCGAATACGTGAGCGATTAACTCTTTGAATGCGGTTTAAATCAGACTAATTTAGGATTGAAAGCATTGAACTTCCTCATAGCTTCATCAATAGCCTTAGGTTTAAATCAGACTAATTTAGGATTGAAAGATAACGCTTGTTGGATCAATTCTGATTGGCATAGGTAGGTTTAAATCAGACTAATTTAGGATTAAAAGCTCTTAAAGGAGTTCGAGATTGAAGGAGTTTCGTGTAAGGTTTAAATCAGACTAATTTAGGATTGAAAGTCGTAGTAGTCAGTCCACGTCTTCATCAACCACTCTGGGTTTAAATCAGACTAATTTAGGATTGAAAGCATTGAACTTCCTCATAGCTTCATCAATAGCCTTAGGTTTAAATCAGACTAATTTAGGATTGAAAGCGTTAAAAGAGTTGCTTACGTTTGCACGAGGTGCGGTAGTTTAAATCAGACTAATTTAGGATTGAAAGTTTATTGGAGGCAAATCATCGGTAGGGTTCGGAGAGTGTTTAAATCAGACTAATTTAGGATTGAAAAGTGTTAAACAAAAGATTTAAATGAAAAATTATCGTAGATAATCACGGTGATTAACATGCCACGAGAGGGTAGATCGGGTCAAAAAGTTAGACAGAGAGACAGATTAAGACTGAATATATCAAGTTTCATGAAATGGCGATGGAGAAGACGTAAAAGACATGGGGGAAAATGATTTATTTCAGAATTTCTAATGCGTCCTCCCATCCCACATTGTCGTGGACGATCATCGAGATCGCTTTTGTCATCAGGCGTGGACTCTCGGCTTGAAAGATATTTCTTCCGATAGCAACACCAGCCGCTCCAGCCTCTACAGCCAATTCCACCATCTTCAGTATATCTTCGTTAGAATCCATCTTCTCTCCGCCGGCAACAACAACGGGAACGGGGCAACCCTCTACAACCCTTCTAAAGCTCTCAACACTTCCCGTAAAGTTCGTTTTCACGATATCTGCCCCCAATTCAGCTCCCACTCTTGCCGCCAAAGCCACAGCTTTTTCATCGAACTGGTTTATTCCCTCGCCTCTCGGATACATCATCGCAAGCAGAGGCATTCCCCATTCTCTACAACATCTGCTGATCTCCCCTAACCTTTTTAATTGAGCCGTCTCCGTATTGCTTCCGATGTTGACATGAATGCTGACAGCATCTGCTCCCAGCTTTATCGCCTCTTCCACGCTTGCGACAAGAACCTTTTCGTTCGGATCGGGTCCCAAGGATGTCGAGGCACTCAAATGAAGAATCAATCCAACATCCTTCCCGTATCCCCTGTGACCGAAACCGACCATACCTTTGTGCAGAACGACCGCATTCGCTCCCCCTTCCGCAACCTCGTTTATCGTTTTTGGCAGGTCGATTATTCCCTCTATAGGACCCATGCTCACTCCGTGATCCATCGGAACGATCACGGTCTTACCCGTATCCCTGTTTATTATCCTCTCCAATCTTATGCGTTTACCAATCTCCATACCATCACCTTGTCAATTTGAGACTTTGAGACAAAGTAGCATAATGGATATTTAAATTTTTCGAATTTATCACACAGGGTGGCTCAGAAAGGTTAATGTTTATTGAGCCGTCTTTTTAGCAGATAGGCAACTTCTCTCCATACAATATAATCATCGATGAGCTTATCAAAGTACTCATGATTGCGAAAACCATGCTTAATAAGCAGTTCCAAGACTCTTTCAAATTCTTCAAAATCCATCTCGTATTTTTTTCTGAATTTTTTATCTATCTCTTTTAACACATCCACATTGTAAATGTTCTTAACCATATTTATCTCCCCGCATCATTTTTCATAAATTTTTTGATTTTAGTCTTAAACATGACAAGTAAAGTTGTATCTCCTTATTGCTCCTCGGGAAAACTTTTGGATTCAGTATTAAATCATCATCAAGCTCTTCAATCCTCTTTGCAAGAGACTTTTCAACCTCAATTACATATTGCATGTTATATGTATGTATTAATCATTAAAAATTTTACGATCTATTAACTCTCACGATAAATCTTCATTTCATTTGCAAACCAGATAACCCTTTGGGGGAATGGAATCTCTATCCCGTTCTTTTCAAGCTCCACCTTTATATTCCAAAGAAGCTTCATCTTCACGTTATACCACTCGCTTGAAGGTGCCCAAATTCTCACGACGATGTTCACGCTGCTGTCTCCGAGGTTGTCCACAAAGATTACGGGTTCTGGATACTTCAGAGCGAACGGCTCCCTATCTATCACATCTCTGATGATCTCTATCGCTCTATTTGCATCGTCGGCGTATCTGATTCCTATTATGTATTCGAACCTTCTCGCCACGTTTGCCACGTAATTCGTTATGTTTGAAGTAAATACCTTCTCATTCGGGATTCGGACGAAGAGGCCATCATAGGTTCTGATAATGGTTGACATTATGTGAATGTCCTCAACAAAGCCCGCAATATTATCCACATTTACCTGATCCCCTATCTTAATGGGCTTCTCCCAGAGTAAGAACAATCCCGAAATAAAATTTGCCACGACGCTCTGGCTTGCAAATCCTAAAACGATCCCCGTTATCCCTCCGGCGACGAGAATACCGGACAGGCTTACACCGAAGAGGGGTGTGATCGTAACAAATCCCAAGAAGATAATCGAATAGTAAAAAATCTTGATAAGAATTTCGAGTTGATCCCTCCTAAGGCGATCCGACAATGTCCTTCGCAGGCTTGCCGCTACAATCTTCGCTATCAAAACGGCAGAAACCATTATCAAAACCGCAAGGAATATTCTGAAGAAGTCTATCTTCGCAAATTCAACATCTATCATAGCCCCACTCCATAAAAAATCTTCTCGCCACAACTTTTCTGGGAGAGAAAATCTCAATTGCCTTTCTCATACCTTTTCTTAAGGGTTCCGCAAAGAATTTTGTTTCTGCAACCATCCTTGACAGGATGTCCATCTCGGCTGTAGAAGACACGGCATCATCGTCATAGTATATCTTCATCAACTCAACGTTGAAAACCGCATTGCTAACTTCTATCCATTCTTTTGTCGTGTTAACTATCTTTAATTTCATTATCCCTTCTTGAAATCTTTCCGCTCTTTGTTCTTGAGCTAAATCGCTCTCCCAATATCTGCATATCAAACCTCTAACGGGATTTCCGTAAAGGGCATACTTGGGATTGACAAAACTGAATATGTCTACTAGCTTTACGTCATCCATTCCCGTAACGAAAACTCCTATCTCTACGGGAAACGTCGTGTATAACGTTTCGCTTTGGTTCGGTTCTATCGTTAAAGGTTTTCTGAATCTTATCTGCAAGTAGTTGGTAATGTTCTTCGGAAGATTTACGGGCTCCACCGGATTTATGACGATTTTACCCGATTTGGATAGGATCTTTTTTTCTAAGACCTCTCCGTTGTGTTCCCTTCTGTAAATGAAGTAGCGGGGTTTTCGCTCGATAATGATCTTTGAGTTATTTACATTGATTTCGAGTTCACCGAGATCGTAAATACCGAACACGGGTTTTCTTAGTTGGAGGATTATTTAAGCTTATGCTTCTCATCAGATGCTTAAGAGAGCACAGTATATCAGTATTGGGGATATCAAAAGGGAAAGTATCGTGTATAAACCCTTTTTATAAAGTAACACCCCTTTCCTCCTGAACTTCGTGTCTTTGATTCAGATCATGCTCTCATTACAGCCCTTCAGCAGATCCTTAACCGTTAGATCGTAAATTGAAAACGGAAACTCCCGAAATAATGCTGACGATCACACCAAAAAGTGCCGTTAATATCCCTACAATTGTCATCCAGCTGCCAATCTCATCGTAAATCTTTCCTTCGAGAGTGGGGTTTTACACAATCATCCATATTCCCACCCAAATTAGCCTCACTCCGGCGAATAGGAGAATAGAAATAAGGACATACCAGATATATTTAGCCTTCATCTTTACAGCCAAGGAGGAGCCTACCCTCGCCCCAATCCTCGTTCTAACAATCGCTATGAACAGACCGGTCGCTCTAATTATATCCAGGTGGATAGACGTAAAACCCAAAAATAGGGAAGTGAATAAAATCCCTCCTCCCGTTCTCGCCATTATTGCAACGACTCCAATTAGAAAACACAGACGAAAGACAGTAAAAAAGAAGTCAACGGCGTCGCACCGTTGTCCGCCTTTGCGACACCTACGACTAATGTGAGCAGAAGCAAAATTATAATGATTTCGGTTTTCATAAAAATTATTTAAAGCTAAAAACGACTTAAAATTTCGCAAGCAGAAACTTAAAATTTTCACACATTTAATGAGAAGCAAAAGGGTTATATCACGAGCCCAACTTTAACAAAAATACTTGATAAAATATCAAATCAATTTGATATGGTGAGAGAATGGAATTGGGCGAAACTGCAAAGGTTGTTTTAGAGAAGAGGTATCTGCTCAAGAACGAGAAGGGAGAACCGATCGAGACACCTGAGAAGATGCTTTGGAGGGTGGCAAACGCTGTGGCACAGGCTGAGGAAAACTACGGAGGCAATGTAAAGGAGTGGGCGAAAAAGTTTCACGACATAATGGACAGGCAGGAGTTCATGCCGAACTCTCCGACGTTGATGAACGCTGGGACCCCTCTCGGACAGCTTTCTGCGTGCTTCGTCATACCCGTCGATGATTCGATTGACGGGATTTTTAAGGCTCTGTGGGACATGGCTAAGGTACAAAAAAGCGGTGGAGGCACTGGGTTTAGCTTTTCTCGTTTAAGGCCCAAAGGAGACATCGTAAGATCAACAATGGGCGTAGCTTCAGGTCCCGTTTCGTTTATGAAGATTTTCGATGCAGCAACCGAACAGATAAAGCAGGGCGGCAAAAGAAGGGGCGCAAACATGGGAGTTCTCAACGTCCACCATCCCGATATAGAGGAGTTTATAACGGCAAAGTGGGAGGAAGGTGTGCTGAGGAACTTCAACATCAGTGTTGCTGTTACTAACAGGTTTATGGAAGCCCTGTTAAGGGATAACGAATACGAACTGATAAACCCGAGAACGGGCGAAGTCGTCAAAAAGGTCAAGGCAAGGAAAATTTTCAACCTCATAGTTGAGGGAGCTTGGAGGAATGGAGAACCGGGAATGATTTTTATCGATGAGGTTAACAGGCGCAATCCCACGCCACACCTCGGCGAGATAGAGTCGACGAATCCGTGCGGTGAACAACCGCTACTCCCATACGAATCCTGTAATCTCGGATCGATAAACCTTGCGAAGTTCGTCGATGAAAAGAAGAGAGATTTCGACTGGGATAGGCTGAGGGAAACCGTATGGATCGCAACAAGATTTCTCGACGATGTCATAGATGTCAACGCATACCCCATACCGGAGATAGAGGAAATGACCAAAAAAACAAGGAAAATCGGATTGGGTGTGATGGGATGGGCTGACGCCCTTTTCAAACTTGAAATTCCCTACGACAGCGAGGAGGCGATCAAACTCGCCGAAAAAGTCATGAAATTTATTCAGGAAGAAAGCTACAAAGCCTCCCAGAATCTCGCGGAGGAGAGGGGGGTTTTCCCAGCTTGGAAGGGAAGTGTTTGGGAGAAGAAGGGGATAAAAATCAGAAACGCCACAACAACGACGATAGCTCCCACCGGCACGATAAGCATCATAGCGGGGTGCAGTAGCGGTATAGAACCCGTCTTCGCCTTGGCATATAAAAGGAAAAACATCCTTGATGGGGAAGAATTTTTCGAGGTAAATCCGATATTCGAGCGGAAGCTGAGAGAACTCGGACTACTCACAGACGAAATCCTGAGTAAAGTCGTTGAGGAGGGATCCATCCAGAGCATCGAGGAAATCCCAAGTGATGTTCGAAGGGTTTTCAAGTGTGCGTTGGACATCGCCCCCGAATGGCACGTCAGAATGCAGGCGGCTTTCCAGAAATGGACGGACAATGCGGTGAGCAAAACAATTAACCTTCCAAATCACGCAACTAAGGCTGACGTTGAAAAAGCTTTTCTCCTTGCATACGAGCTTAAATGTAAGGGGATCACGGTTTACAGAGATGGAAGTCGTGAGGAGCAAGTATTGGCGATAAAGAAGACCGAAAAGAAGAAAGAGGGGGAGAAGGTCAGAGCTCCGGTGAGATATCACAAACCAAGACCTCGCCCTAAGATAACAAGGGGAGTTACCATAGAAACGAAAACTGGATGCGGCTCCCTATATGTTACGATAAACGAGGATGATGAGGGCATCGCCGAGGTTTTCGTTCAGCTTGGAAAGAGTGGGGGTTGTGCCGCCTCTCAGACTGAAGCTATCGGCAGGCTTTTGAGTATCGCTTTGAGGAGCTGGGTAGATCCAGAAGCTTTGATAAAACAGCTCAAGGGAATTAGATGCCCATCTATCGGCTTCGATAACGGCGAGATCATCACGAGTTGTGCCGATGGTGTTGCAAAGGCTTTGGAAAAGCACTTAAAGGGAGAATACAGGAAGATAAAACTCGATGTAAAGGGTGTAAAGCCGTTAACGGAATTTGTCGAAGAGACCGCAGAAGAGGAAAAAACCAAAACAAAAATGATCGGAGGCGTGTGTCCAGAGTGTGGAAACGTCCTCGAATACAGCGAAGGTTGTGCGACGTGCAGATTCTGCGGATTCACAAAATGTGGCTAATTTTTTAAGACATCCTTTATAGCTTTTTTCAGTTTTTCGGCTACAATCTTTCCATCAACCTTCCCGCGAAACTCCTTCATAGCGAGTCCCATTAGCGGTTTGAATGAATGCTCTCCCTTTTCGAGAATGAGATTCTTCTTCTCTTCTATCAGCTTCGCTATATATCCGTCGAGATCCTCCGATGGAGACAATCGCTTCACGATCTCCTCTCCGCTCACTTTTTCCTTGCATAGGATTTTTAATGCTTCTTCAGCCCCCTCTTTTGCTATTTTCTTTTCCTTCAGCAAATCGAGAACTAATACAAAGTCCTCCTCTCTCAGATTTTCGACTTCGTATCCCTCCTTTTTGAGCTGTGCGGGAATTTGATGGAGGACTCTCGTGACAAGAGTTGGCTCAACATCTCCCGCATATTTTTCGAAAATTCCTGCAAATTTCGGATCCGCCATTATCATCGCAATATCCTTAGAAAGTCCGTAATCTCTGACAAATCTTTTCGCCCTGTCCTCTATCAGCTCCGGGATTTCGACTGCCTTCATTTTTTCGTCTATCCTTACGGGTGGGACATCTGTCTCTGGATACATTCTTGCCGCACCCGGAAGCGGTCGGAGGTATGAAGTAGTCCCATCGTCATTGGCTTTTCTCGTTTCCTCTGGGACTCCTACGAGACAGAATTTTGCCCTTTCAATGATTCTTGTCAATGCGTTTCTGACTCTCTCTTTATCTCCGGCGGCTATGACCACACAATCCTCGTCCGAGGCTTCGACTTTTTCTTTGAGAGCTGTAACTTCCTCCTCGCTTATTCCGTAGGCGGGAAGCTCGTCTGTGTGGAAGATGCCACCGAGACCGAATGTCCTTGCGATGTCGGCGAATTCCGTTCCAAGTCTCCTGTTCGGTTGGATCTCAGCACCAACAAGCCCAGAAAAGCCGCAGAGTTTCACGGCCATTACAGATTTCGCTCTCTTCAGAATTTTCGATTTCGTGTTTTTGAAGACATCTTTTACATCGTAAATTCTTTCATCCACATGGGCTTTTCGTCTCCTCAATTCATCTCTGATTTTAAGGAGATTTAATTGCCTTAAAACCTCGTATTCCACTATTTTGTCGAGAATGTCCACATCCTGAACACCCTTTATCTCGACCCTCGCTCCATCCCTTATCGAGATGTTTACATCCTGCCTTATAGTTCCCAAACCCCTTTTAACTCTGTTAGTGCTTCTAAGTATCATTCCAAGTTTTTTCGCGACCTTTTTTGCGAGCTCTGGGCTGTCTATATCCGGTTTTGTTCCTATCTCCACCAAAGGGATGCCAAGCCTATCGAGGGAGTAAACGACTTCCCCAGTCCTCTCTTCGATCTTCCTTGCAGCCTCCTCCTCGATACAGAGTGTTGCGATCCCGATTCGTCTTCCATCAACCTCCAAATACCCATCAAAGGCTAAAAGAGCCGTTCTTTGAAATCCAGTGGTGTTGCTTCCGTCGATCACGATCTTCCTCATTACATGTAGCTCATCAACGATCTCCATGTTCAGCATTTTTGCTATCATAATTCCGATCTCCAAGGCTTCCCTGTTTATCTCGGTTGGAGGTTCTTCATCGGCTTCGATCAAGCACGTTGTATTGTAGAATTTGTAAATGAACTTCTTACTTCTCTGAACTTCCTCCTTTGCCGCCCTATCCTCTTCCCCCAATTCGCTTCTCTTCAGTCTTAGATATCTGAAGAATTCAAAATTCGATTCCTCCACATCCCTTAAAATAGTGGGACATCTGCAAAATAGTTTGTGTTTCGTGTCAAGTTGCTGGTGAATCTCGATACCAACCCTGAGACCAATATCTTTCATCAGATTTTGGTGATCTAAACGATAAATATATTTTTGCTTAATGCGTTTATTCGTCATGGAGATCGTTGTTGGAGGTATAAGGGGAACCTACACCATCAAAGGGGAGAAATCCGCCCTCTTATGTCCTCCGCACCCTTTAATGGGGGGAAGCCGATTCGACATAAGACTCGAAAGGATTTGCGAGGGTCTTCACAAGATCAGCTACTCCACACTGAGATTTGACTACAAACAGCCTTTCAGGAGCGGAACAGGTGAAGTGGAGGATACAAGAATTATGCTGAGGTATTTAAAGGAGAGACACGACTTCGTTGCTGTCATCGGCTACTCCTTTGGGAGTGTTGTTGCAAGTAACGTTGAGGATGAAGCGGATGCCGTGATTCTTATCTCCCCTCTAAAGAAAATTAATGAAATAGAACTTAAGGACTCTAAAAAACCAAAACTCGTGATTTATGGAATTTATGATGAGCTTGTAGGCCCTGAAGAATCAAGAGAAATTGCCGAAAAGCTGTCGCCTCCGAAAGAGGTCGTGGAACTTGAAACCGATCATTTCTATACGGGGGCATTAGATATCCTTGTAGAAAAGATCGTTGAATTTTTGAATGATGTTGAACAAAATCACAAAATTTAAACATTATAATATCAATTATCAAAAGAGGTGATGAATTTGCTAAGCGTAAATGAATTGGCATTGGATGTTGTAGAAGAGATGCTAGATTTTGAAGAAGAGCTTAGAATTGAGTCTAAAAAGCTTGAAAACGGTGCAACCGTGATAGACTGCGGAGTGAATGTTCCGGGAAGCTACAACGCTGGAATTATGTATACGGAGATCTGTATGGGTGGCTTGGCTAAAGTAGATATTGTTGTTGATTACATAAACGATATCCCCTTTGCTTTCATAACGCAATACACGGATCACCCAGCGATCGCCTGCTTGGGTAGCCAGAAGGCTGGATGGGCGATAAGTGTAGATAAATACTTTGCAATGGGAAGCGGGCCAGCAAGAGCTTTGGCGTTAAAGCCCAAGAAGACTTACGAGTTAATAGAATATGAAGATGATGCGGATTACGCCGTTATAGCTTTAGAAGCGAGCAAACTTCCAGATGAGAAGGTTATCGAATACATCGCAAAGGAGTGTGATGTCGATCCTGAAGACGTTTACGCCGTCGTTGCTCCCACGGCAAGCATTGTTGGATCTGTCCAGATTTCTGGAAGAATCACGGAGACAGCCATATACAAGATGTCTGAAATCGGATACGATCCGAAGAAAATCCTCTACGGTGCCGGAAGATGTCCGATCGCTCCGATTTTGGAGAACGATCTCAAAGCGATGGGTGCGACGAACGACAGCATGCTCTACTACGGAAGCGTTTACCTGACAGTGACGGAATACGATGAAATACTCAAGAACGTTCCGAGTAACACAAGCAGAGATTATGGAAAGCCATTCTATGAGATATTTAAGGCTGCAAACTACGATTTCTACAAGATCGATCCGAATCTGTTTGCACCAGCTCAGATCGTCGTGAACGATAAATCCACTGGGAAGACTTACGTTCACGGAAAGCTTAACGCGGAAGTCCTATTCCAGAGCTATCAGATACAAACCGAATAATTTTTTAACTTTTTATCATTATTTTTATTCATGGAGGTCGTTAAAAGGGAATTCAAAAGCTTGGATGGTTTGAGTGTCCCCTCTTTTCACGTTAAAGCGAAAACCGATAAGGCAGTTGTAATAATTCATGGATATTCTTCCTCAAAGGATGAATGGCTTGGATTCTCTTATAACGTCGCTGAGAAAGGTGTTGATGCTATTGCCATCGATCTGAGAGGTCATGGAGATAACGAAAATCCGCTCGATGAGAACGTTTTGAACGATGTTGAAGGTGTGATTAAAGAGCTACGCAACGAGTTCGAAAAAGTTTATACCATAGGTCATTCTTTGGGAGGTCTTCTCAGCCTCTGCAGTTCATCTGATTTCGCTTTTGCGATATCCCCTCCGCTAACCTCAAAGCTCTTACCGGAGCCGAAATTCATGTTGAGATTGAATTCTTGCAAAGTTAGGGAGAAACATCCGGAAGTTCTCTTCAACATTCTTGAAAGACTGAACCCACCCCGAAGGAAAGACAACGCCCTCATCTTCTACGGAAGCGGAGAATCCAAGGGAATAAAAATGGCGGTGAAAGAGTGGAGCAAAGGCAGAAACGTGAACGTAGTGGAAATAAAAGAGAATCAGGCAACACTACCCGAGATCGGTGTGGACATCGAAAAGCTAAGGGACTACCTGCCAAACTTTATAAGCCATTTGTCGATTGCCACGGCAAAAGAAATAATTGAAAAGATTAGATTTTAACTATTTTTCCTTCTCCTCCAACGTTTACGTCACCGATGTAGCCCTCTTCGGTTTTCTTAAAAGACGGGAGGATATCGCACTTTCCCTTTACCTTGATAACGCCGCTCTTCATGTCCGCTCCCACGAAGCCGCAGTTTCCTTCGATGATTATTTCGCCTCCCTTCATCTCAGTCCCCACAAAGTCTCCAGCGTTCCCCTTTATCTCGATCACGCCTCCAGACATTTTCTCTCCGATGTAGTTTCCAGCATTCCCCTCGATCACAATCTTGCCGCCCTGCATTCCCGTAGCGTCGCCGTAGTAAGGACACCCGATCAGATTTTTGGCGTTGCCCTTTACGGTTATCTCCCCGTCCTTCATCTCCATTCCGAGGAGATCGTCCGCATCCCCTTCGATGATGATTCTGCCACCTTTCATGTAGGCTCCGCAGTTCGCTCCTACGCGTCCTTTTACGATGATCTCACCGTCCGTCATCCCGTGGCCGATCCACTTCACCTTGGAGAAATCGCCATCCAAGACGATCTTTTTCTCATTACCCTCTTTCGTTATCTCGAATAATTCTTCGAGCTTCTTAACCTCCTTTCCATACCACACTTTGAACTCCTTGATCTCATCCAAGCTCTTTTCTGCAAGATCTGGGGTGATTTCAGCCTCAACACTCACCTCGAAATCGAATTTCGGCTTTAAGATGAGCATCATCTCACCTCTAACCTCACGGGATTTCTTATCCATTCTTCCTCAACACCGTAATTCCTTCTCTCGATGCTGTAGTAATCGAAGAACTCGTTTAGGTCGCCGTCGATGATTTCAGGGCTTGCCTTGCTTCTTGCATCGATCCAGAACGTCCTGCCCCATGCTTCCTTGAGTATCACCCCGTTCTCGACGATGATGTCTCCAGCCTTTATCGTGTAAGCCGCCCGCCTGATTTCTTTGTTTATCACTTCATATTGTGTGGACGGATCGATTTCGTTCGGGTTTATGTTGTAAATTGCGATGTCTGCGTCTGCCCCGACACCGAGATGTCCTTTGTTCTCCAATCCGAGGATTCTCGCTGGAAGACTCCTCGTCATGTGGATTATCTCGTAGAGCGTCCTTTCAGTGTCTATTGCGGGGAGGTTCGCCGCCTTCTGGACGAAGGGATGGACTTTTTCAAGCTCCTTCTCCCTCATCTTTTTGCTCATCAGCATCGCCATCACGTAAGGATACTCCGTGAACGGCCCACCGTTCGGGTAATCAGTTGTCACAACGACTTTATCGCTGTCCACCATTAATCCGAGCTCCAAGCCGATAGCCCACTGGAGGGCGTGAACTGGATTCTTCGGCAGATACACCAACGGGACGATTCCAGCACCTCCCTCTATCTCGCTGTCCTTGTTGCTCCATCTCGCTCCCAAGAGCCTGTGGAGAACGAACTGGAACGGTGCATCCCCCGTCATCGCAGTTGCGTGCCCGAATATGGCGGCACCCATATCTATCGTCACGTTGTCCATCGAATTAACGGTCTTGGCGATATCCTCGACACCGCTACAGACATCCCTCCAAGAGCTACCTCCGTATGCGTTGAACTGGACGTGGGTTACGTGGAGAACCTGCCTCTTATCGTTCTTAAACCCGTTTGCAACCCTTATCGACTCCACAGTCGTCTGATAGTTGCCGGGATTCCCCAAATTGTTGCAGTGGAGATGGACGCTGTGGGGGAGGTTAAGCTCCTCGTTAGCCCTTATCAAGGAGGTTAGTATCTCCCTCGGAGTGATCCCGAATCCCGGGACTTCGTCGTCCAAATTCCTGCAGTTCTTTCCATACATCCAAGCCTCGACACCGCCGGGATTGACGACCTTGACACCGAAGCCTTTTGTTCTCTCCAAAGCCCATGCGATAAAGGCTTTAAGCTTTTCGAGATCCTTTTCGGCTACAAATTTCAGAACCGGATGCCAGTTTCCAAAAACGGGGAGAGCAGCCTTATCGATGATCGGGATGGCATCAAGCTCTTCGTGGGTATGGAGACTTCCGATCGGCGGGTCAGCCGCCTCTACGACTGTTGTGTAACCCATCCTCGCGTATTCGTATCCAATGGCTGGGGATGTCAACAGCACTCTACCGACAGTCGCCCTTAACTTGTTTGCGGTCTGCCTAACGACCCTCATCTCCTCTGGTCTCATCGTCCTTCCGGTGTTGATCTTGCTCCCCGCTATGTGGGCGTGCATGTCGACGCCGCCCGCAACCACGAGCTTGTTTGATGCATCGATGACCTTGCATTCATCCTTATTGATTTCGCTCTCCTCGACTATCTTTCCATCTTTAACGAAAATATCCATCTTCTCTCCGTTAATCTTGTTCTTAGGATCGATAACAATTCCATTCTTTATCCAAAGCATGTGATGCATAAGATCACCCCTTAAGCTCCTCAACCTTCTTCAACAACTCCTCAAGAATCTTCTCATCGCTCCAGAATTCCGAATCCACAAGCTTCCTGACCCTAAGCGGAATCGCATCCATCCTGTATGCTGTTCCCTCCGCTTCGATTCCCGCAACCGCGGACGGAATCACGACGTTCGATAGGAGCGTCGTCATGTTCGGGAAGGGATCGATCTGTATCACCGGAATGTTTTTCATGTGCTCCACCGCCTTTCTCGGGAAGTGGGCGGCTGGATCGCTTGCTACAACCATCATAGCATCGCAATCTCTCCTGAGAAGCATTTCCACAGCGGAGAACTCAGCTGGAGAGAATCTCGGATATCCCCTGCTGAAATCGATTGCGTATTGGTAGCCGACCTCCCATGCTGGGACTTCGCCCGCGCCAACGACGTTGTAGTGACCTCTCATCGGCCAGATTATCCATCTTGTTGTTCTGTTGAGAAGCTGGATCAGCTTTACGGCGTTTTCAATCGTTCTGTCCCTTCCCCTCGACTGTGTGACTCCCAAGCCGTAGAATATCACACCGTATTTTGCGTTTTTCATATCATCGGCAAGCTCTACGAGCTGATCTTTCGGAACACCACCGACTTCATCCGCTTCTATATCCTCGCCCTTGATGAGGGCTCTTAACGCCGAGATCACAGCGAAGTCGTAACCGGGCTTTACTTGGATGAATTTATCCGCCAATTTCGCAGTTCTCGTCCTTCTGACATCCACGACAACGACTTTCCTGTCCTTCCTGTCCTTTATCAGGTAACCTTTGGCGTGGACGCTGTATCTCGTCGGATGCCTCGGATGGGCTTCCATCGGATTGCTTCCCCAGAAGACAACCATGTCGGCTCTGTTCTTCACCGACCCAAGAGTCCCGCCGGGTAATCCCTCCTCTATCGTGGCGAGGGTTCCGGGTGCGTGGCAGACGCTTGCACACTGATCGTAGACTCCGCCGACCTTCTCCGTCAGGATGACTCCGAGCCTTATGGCTTCGTTGACTGTGGAAGCCCATCCGTAAAGCAAGGGTTTCTTAGCGTTCACGAGGATTTCGGCCGCCTTCTCTATCGCCTCCTCGTAGCTGACCTCCTTCCCTTCAACCATCGGCGACTTTATTCTCTCCTTCTTTTGGAATTTCGAAAGACCCAATGGGCAGAATCTCTTTCCCTTTTGTTTTTCTACGTCGAACTCAACATCGTCACAAACATTTCCGCAGAATGTGCACACGGCTTCCATTATTTCACCCCTAACAATTCTTTAACGCTTAAAACATTTTCATCAGTTTTTTCTACGGTTCCCTTAACTCCTTTAAACTGGGGCATTCCCGTTCCGTCCGTGGACGGATCGATCACCTGATTTGCATAGGGACCCATGGGGATAAAGGCAACGCCTTTTGGCACATCTCCGATTTTTGCAAAGACAACAACTTCTCCAAATTCCGTTTTTACCTTAACTCTATCCCCTTCGCTCAGTCCGAGGGTTTTGAAGTCTTCTTCGTTAAGCTCGCAGTAGCTTACTGCTTTGAAGTATTCTTCCGTTAGTTTCTCTTCAACCGTCTTTCCCTGGTCTATCGTTCTTCCGGTAATAATTTCAACCTCGATCATACGCGTCACCGCTATTTTTTATGATAATTAATCTTGAAAATATTTAACAATTGCTATTTTGTCCAAGATCGGTGCAATGAATCGGTTTAAAATATAAAAAACAAAATAAAAATACTTTTGAAGGGTTAAGCATGTCTTCGTCTTTTATCACTTTCATCTTTAAAACTTTAAGCTAAATAATCAATCAAACAAACCGTAAATCTCCCTTCCGCATTTCCAACACTTTCCATCCTTAATCCAATTGTTCAAAACTCTGTATGAATGGCGGTTTATCAGCAACTCCCCGCAATTCGGACAGTAAGTATTCTCGTATCTGTGAAATGGAACGTTCCCGATGTAAACGAATTCAACACCCTCCCTCTTTGCGATTTCAATGGCTCTTTCAAGCCTCTCCACCGGTGTGGGAGGCTTATCAAAAAGATATGCGGGAAAATACCTCGTAAAGTGGAGGGGAACTTCAGATCCCAATCTTCTGAGATGGTTCTCCACGATCCATCTTACCGTGTCCTCATCGTCATTTAAATCCGTTATAAGCAAACAGACGATCTCAACATGAATTCCCATTTTCTTTGCCTTTTCAGCAGTTCTCCAAACGAATTCAGCTTTCCCACCGCAATATTTCTCATAAACAGATTCGTCACCCTTTACATCGATATTAATCGCATCGAGACCCGCATCTCTCAGCATCTTTAAAGCGAGCGGAGTCAGGTAGCCGTTGGAGACCATGGTGTTATATATTCCTCTTTTCTTTGCGAGCGGGAAAAGATCTAAAAGAAACTCGAACAGGAGTGTGGGCTCGTTGAAACTTGCACACGTGGCTGAATCTCCCTGAGAGATGGCGATTTCTACGATTTCTTCAGGCTTTATCGGATTGTAGCCAGAAGGTGGCTTCGCCTTTGATATGTGCCAGTTCTGACACCATGGACAGTTGAGATTGCACGAATACGTGGAAAACGTTGTCGCATTTTTCCCCGGAAGGAAATGAAAGAAAGGTTTAATCTCCATAGGTCTGCTCTCTATTGCACTGAGATTTCCGTAGGTTCTCGTAAACAATTTCCCGTTTCTTACAAAACGGGCACCGCATTTTCCTTCTTCCTCAATCTTGCAGAAATGCCAGCACAACTGACAGGTGATTACTCCTCTGACCCGCCTGTAGGCTTTCGCTTCCATTTAAAATATCTTCTCGAATTCTCTCTTAAGTTTTTCCTTCTTATAACCCATCTCGATTTCATCCCAAGGAAGCGGGGCATCCAGATCTATCCTTCCTAGAAATCTTGAAAAATCCGATTTCAGAATCTTGTTGAGGCTTATCTTTCTCAAGAGTTTTAATCTGACTCCCCTTGAAATGATCGTTTGAATTGCGAAGTCATCTATTCTGTCAGTGTTTACCTCACATATCTTCCTCAAACGGCTGATCAAATAATCCCGCTTCCACTTAAGTTCCTCGATATTTTCTTTAACGCTTTTTTTAGGATTTCCTCCGAAAGGGAGCCACTGGAATGGAGTATGGGGCTTTGGAACCAAGGGATTAAGGGAAACGCTTACTTTTTTCCCCATGGATTTTACTTTTTCTACAAGTTTGATTATTCCATCGAGGTCTTCTTTTTTCTCAAACGGTAATCCGAACATGAAATACAGCTTGATCTTTTCAGCCTTTGATATCTTGACAGCGTTTAGGACATCCTCCTCATCAATTCCCTTATTCAAAATTTCCCGTAATCCCTCGCTTCCAGCTTCTGGAGCTATTGTCAGAGTTCTCGTAGGGAGTAGATCAGCCATCTCCTCATCGAATCTGTCAGCCCTTATAGAGGAGGGGGAAACCTCGAACCCCATCTCGATAAGTTCTGAAACTATCTCTTTGAACTGAGGGTGATCGGTCGGTGACGGAGCTATCAGAGCTACTTTTTTTGTGATTTTTCTGTTCGCCTCTGCAATTTCGATTACATCTTCTTTCTTTCTCCATCTTGTGGGTTTGTATATCTGCCGAACGATGCAAAAGCGACAGCCTCTGTAACATCCCCTTCCGATCTCTATAAGGATTGATTTGCCGTAGGCGTTGGTTGATATTATCTGCATTTTCATTTCATTATCGAGTTCAGCCACTCTCCTTTTTTTTGAGAAGGGCATCAATCCATTAACGCTAATATCTTCAACGATATCTATGACAACGTTCTCAGCTTCTCCCAAGAAAAATCTATCAAAAAAGTCGTAAAATGAGAAGGGGTTCTCAGTGACGCAAGGTCCCCCAACCACGACTCTACCGGAAAATTTGCTTTCCCTCAAAATCTTAAGGGCGTTAAAGTAATCCTCTTCGTATTGAATTGAGATTAGAGCAATATCAAAATAATTCAGCGGTGTTCCAAACTCAACGCTCCTGAGACCTCTTGAAACATCCATGTAGAAGCGTTCCGCCACAAAATCCTCGCTTCTGTTAATCTCGTAATATATTCGCTGTAATCCTAAGTTGGTGATACCCCCAATATATCTGTTGGGATAAACAACGGCAACCCTCTTTAATCCAGCTCGATATTTTTTAAAAAAAGGGTTAAACTCGATCATTCTATGGATTTGCTACCCCTCTGCATGGCTATTTTCCCCGTCCTCGAAACCTCCTTAATCCCGAACTGTCTCATCAGATTTATAAAAGCGTTTATCTTATCCTCGTCCCCAGTTATTTCGATAATCAGAGAATCTCGGGCGACATCCACAATCCTACCCCTGAATATATTTGCGATCTCGATAATCTCACCCCTCGTCTGAGGGGTTGCTGTAACCTTTATAAGGGCGAGCTCCCTTTCGACAGAGTTCTCTGAGAGATCGCTAACTTTTAAAACATCTATCAGTTTGTTTAGCTGTTTTGCAACTTGCTCTATCATCTTATCGTCACCGCTGACGACTATGGTCATCCTTGAAATGTCGTCTCTTTCGGTGACACCAACTGCAAGGCTTTCGATGTTGAATCCCCTTCTCCTGAAAAGTCCCGCAACCCTCGCAAGAACTCCCGGTTTGTTCTCAACCAGAGCAGCGATAGTTCTCCTCATAATCACACCTCCTCGTCTATAATCTCGTGAAGGGCGGCACCGGGCGGCACCATTGGATAAACCTTTTCGAGGGTATCGACACGGAAGTCGATGACCACAGGTGCATCGATTTCAAAAGCCTCCCTTAGAGCATCCTCAACCTCACTGCTTTTTTCCACAGTCATCCCAACGGCACCAAATCCTTCAGCAATTTCCTTTATGCTGAGTTCTTTGCATGCCAAACAGGTGGCGGAGTATCTCTCATCGTAGAATAGCTCCTGCCACTGCCTGACCATTCCAAGGTATCCGTTGTTGAGGACGGCAACCTTGACCTTAATCCCGTAAGTAACGCATGTGGCGAGCTCCTGAATGTTCATGAAGAAGCTGCCGTCTCCGGCTATGTCAACGACTTGCCTATCTGGAAAGGCGACCTTGGCACCTATTGCCGCTGGAAATCCGAAGCCCATTGTGCCTAGACCACCTGAGGATATAAACTGTCTCGGGTATTTCACCTTAAAGAACTGAGCGGCCCACATCTGGTTCTGACCAACTTCAGTTGTGACGATTGCGTCGGGCGCCAATTCGTATATCTTTTCTATAACGAATTGGGGCTTTAATTTTCCATCGTTTTTATACTTCAGCGGGTAAGCTCTCCTCCATCCCTCGACTTTTTCCTCCCATTCCTTCCTCCTTCTGTAGTTTATGTGCTTTAGGATTTCCCTTAAAACGAGCTTTGCATCCCCGACAATCGGGACATCGACCTCGATATTCTTCCCTATTTCAGCGGGATCGATATCAATATGGATTATCTTCGCATTTGGAGCGAAATCCGAGACCTTGCCAGTAGTCCTGTCGGAGAAGCGAATACCGACAGCGATTATCAGGTCGCTCTCCTGAACTGCGTAGTTCGCGTATTTTGAACCGTGCATTCCGATGAACCCCAAGCTGAGAGGATGCGTCTCGGGAATCGCCCCCTTACCCATTAGCGAAGTGACGACGTATGCTGGAATCGTTTCGGCAAGCTTTGTTAGCTCTTCACTCGCGTTCGAGATTATGACGCCACCGCCGGCAAGAATGATTGGCCTCTCGGCTTTCATTATAAGCTCAGCCGCCCTCTTAATCTGTCTCGGATGCCCCGAATATTTCGGTTTGTATCCGGGGAGATCAACTTTTTCAGGATAATCGAATTCTATATCTGCTAAGGTAACATCCTTCGGTAGATCGATTAGAACAGGCCCCGGTCTTCCCGTTGATGCGATATAAAAGGCTTCTTTGATTATTTTTAGAACCTCCCTTTCATCCGTAACGAGATAGTTGTGCTTTGTTATCGGCATCGTTATCCCCGTGATGTCAGCTTCCTGAAACGCATCGTTACCAATCATGTTTCGGGGAACCTGTCCCGTCATAACAACGATGGGTGAGGAATCCATATACGCATTCGCAATCCCCGTCACGGTGTTAGTCGCCCCCGGTCCCGATGTCGCAAAGGCGACACCAGTCCTTCCCGTGGCTCTCGCGTATCCGTCTGCGGCGTGGACAGCGGCCTGTTCGTGCCTCGTTAGGATGTGGGTTATGTTTGAATCATAGAGCGCGTCGTAGACTTCCAATATCGCTCCGCCGGGTATTCCGAAAATATGCTTCACACCTTCACACTCCAAAGCCTTGACAATAGCATCAGCCACCCTCATAAAACCACCTACCTCAGAATAATTTAGCATACTATTACCAAAAAAAGATCCAAGGATTTTGGCTCAGCAAATCTTTGCATTGGCTTAAGCTTAGGTTGAGAGTATATATAATTTTCCTTCAAGGGTTTGGGCAGGCAGTGTAAACTTCGGCACAGTTTGAAATAGAAACGTATATTACTGATTACAAATCGCTGAACCTTGATAAACTTAAAAGGGTAGATGGGAAAGATTATCATCATAATAAACAGTCCAACTCATGATTGGGGGATGAGATGATCTACGCTGTAAAGGATGGTGGGAAAACACGTTAAATTGAGAGGAAAAGTATGATCTACATAGCTTTACTATCTGTCGCAGTTCTTGCAGTATCTTCGGCAGCCATATTCGCCTTCCTTGCGAATGCACCGGGAGTTGTCGCCGCATTTTGGAGGCTAACCTTGTCAATCCCCTTTCTCCTTTTAATATATCGTCCAAAAAAACTCCATCTATCAAAAATCCCGATTCTTGCAGGTCTCGCCCTTTCCCTTCACTTTTCCCTCTGGATTGAATCTTTGTTCCACGCATCTATTGCCGTAAGCACAACAATTGTCTGCACCCACTCCCTATTCTCGGGTCTCTTTGCCTACCTTTGGGGTGAGAAACCCAAGCCGAATCAAATTCTCGGGGTGATCGTTGCGATGGTGGGCGTTTACTTCTTAAGCGGTGCAGATCCGAGCACAGACGTTTACGGGATCCTGCTATCCCTCGCGGGTGCTGTTGCTGGAGGATACTACTTTGCCTCAGCAAGATTTGCGAGGGATATCAGCTTTCCATCCTACATTCTTTTAACATACCTCTCAGCGGCATTCTTCTCTCTGCTCGCGTGTTTAATAACCTCCCAACCCCTTATCGGATATCCAATCAGCACATGGATCTTTCTGTTTCTGATGGCTCTAATTCCAATGCTAATCGGACATACGTTATTGAATTACATCCTGAGACATATGGAGGTGATCCCGGTTACAGCAAGCGTTATAGGAGAAGCCGTGGGAGCCACCCTCCTCGCTTCCATAGTTCTCAACCAGACTCTCCAGCCGGTTGCCTACCTATACATGCTCGTTATACTCTTGGGAATAGCCGTAACATTCAAAAAATCTAAATAATTTACCCAGAAAATATCACAATGCTCGAAATTTTGGAGAGATTCGAGATCTTGATTTACAGAAGGAGATTCGGAAAAGGATTTCGCCCGCACTTCTCTCTGAGGATTAACGGAGTTGATTTCCACATCGACAGTTCGCCGGGAAGGGGATTCAACCTGATCACCCATGCTCACACCGACCATCACGGTCTGAAAAATATGAAGAATCGGAAAGCGGTTGCATCTAAGGAGACCGCACTTATATTAGAAGCGGTTAGCGGGGAGAGATTTAAGGGTATCACATTTGATGTGGGGGAAACAATAAAGGTTGGAGGATTGAAGATAAAAACGTTCGAGACAAAACACATGCACGGTTCAACAGCCTTTTACTTTAATGGTGTTCTAATCACTGGAGATGTTAAGGATTTCTCTTCGCTCCCAAAATGCGATCTCCTGATAACCGAGGCGACATACGGTCACCCCATTCACGTTTTTGAAGATGAAGTTGATAGGGTTATTAAAGCCGCAAAAGATGGATGGGAGCTTGGAGCTTACCCCATAGGAAAAGCTCAGAGGGTTGCCGAGCTTCTTAACGAAAACGACATCGGATTTAGAACAACCGAAAAAATCGAAAGGATATGCAGGGCGTTGGATATAGACTTCCAAGAGGGTGATGCGAGGCTGTTGCCGACAAAAGAAGTCAGAAACGGATTTATCCTATCTGCACAGAGGTTTTACAGAAATCGAATCATTCTAAGCGACCACATCGATTACAGGGGGATAATAGAAATGATCTCCCACTGCGATCCAGATTACGTTCTTTTCTATCACGGAAAAGCTGACAGAAGACTGATTGAAGAGATTAAAGAGATGGGGGTGACCCCTCTAACCTTGGACGATATTGACATCAGACTCTAATTTTCTGAAGGCTTTCACTGAGATGTAAAGGAAGGGCGTATCAAACAGTGCTATGAGCAGTTTCAGAATGTATTGTCCCACGATTAGGGGTAGGAGGGGGGCAACACCGTAGAAGGCTATTGTTATGAAGACGGTCGTGTCGATTAGCTGGGAGATGGATGTGGAAGCGTTATTTCTGAGCCACATATACTTACCCTTTGAGATCCTTCGCAGGAAGTGATAAGCGTAAACGTCGTGAGTCTGACTAATTATAAAGGCTATCAGCGATGCCGCTACGATCCTTGGAGTGTATGTGAACACGGTGTTAAAGGATTCAACAACCTCCTTTGAGAGGAACGATGCGGGGGTCATTTTGACCGCAATGACTATGGAAAGGACAGCTATGATGTTCGCAACCAACCCGGTTATGACCGCCTTCTTTGCGGCTTCCTTTCCGTAAATTTCGCTTATGAAGTCGGTTATCAGAAACGTCACCGAGTACACGATCACCGCGGCGGGGGCTGTGATCCCATCGACGGATATCAATTTGACGGCGATTATGTTGGCTACCACTGTCAGGACGGCGTAGATTCCTATGGCTATCTCCTTTCCGTATATTCTTGCGAAGGTGAGGACTAAGCACACAGATGCTAAGGTGATACCCACCCACAGGGCGAACTCTTCAAAGAGCATGGATGCCGTTTATCAACTCGATTTAAAAAACCTATGGGATGATCTCAGTTGTGTTGTTGAATTTCGGATAGTAGAGCCTGTTCAAGTTCAACACACCTTTTTCGCTTAAATTCGTTGCGATCTCTCTTGTTTTCTCCATCTCCCTTATTAGATGGATTGTGGCATTGCAAAGCATTTTGAATCCCTCTTCATCCCAAAGCCTTTCCCGATTTGTGAAAAGACATCTTCCCCCGCAGATTTTAAAGCAATCGCATTCGGGACACGGGGACTTGATATCGATTTCCCGCCTTATCCCACTCTGTAAATCTCCCACAATATTCCAGTCGAATTCTGCAGCTATTGGGCATGCTATGATCTTTCCATCGGTTGTTATCGCAAAGCTTTCCGTTCCAGAGCCACACGGAGGCTTTGGATTCTCCTCAAATATCATCGCCTTTAAAACTCCGAGGAATGGCACGATCCCAAGGATTCTCCCTTTTTTCAGCTCTTTGTTGAAGAGGGCTGCAAGCTTGGTGATGCCTTTTTTGTATCTCTCAAGCCATATAAGGAATTCAGAGGAATAGGGGTTCCAGACTGCGTTGATCTGCCAGTGGACGTGAGTGAATAAACCGAGATTCAAGATGTGCACGACATCTTCATAGATGTCTGTTTTTAATGAGGCGACCATTCTTGCGATAAGCTCGTTTTTGTAGAAACCCCTTATCCTTTTTACCTCTTCCAAAACCCTATCGTAGATTTTGCCCCTGTAATATTCGGTAACGCTCTTTCTTCCGTCAATTGATACAAGGATTGTCGAGAATTTTTGGATGTATTCCCTTTCGAGTTTGCTCAACATTAGTCCATTTGTCTGGAGGATGAAGTGCTCCGCATCCACTTCGTCCATAATCTTCTTTATTAAATCCATCCTAAGAAGGGGTTCTCCACCGTAAAAGGCTATCGACACCCTTTTCAGCGAATTGATAAAATCTACAAGCTCTTTCATGTCGTAGCTGATTTCCGGTGGCATTATGCTTTCGTCAATGCTCCCGCCGCAGTATCTGCAATTGAGTTGACATCTACCGGTCAGGATCAGGATAAGGAGCATACAGTTTTAAAACCGGAGGGCGTTAAATAATCTATGCTGGAGAAATCCAAGAATCTTTACGAAAAGGCTGTTAATTTAATGCCTTCAGGCGTTAGCTCTCCCGTCAGGGCGGTAAAACCCTATCCGTTTTACACAGCGAGAGCAAAGGGATCAAAAATATACGATGTTGACGGAAACGAGTTCATAGACTACTGCATGGCTTACGGTCCCCTGATCTTGGGACACTGCGATGAGAAGGTGAAAGAAGCAGTCAAGGAACAACTCGAAAGGGGATGGATTTACGGAACTCCGATAGAGCTTGAAATCGAATATGCCCAACTTCTGACAAAGCTATATCCATCCATTGAAATGGTAAGGTTCACGAACACGGGATGCGAGGCGACCATGACCGCCCTAAGGCTTGCGAGGGGGTTCACGGGAAAGGATAAAATCGTAAAAGTGGAGGGGAGCTTTCACGGTGCCCACGATGCCGTCCTCGTCAAGGCGGGAAGCGGAGCGTTCGGCACACCAAGCTCCGCTGGAGTCCCAAAGGATTTCGTTAAGAACACACTCCAAGTCCCCTTCAATAACACGGAAGCCCTAAGCGATTTGCTTGAGAGAAACGATGATGTAGCCGCATTCATCCTTGAGCCAGTCATGGGGAATTCCTCCCTAATCCTACCTGAGAAGGGTTATCTCAGGGAGGTTCGCAAGATCACACAGGAAAACGACGTTCTCTTAATCTTCGACGAAGTCATAACGGGATTTCGCTTGTCGTTGGGAGGTGCCCAACAATATTACGGTGTGAAGCCAGATCTCACAACGCTCGGGAAGATTGCGGGCGGTGGATTTCCCATCGGCATCGTTGGTGGTCGAAGAGAGATCATGGAAAATTTAGCACCTTCGGGGAACGTTTATCAGGCGGGAACATTCAGCGGAAATCCGATAACGCTCACGGCGGGTTTTACGACCGTGAAAATACTCATGGAGTTGAATCCCTACAAGGAGCTTGAAAAAAAGACAAAAGAGATCGTAGAGAGCATTAAGGACTCCATAAAAGGTAAGGGCGATGTCGATTGTATCGCCTCGATATTTTGCGTATACTTTGGGGAGAAGCCGTCAAATTACGAGGATGCGATGAAGCTCGATAGAGAGAGATATCTCAGGCTCTACTGGAAACTTCTTGAGCAGGGCGTTTTCATTCCACCTTCTCAATACGAGGTTTGTTTCGTCAGCACAGCTCACAGCGATGAGGATATAAGAAAAACGGTGGAGGCTTTTGAAAAATGCCTGAAAGAATTGTAGTCGGAACGAGGGGAAGCAAGCTTGCATTAGCCCAAACTGCAAAGGTAGTCGAAAAGCTCAAAGAGAATGGATATGACGTGGAAATCAGGATAATAAAAAGCACCGGAGATATAATGAAGGACAAGCCGTTATACGAGTTCAAAGGCTCTGGAGCATTCGTGAGGACGCTTGAGCACGCTTTATTGAAAAGGGAGATAGATGTAGCAGTTCACAGCTATAAGGACATTCCCAGCAAGATGCTTGAAGGAGTGACAGTAGCCGCAGTTTTGAAAAGGGATTCTCCCAACGATGCATTCATTGCGAGAGATGGCTCTACACTTGATGATATAAAGCCCAATGCGGTAATAGGCACTTCAAGCTTAAGAAGAAGAGCCCAGCTGAGCCTTTACAGACCCGATTTGAAGTTTGAAAACATAAGGGGGAATATCGACACTCGGCTGAGAAAACTCCGTGATGGATTATACGATGCGATTGTATTGGCCGAAGCCGGATTAATCAGATTAGGTTTGGATGCGAAATATCATAGGTTACCGATTGAGAAATTCGTTCCTCCTGCAAATCAGGGGATTATCGCGGTGCAGACGAGAAAAAAAGAGGAGGAGCTCGTTAGCTTTATAAACCACAAGGATACTTGGATAGAAGCCGAAGTTGAGAGGGCTGTTATGAAAGAACTCGGCATAGGATGTGCGATTCCAGTCGGGATCTATGCTGAATGCAAGGGCAGGGTGAGGTTGATTGTTCAGATAATAAGAGATGGAAAGGAGCTCAGAGTTGACGAAGAGATGAGTAAGACAAATGCTGTTGAAGAGGCTAAAGAGATAGCTAAGAATTTGAAGAGCGAACTCGGATTTAATACTTTTTAAATATTTTTGGGCTGTTACATTTACGACAAGGAAGTTACTCTTTTTTTCAATCCAAACTTCGTTAATCTTGATAGACATGAATTCTTATGCTCTTTAGATCAATGATTATTTGATCATCTAAACAGTACAGTATACAATACCGTCAGCAATTTTTCGAATCTTATTGAAGTTTCTCGAATTTTGGTATCTTATATATGCGGATACATAGTCTCTTTTACGAGTTTCACAAAAAATGGCTACATTTTGACCATTAAGCTCATTTCTAACATCATCTATTAAGTGTTTGATTGTGCCTTTAAATTTGTATAATTTCCAATCTCTCAAAGCCAGCAAAACTAAATTCAAGCACATCTATTGCCCACCTCCAATTAACTTTTCGTAGTCTTCACGTTTTATCAGAATCACAGCCTTTTTTTCTTCATCTACAAGCTCTACGATGCGATCTCCTTCTTTCCATCCAAGTTTTTCGCAAATCTCTAAGGAAATTTTCACTCGTCTCGCTGACTGTAACTTATATACTTCCACGACCTTTGCATTCAACTCTAACTTCATAATCCCACCTCAAATAATTTTGATTTTTTAGGATTTAAGTCTTACTAAATAACTTAAAGGGTTTCAAGGATGAAAAGGTTTTTAAGTACGAGTATAACAATATATTATTGACAAGATATCATTGACGAAGGAGGTGTGGAATATGATGTGCCAACCAGAAGGAGAACGGATACATTTTGGTACAACAGTATTAGTGTGGTCTCCACCACGTAATGACGATGCATGGGGTGTTCGAATACCGCAAGTGGTTTTAGATGAACTTAACGTAAAACTAAATAAAAAGGGGGATTTTGATGCTTGTGTAAGAATCTACATTCGAAACAGTGAAATAATAATCTCATTGTGTAATCCACCGAAGAACTACTCGAAGGATATAATAAACAGACAGGATAAAAAATGTAGAGAGTTAGGAGTTCAACATGGATTTAAAATTAAGAGAGGTGGAAAAAAACAAACGTATGGCTGGGTTAAAATAATAGAAGAAGCTGGATCATTAGTAGGACTTCAGCCTAAAAAAGACTATCGTGCTGACATATACACCCAAGGTTGTTGGATAATTCTGACTAACTTCAGGGAAATTTGCCAATGTGAGAAAAGTTGATAAGTTCTATCGCAAAGGTGGTTCAATGGTTAGGGTAAATAAAAAGTATCAGATTACAATACCAAAGGAGATTAGGGAAGAATTAGGTATCAAGGTTGGCGATGAGGTAGAATTCATTAGGAACGAAAGGGGAGAGTTCGTAATTAGAAAACTCGAAAGAAGAAAGAACTACTTAAGAGTGCTTGAAGATGCTGTCGGAGCGTTAAGAATGGATAAAAAGAAACTTGAGGAAATTCAGAGAGCAATAGGTGAAAGCTTTCATGCCTGACGTTTTTATAGATACCAATGTCTTTATTAAAATCTTCAATAAAGAAGAAGGCTATGAAGATACGATTGAATGCTTGGTTAGAATTAAGGAAGGTGGTTGGAACTTTAAGATTTCATGCATAGTTCACTTTGAAATTTTATGGGGTTTCGAGATTTATGGTGGAAATGTTGAGAAATATTGGAATGTAATCAGGGAGTTTGAGCTCGATATTGTTCCACTCACAAAAAACGATGTCGAGTTGGCATCTAAACTCTGTAGAAGTAAAAGTAGAATAAGAGATTACTTCATAGGAGCTACTGTAGTAAATAGAAATTGTCATCTCCTGACTTACAACGTAAACGACTTTAAGTGGACAGAAAGAGCCTATACTCCTGAAGATTTCGTCAAACAATATAATTTGATGTGAGGGGTATGACTGGTAAGGTTTACATCGTTGGTGCTGGTCCAGGAGACCCAGACCTTTTAACTGTGAAGGCTTTGAAAGTTTTGAGGGAAGCCGACGTGATTCTGCATGATGAGCTTATCGGAGATGGTATTAAAGAACTTCTGAGATCAACCAAAGCCGAGCTTATTGATGTTGGAAAGAGGGCTGGAAAGCACAAAATGGGGCAGGATGAAATAAACGAGCTTATGGTTAAGCTTGCAAAAGAAGGAAAGGTTGTTGTAAGATTAAAGGGAGGAGACCCATTCGTTTTTGGAAGAGGTGGAGAGGAGGCTGAATACTTAGCTAAGCATGGAATACCCTTTGAAGTAATTCTGGGTATAACTTCGGCGATAGCGGTTCCTGCCTATGCTGGAATCCCCATAACTCACAGGGAATTTGATCCCGCAGTTGTTTTCATAACTGGAAGGGAGTGGAGGGAAAGGCTGAATTGGAAAGCCTTAGCAAAGTTAAACGCAACAATCGTAATTTTGATGGGTGTTTCGAATTTGGAGAACATCGTTAAAAAGCTCTTGGAGAACGGCAAAAATCCTAAAACGCCAGTTGCAATAATCGAAAGGGGTTGCACTCCACAGCAGAGAGTTGTTATCTCCGATTTAGAAAACGTTGTTGATGTTGCAAAGAAAGAGGGTGTTAAAGCTCCCGCAGTAATCGTCATCGGAGATGTCGTAAAAGTCAGAGAGAAAGTAAAAGATTTCTTAGAGAATACAAAATCCCATAAAGCTGGGAGAATTTGATGAAATTCTCTTCCAACCTCTTTTTCAATAGATTGTAAGATTTTTTCTCAACCTCGAAATCGAAATCGTATTTTACATCCTTGAGAATCAAACCGAACGGTGGGGCGGGGGTAAGCGAAATCTTCTCCCCTTCGAGTAATCTATCAATCAGGGTTTCGTCTCCCGTTTTCCCGACAATCTTCAGAGCAGTCACGATTTTCCTCACCATGTTCCAAGCGAATGCGTTCCCCTCCACTTCGTAAAAGATCAATCCGTTTTTTTTGAAGATTTCCGAGCGATATATCTCCCTGATGCACGGCTTACAGGACTTCGCGAAGCTACTGAAATCGTGCTCTCCTACGAGCTTTTTAGCGGCTTTTCTCATCTTTTCAATGTCGTAACCGAGATCTGGCATTGCGTATATGTATATCCTTGATTTGGCTCTCTTTCTTGGGTTAAAATCTTCATCGACCTCTTTGTATCCCCATACCGTGATGTCATTGGGGAGATTTTTGTTTAGAACGATCAGAAACCACTCATCGAATTCTCTAAGATTCAGGGAAAAGACGTTCCCTAAGGCACTTACTCCCGCATCAGTCCTACCGGCGATCTTGTATTTGCTCTCCTTTGGATCTATTCCCATCTTCTTAAGCGCCTTAAATATCTCCCCATCCACCGTCCTCAAATCCGGCTGATACTGATTTCCGTGAAAGTTCCATCCGAAATAAGCGTGCTTAAACGCAAGCCTTAACATTCCATTCCTCCGTTTAGGAGCTCTGTTAGAGCTCTTGTATTCCTGTCGTGGAGAGAGTAGTTGATCGTTTTGTATTCCCTTATATCTTCCAAATTTATCTCGGCTTGAATTAGCTCCTCCGCATTTTCATCCCTGTATCTTGCTGGAATTCCCCTGTGGGTAGCTATAAGACTTCTTCCAACGCACTCCTCTCCCGTGAACGTGTAGCCGACACCTCCCGCCTTAACTACGGCGTAAGCGTTGTCGAAGCACCTTGCGAAGTATAGGCAGTATCTGAACTCCTTTGCGGGAAGAGCGGAGTGTTTAAAAGACACAACGGGGTTCAAAACAATCTCAGCACCCTTTAGTGCTGGAATTCTCGAAAGCTCTGGGTAGAGGATGTCTGCACAGATGAGGGCGGCAATCTTCACCCCATCAATTTCGAAAATCTTTATCTCACATCCGCATCTTATCCCTAAACTCCTCTCGGTTCTCGTTGGATGGATCTTATCCTGATAGCCCAATAGTTCACCGTTTTTGAATATGTAAAGGCTGTTGTAGTAGTGTTCATCCTTTCTTATCACGTTTCCCGCTACAATTACCGAGAACTCCTTGCTCACATTTTCCAGCCATTTCAGAGTTTCCTTAGAAGTTTCGAGAGATGTATCGTTAACCTTGTAAGAGAAGTATTCGGGGAGAAGATAAAGATCACAATCTCCCTTCGATATGAGTTTTTCCGCACTTTTGAAAGCTTCTTTAACACCGACCTTGCACTGGACAGCGGCAACCTTCATGATTCTGAGTTCGCTCCAGATTTATTAAGTCTTCTTAACCTTCTTTCCTTCGGAACGTAGTTGATTATCCTATCTCCGACACCCTTCCCACACCCGAGGAGATAGTCCCTCCACTTTAGAATAACGTATCCCTTGGCTTTTCTTTTCAAATCCTCCCCGCTCAGCCACTTTATCATCTCGTTATAGTCAACTTCGATTACGTTCTTTTTTATCTGGTCTCTCAAGAGATAGCAACCCTCGATCGATAGGCGGATCCCATCCCCCTCAAGTTTACCGAAGTAAACGCCCGAATGATACTCTTCTAAATCCTCGAAACAACTTCTATAAGCGTAAATTCGATTTTTTCCCATGAGTTTGAGATTAAAATCTACCCATTCCACACCGAATTGCTCCTTCAGGAGCCTGAGAATATCTTCCATGCAATTCTTTAAGAAAAAAGTAATTAAAGACTGTCGATTATCTTTTGAATCCTCTCAGGATAATCGGGTCTGTCCTGTATGAAAATCATCTCGGGATCGACAAACTCCCTGAGAACGAAAAGCTCCCTGTATGTTGGAGGTTTCGTTTCTCCCCTAACGCGGGAGACGTTAAGATCGAATCCACAGTTTTTCTGAACCTGTTCAACCGTCACACCGGGGTGGATTGTATCCAAATACATAATCCCGTTTTCGTCGAACCTGAACACAGCCATGTTCGAAATTACGGCAACGGGGCCGCACTCCGCAAACGGCGTCCCCTTCCAAACCTCCTTTTTCGGTTTCCATTCCGGCGGATCGGTGCTGAAATCCCAGCACCACCATCCGGGCGTTGTTGTGTAGTCGTTTCTCTCAACAAATCTCCTCTTTTCTTGGGGAATTATGTAAACTACCCTTCTCGCCATCGTTCCTATATCCGAGTTACCGCCGGATCCCGTAAGTCTGTGGGTGGGATTGAAGTAGTCTCCAATCGACGTCACGTTCACACCTCCGTATTTGTCGATGGAGGCTCCACCAAGGAATCCGAGGGAGATGTATCCCCTTTGAAGGTAGTATCCGAAGGTGTCAATAAGTCCGCTGAGAGTTGAACACATATACGCCGCCCTGTGATCCCCGACCGACACGGGAATG
Organism: uncultured Archaeoglobaceae archaeon; assembly: GCA_965561205.1. Taxonomy (GTDB): domain Archaea; phylum Halobacteriota; class Archaeoglobi; order Archaeoglobales; family Archaeoglobaceae; genus Geoglobus. Next base: position 14,081 of record CBEWZU010000009.1, on the reverse strand, counting down.
TGCATAGGTTTTCCGTCGCACACACCTGATTCATAGATCAGAACCGCATGGGGTGAATAGAGATACTGAGCCGTCATTATTCCAAGCATGGGCAGTCCGGTTCCCGCAAACACTATGTCGTCGTTGCGAACTTCACGAGCGCATGCGATTGCTAAAAGCTCCATTAAGCTGAACTCCCCCGGCTGTGCAGGATCGTTGGGAATCTCATTTATCATTTTAATTTTTCTCTCCAACTTCACATTACCACCCTCCAAGTTTAACGGAAAGGGGTTCGTTCATTCTCGGAGGCTGCTTCTTACCCCTAAGCAGGCGTGTGCTGTATCCCGTTGTGGAGCTTGCCCTAAGAGCGTTAAGTCTCTCGGCACCCACCTTATTGATGAAATCCTCCCAGTTCTTTGGGCTGAACACCCACTCATCGAGCCACTCCTTCATCGACTCTTCGCTTCTCTGGGCGGTAGCACCCCTTTTCATGAATTCAGCATCGTAATCGTAGTAGTAGGGAACCGCCGTCGGATAGGCTCCCCATGGGACTTCAACAATAGCATCTACAACGAAGAACGGAATTTGATTTGCCTCGGGGAACCTCCTCATCTCTGGTTCGGGGACGATCTCCTCTGCTGTGATTATAACTTTGTCAGCGGCAAACGCAAGCTCCTTGTCTATCGTGCTTATTCCTCTCCAAGCCGCTGTTCCCCTCTCACCGACCTTTGGGACGTGGATTATGGCGACCTCAGGTCTTGCCGCTGGCAATAAAACGAGCTTACCTTCTCCGTAGAACGGATCTTCTATCTCAACAAACTTTTTCTTAGGTATTCTTGGATTGCTCCCATCCCTTAATCCCGCCATACCAAGGGCGTCGTATTTAAGATTGTAGAGATCGGATCCCCGGGGTGCGTAATAGGGAATGAATGGAATGCCCATAGCACCCGCAAGGAATCTCATAGCCATAGCACCGTGAGAGTAGTCCTCAAGGATGATTTTGCCAGCCTTGTAGTTTCTATCCAAGTTGAGATCGAGCTTTCCGAAGGTCTCAGCCCACCCCATCCAGTCGGTTTCGTAAATCTTTATCGCGTTCACAGCATTAAGCAGCCAAGTGCAAAAGCTTCCGTGCCTGTCGATTACGTGGATTTCTTTTATCCCCTGCCTCACCATTTCCCAAGCAAAAGCAACGGGATTTCTGTTGAAAGCTGTGAATCCGCTGAAACCGCATGACACGCCGTCATATATGAATTCTTTGACGGCTTCTTCGAGGCTCATTATTTCAGCTTTTTTCCTTTCCATGAGTTTTCTCATTTTCAATCACCAAATTATCGACAGTATTCTTTGTTTTTAATTTTTATGGTTTATTTTTTCTTAATTATATTTCATTTCCAATTTATTTCATGTTTAAAAGTTACCAATAACGTAAGCAATAGCTTCACCCCTCGCAATTACACTGCCATCTTTGGTGACAACGAGATCGCAAAAAACCACCCTCCTTCCGTGGGATATTTTCGCCTCGGCTACGAGCTCGTCTCCTTTGTATGCCGGCTTGTAAAAATCTACTCTGATTGAAATCGCCGCCCTTCTCACGTTATCGGAATTTGCCGCAATAGCAAATGCGAAATCTGCAAGAGCTATGATGTAGGATCCGTGGGCAGTTCCGTGGAAATTAAGATAATCTTCTCTGACAGTCCCCTTAACCTTTGCGTATCCTTTAGATATCTCTAAGATTTCAACTCCGAGAAATTCTCTGGATTTATCCTCTGTGAGATTCATGGGTTGGACTTATCGTGATCATATTTAATTTTTCTCGACCAAGTAAACACCGATCATTGTCAGAATTCCTCCGATTACGGTGTAAAGGCTGATTTGCTCTCTAAGAACTAAGAAAGCCATTACAGCTGTGAAGAACGGGACGATATAAACGAAGACAGCCACCTTTGTTGCATCCATTTTTGTCAGGGAGGCATACCAAACGAGGTATGCGAATACAGAACACAGAAGTGAGAGATATATAAGGGAAATCCAGACGATCATGCTCAGGGACATCGGATTAACGAATCCTTCGTATAGTGCAAACGGGAGAAGAAGGATGGATCCAATTAAAAAGGCGTGAGCCGTGAGAGAGTAGGGATTGTATATCCTGAGAAGATCTTTTCCGACAACAGTGTATATAGCCCAGAGGAATCCGTCGAATATCATTAAGATATCCCCCTTAAAGGTGTTGCTGCTGAAAAATTCAAGCCTACCGTTGGATATTACGAGGAAAGCTCCAACAAATGATAGAAAAAGTCCGAGAACTTTGGGTTTGGTAAATTTTTCGCCAAGAAAAAAAGACATAATAGCCACGAAGATTACGGACATGTTTATAAGTATCGATGAATTGGTAGCCGTCGTATACATGAGGGCTAAAAACTGAAGCACGTAGAGAAATGTCACCCCTGTCACAGCTAATATCACAATTTTCGGGAGGTCAACCATCTTAATCGGTTGGAGGTATCCTCTAAGGTAAACTATCGCCAAAAGAACGGGAGAAGCTAAAACGAATCTGTAAAACGCAAGATTGTATGGTTTGATTTCATTGAGACTTATTTTCGTGAAAATAAATGATCCTGCCCAGATTAACATTGTAAGGAGTAGGGCTGCGGTGTATAGCCTTTTCATTTGATTGTCTCATTAAAGAGGACGAAAAAATTTTACGATTTCTCATAAAATAATCTTTCTGATGGTCTCGATATCATACTTTTCCGCTCTTTTTTCAATCTCCCTGTTTATCCTATCCAAGCACTCCCAAACCTCCTTTACTTCGGGAGCTAAACTCCACTCCTCTGGTTTTGTTGTGTATTCATCACCATTATTTATAAAAGTATACATATACACAACGCATCCCCTGTATTCCCTGTTATCTCCCGCCCATCTTGTAAATCTCCCGGGAAATATTCCTGCGATTTTCCAACCTCTACTTATGCACAGTTTCTGGGTTATGTCGTGCCAAGTCTCAAGGAATGTTGTCATGTACTCGGCTCCGCTCTCTTCAATCTTCTCAGCTATCGCCAAACCGATACCAAGAGGGATGTGCTGCTTTCTGTGTTTGGGATGCGTAACGAGCATTGAATACTCAATTTCAAGATTTTTGTCGTCTTTTTTTAATAAGGCGGCCGATAAAATTCTTCCCGTTTCTCTCTCCTCGGCAACAACCATGCAGAAATCTTTCTCGAATCTGTCTTTCTCCCATCTATCTTCAAGTGCAACCCTTTCTTTGATCTCTTTCGGGTAAAGGACAAAATCGTAATTGGATCCGTAAATTTCGGGATATCCCATTCTCCATAATTCAGCAACCTCCTCGACATCCGCACCTCTTAAAACCCTTGCTCTGTATTTTCCATTGAAGTATGATTCTAAGTGGAATTTCGGCCAGACGACTTTCTTTTCTCTAATTTCTCTTGTTTTGCATGTCTTTGCCATTTCCCTAAACGGTTTGTATCTGCTCATATCTATCATTTCTATCATTGTTAATCCTTATCTTTTTGGGATTTAAATATATCGGTAGCCGACAATATTTTGGGCAAAGATTTTTAAATGAGATTTAATTCAAAGCCTCGATGTTTGAAATCGTAGCGAAAGATGTAATGGGAAGGGTCGGAAAACTGCAAACGCCTCACGGAACTGTGGAAACTCCCGCTCTCATGCCCGTGATAAATCCTAACATCGAATTTATCCCCGCCAAAGATATGAAAAAATTTGGAGCTGAAATTCTGATAACAAACTCATACATTATCTACAAAACAAAGAAACTCCGAGAAATAGCACTAAAAAAGGGTTTGCACTCTGTTTTGGGAACAAATCTACCGATAATGACCGACAGCGGGAGTTACCAACTTATGGTTTACGGTGATATAGACGTGAGTAACCGTGAGATCGTGGAGTTCCAGAGGGATATTAAAAGCGACATAATAACACCTCTCGATATTCCGACGCCCCCGGATGCGGACTACGAAACTGCGAAGAAGGATCTTGAAGAAACTCTCAGGAGAGAAAAGGAAGCTGAAGAAATTGTCGGTGAGGATAGCCTTCTGACAATTCCGATACAGGGGTCAACTCATTACGACTTGAGAAGACTGTCCGCAAAAGAGGCTTCGAAAATCAGAGGAGATGTGTTTGCGATCGGAGCCGTAGTCCCCCTTCTCGATACATACAGATTTGTGGAGGTTTCCAAAATCGTCTTAGAGGTTAAATCTATTCTTCCTTCGAATAAGCCAGTCCATCTGTTTGGATCTGGTCACCCAATGATTTTTGCCATCTTCGCAGCTCTCGGAATCGATTTATTTGATTCGGCGGCTTACGCACTCTTCGCAAAAGATGATCGCTATCTAACACCTCACGGAACTCTAAAGCTTGAGGAGATACAATATTTCCCCTGTAGCTGTCCCGTCTGCCTTTCCCATACCCCAGAAGAGTTAAGAAGGCTTGATAAAAACGAGAGAGCGAAGCTGATTGCGGAACACAATCTCTACGTGAGTTTCGAAGAAATTAGGAGAGTAAAACAGGCTATAAAGAATAACGAACTTTTTGAACTCGTTGAGAGGAGGATAAGGGGTCATCCATATCTGATTCAGGCTTGGAGAGTTGTAAAAGATTACTATGACATTATGGAGAAATACGATCCATCAATGAAGCGGGTCTTTTTCTACCTCGGAAGAGAAAGCCTTCTGAGGCCTGCCGTTAGAAGACATCATGAAAAGGTTTTGAACGTCAGCGTGGATAAAAACGAAATCACAATCTCATCTAATTTTGGGATAAGAGCAGATTTCTACCTAAAGCCAGCGTTTGGAGTTCTACCCGCTGAGCTTCTTGAGAGTTACCCTGCCGGACATGCTGAAATGCCCGAAGATATGGACGATGAAGCCTACATTATGGCAATAGAGGGATTAAAGAAATTCCTTGAAAAGAATAAAGATAAGAAAGTGAAACTGATTTTAGACGAGAAGTGGAAGAGGTTTTTGAATGATAAGGATTGAAAAGGAAGACGGATTCGCAAGAATTTGCGAGTTTAATGGGATAGAAACGCCCTACATTATCGATTTGAGAGAGGGCTTCAGATTTGCAGATAAAATTGAAAGAAAACCTCTGGAGATTATAAAGAAGATAAAACCGGAACTTTTCGAGGAATTTCGTAAAGAGAATGAGATAAAGAAAATCGTTCCCGTCTCCCTCCATCCATCAGATCTTTTCAAAGCCATCTACAATCTAAGATCTTCCACAGAGGCTCCCCTCTATATATCCTCCTGTGCAACGCCACAGAATCTCGCCCTTCTCGTCTATTTGGGAGGGGATTTTTTTGACAACGCTTTAGCCTTAAGAAAGGCTTTTGAGGGGATATATCTCACAGAGGTGGGCGAGTTCGAGTTGCGGGCACTTAGAACACTGCCGTGCAACTGCGAAGCTTGTTTAAATAGAAAGGATTACAAGAGCGAGTTTGAATTCTTAGCCGATCACAACACAAATGCTCTTTTAAGAGAACTGAATCTCGTAAAGGTAGCAATACGCAAAGAATCCCTAAGGGAGCTTGTTGAGTCGAGAGTTAGGACTAAACCTGAAACGACCGCTGTTTTGAGACTGTTCGATGCAAACGCCGATACTCAGAAGTTCCCGCGGTTCAGGAAATCAAATCTCTACCCTACTACGGAGGATTCGTTTAATCGACCAGAAATTAGGTATTATTTTAAAAGGCTGGAGGAGATATACGATCCAGTCTCTCCTACGGCTTTAATACTTCCCTGTTCGGCGGTAAAACCTTATCTTCTTTCAAAAACTCACAGAAGAATAAGGGATGCCTTGGGAAATCTCATAAAGGGGATAAATGAGATCATAGTTTCATCTCCCTTCGTCGCTCCGAGAGAGCTCGAACTCCTCTACCCAATCGCATTTTACGATACCCCAACTACGGGAATTTGGAGTGAATGGGAAATAGATTTTGTTGCCAAAAGACTTGCCGGATTACTGGAGAAATTCGAAAACGTAATAGCATTTGTCCACAATGGATACAGAAGAGTTGTGGAACGTTCTGCAAAGCTCACGGGAATCGACGTGACTTTTGCCGAAGATTTCAAAGAGCTAAGAGGCTACCTAAACAGAGCTGAAAGAGAGGATTTCGATCTCTATAAAGAAATGTTCAGACACATGCTCCGATATCAGTTCGATGTGGAATTCGAATCAGAGAGGGTGCGTGGTAGATATCCAAATCTTGAATTCTTCAAGGAGGACAGAATTGCGAGGGTGGACATGAGATACGGTAACTTGGATGTGTATTTCGAGCTTGCAGAGTATCTAATGAAAAAGCGAATCTACACAGTTGAGATAGAGGATTTCGATGTTAAGGGAACGATATTCTCAAAAGGTGTGATAAGGGCGGATGAGAAAATAAAACCCAACGATGTCGTGGTTTATTATAACAGCTCTATCATCGGTGTGGGTCAAGCTGTGATTTCGGGAAGGGAGATGGGAAAGATCGATGGTAAAGCGATAATCTCAAGGAGGAAAAAACTTATCTGATTTCCATCAAGCTTACATCATGTATTACGAGATCAGGGAGATAAAATCTAAATCGCTCCAGATCAATTTGGAAGACGGAAAAGTGGAGAAGCCCAAGTATTCCGAATTTGAGGGGAAATCTTTTAGAGTTCTGAAAAACGGATTTTGGGGATATTTTGTAGGGGATGTGAGAGACGAAGAGGGGATTAAAAGGGCTGAGAGGCTAACTGTTATTGAAGGATATGCAGATGTTGACGAAAAACCTTTCAGTGGCAAATTCTTTTACAATGAGAGGAAATCACTCGATGATGTGGATGTGGAAGACAAAATAAAGATTTTAAAAGAAATTGATTATCACTTAAACGAGAACGTTATCAGTAGGAAAATTGTTTACATTGAAGCTGTAAAAGAGGTAACGATCAGAAATTCTTCGGGTGGAGAGGTCACGTTCAGGGTTCCGAGATGCGGTGTTATCATGCAGGCTTTTGCTAAGGGAAAAACGCTTCAATTCTATTCGGATAGGGTATTAAAGGTGGGAGGATTAGAGGTGATCGAAAAAGCTCACGAAAAAGCGGGTAAAGTATCAGAGATTGCCGTAAAACTCTCAAATGCCGATGCACCCCCCTCCGGCATGATGAAAGTTGTTATGAATCCTTCTCTCACAGGTGTGTTCATCCACGAGGCTTTTGGGCATGGAGTTGAGGCGGATCACGTTCTTCAGAACGCAACCGTGCTAAAAGACTTGAGAGGGAAAAAAGTCGCCGCCGATTGCGTTAACGTGTATGATGATCCCACAATTCCGGAGTTCGGTTTTTTCCCCTTTGACGACGAAGGATACAAAGCCGAAAGGAAAGTGATAATTGAGAGGGGTCATCTCAGAAATTTCCTTAATACAAGGGAAACCGCAAAGAAATTGGGAGGAATTGCGGGAAATGCGAGGGCAGAAAATCTCGCCATTCCAATTGTCAGAATGAGCAACACCTTTATCGACTCGGGAGATTACACCCTTGAAGAGCTAATTAGCGATGCGGAAATAATCCTCTTCGGTTCGAGGGGAGGAGAGACAAATCCAGCGACGGGATACTTCCATTTCAATGCCCAGTTCGGCTATATAGTCGAAAAAGGTGAGATAACGAGGATGATAAGAGACGTATCTCTGAGTGGATACACGCTTGAAATTTTGAGAGATATAAAACTCGGAAAGGAGATAGAATTCGATCCCGGTTTTTGCGGAAAGGCTGGACAGATTGTTCCCGTTGCGGATGGCGGCCCGTTTGCTCTTATAAAAGCTTTTGTAGGTGGTTCCTAATGGAATGGGAGATTTACAAAGAAAGGGTGTTTATAAAAGAGGTAACGGTCGAAAACGGAAAAATCAAGCTGATTTCGGAGAAAATGGATGAAGGTGTTGGGGTTAGGGTTATCTCAAATGGAAGGGTCGGATTCGCTTCGGGCTCTGATGAAGAGAGGATAATGGAAAAAGCTTTAGAGCTATCAAAGATTTCCGAAGAGAGTTTGAAGAACTTTGCATTCCCAGAAAAAATAAAAAAAGTCAAAACGTTTGACATAAGAGTGGAGCAGATTGATGAAAGTGATTTAAAAGATTTTGGAGAGATACTCGCCCAAGACAATGTGGCGAGCGCCCAATTCTCCGTGGAAATCGTCGAAAGAGAAATAAGGAACTCAAATGGTGTAGATTTGAGAGAACGTGAGAGCTACGTATCGGTGATGGTTGAAGCCGTTTATGACGGAGGGAGTGCCTACGAATTTCAAGAGGATAGAAAGCTTTTCGATCCTGAACCGTTTGTTGAAAGAGCTTTAGAACTCGCCAAAATCGATAGCAAAGCTGAGAAATTAGAGAGCGGTTTTTACACCGTAACCCTTTCACCAATAGCGATTGATCAACTCCTTAGCAACGCTCTGTATCCCGCCTTTTATTACGAGAACATAAAGAGGGGAAGAAGCAGAATAAATGAGATAAAGGAATTCTCAAAGGTTAGTTTAATAGATAATCCGCTTATAGACTTCGGATTGAATTCGTGTTCCTTCGATGATGAGGGCGTTGCCTCAAAGGAAACAACCCTCGTCGAAAAGGGAGTTGCTAAAGGATATCTATCAGACCTCAAAGGTGAAATAAAGACAGGAAACGGATTCAGAGATGGATACGATTCTTATCCTTCAATATCCCCCACAAACATTGTAATAGAGTTCGAAGAGAAAGGGAAACCCGAAGGGATATACATCCACTCGTTTATAGGTTCCCACACATCGAATTACGTAAGTGGGGATTTCAGTGTTGAAATAATGAACGCCGTCCATGACGGGAAAGGAATTAAGGGAGCTATGATCTACGGTAACATCTACGAATTCTTGGATAAGATCAGCCACGTTGGAAAGGAAAAGAGGCAGATCGGATTCACACTAACACCGGAAATCGTATTTGAAAACGTTAGGATTCTTTGATTATTCGATCTCAATCTCCCTTTCGGGCTCTCTAATTACAACAGAAAAAATCAAAGCCGCCATCAGTGAGAAAAAGGCGGCACCGCTGAAGGCGAAGTGAATTCCCCTCACACCGCCACCGCCGAAGTCGTATAGAATTCCCGCCACAATCGGACCTAAGGCTCTTCCAAGACTTTTTGATGCTGAAAAATAACCCATGAGTCCACCGATATTTCCGGAGCCTTTTCCTTCCACCGCGATTATGCTGCTGACCGCGGGAAGTGAAAAAGCTGAGGAAATTCCTAAAAGGATGTTTAGAGCGATTAAACTTGTGAACTCTTTATTGTAGGGAATCATATGCAGAGCAAGAGCGGAAGCGAAGTTGGATAATACCACCGGAAGGATAACGCCCCTCCTATCTGAAAAAATACCAGCATACGGCTGGATAATTCCCGAGACAATTAGATTCAAAAAGATAAGCAAACCTATTCGAGTGTAATCAAATCCTATAAAATAGCAGTAAATTGGAAGAAAAGTCATTATACTCCCTCTCCCGATCGAATTCAGGATTCTATAAATTATCGCAGCCAAAACCCTTCTGTTAATCGCACCTCTTTTACAGCTTTTTTTCTTTAATCTTACATCCGGAATGGTTACGGCGGCTATTAAGAGACTTATCAAACTCATAATGCTCATAAAAGCAAAAGCAACGTTCTCATCAGTGATGTCCGTGAGGAATCCTCCGATAAATGGACCAAAAGCCATTCCAATGAAGATTGATCTGTTCAGTATTCCCATGAACTTTCCCTCTTCTCCGGGGGGAGACACGGAAGCAACCAAAGCAAATATAACGGGAACAGCCATAGCAGAACTCATTCCATGAAGAAATCTCACGAGAATTAAGAGAAAAGGATCCTTTGCGGCGATATAGAGAAGAGCGATAATACTGTATAGGGATAAACCCAATAGGATTATAATCTTTTTGTTGTATCTGTCGCTCAGCGTCCCGAAGAGGGGAAGAAAAAGAAGCCTCGAAATAGAGAAGCTTGAAAAGATTAATCCAAGAAGAATGCCACCCACACCCATATTTTCGACCAAGATTGGTAATATCGGAGAGATTATCCCGATCCCCAAAGTTACCGTGAAGAGTATAAGGGATGCTGAATAAAGCATGAAGCCTTTATCAACAAAGTATATATAAGATTTCCACCAAATGTATTTGCCAACAATGGCGCAAAAAAGCGAGAGGTGATGACAATGAGAGCACCAAGCGATACCACCAAGTATCTTATACATGCAGAAATTGTTGCTGAAGGCGTTGTCGAACGCCCAGACGTTGTTGGAGCGATATTCGGGCAAACAGAAGGTTTGTTGGGCGACGATTTGGATTTAAGAGAACTTCAAAAAACCGGTAGGATAGGCAGGATCGAGGTAAAGATAGAAAGCAAAGGGGGAAGGAGCTATGGTGAAATAAAAGTCCCGAGCAGTCTTGACAAGATAGAAACAGCTATATTGGCGGCGGCTTTAGAGACAATCGAGAGAGTTGGACCGTGTGCGGCAAAGATTAAAGTGAAAAAAATCGAGGACGTAAGGGCAACGAAAAGAAAAAAAATTGTTGATAGAGCCAAAGACATTTTAAGGGAGCTTTTCGAGGAGCCCGAAATCGAGAGTGAGAAGATCGTCGACATCGTCAGGCAGGCTATAAGAACCGAAGAGATCATCGAATACGGGGAGGATAAACTGCCAGCGGGTCCGGCAATCGACGAGAGTGATGCGATAATTGTAGTAGAGGGGAGAGCCGATGTTTTGAATCTGCTTAAACATGGAATCAAAAACGTTATAGCGGTCGAGGGAACGAACATACCTAAAACCATTGTGGAACTCAGCAAAAAGAAGACTGTCACAGCATTTCTTGACGGAGACAGAGGTGGCGACCTGATTTTAAAGGAGCTTTTACAGGTTGCTGACATCGATTACGTTACAAGAGCGCCAGAGGGAAAAGGCGTAGAAGATCTAACGCAGAAAGAAATAGTGAAGGCTCTGAGAAACAAAGTTCCCATCGAGCAAGTTCACGTTTTAAAGCACAAAGAAGAGAAGAAGGAAGAAAAAGTTGAAGAAGAGGAGAAATCCAATAATATAGTCAGTATACTAAGAAAGCATAAAGAGGAGGTTGAAGGACATCTAATCGCAAGGCTGCTCAACAGCAACTTCGAGGTGGTCAAAGAGGTGCCTGTCAGGGATCTTGTGAAGCTGCTCAAATCTAATAACGTAAAAGCACAGGGAATAGTTTTCGATGGTGTGATAACCCAGAGAGTCGTAGATTTGGCTGCTAAGAGAAATATAAATTACCTCGTTGGTGTTAGAATAGGTAGTGTTGTTAAGATTCCGTCAAATGTTAATATCATTACGTTTGATCAAATCTGATTTTTTTATTTTTTTGAAAGTGGGTTTTATTAACTTATTATTGGTATAACGGTTTGCGGACATATGGCTACGCTTCGCTCCGCCGAACTTCGTATGTTCACTGTTAAGCTACGTGCAGTCATAATATCTTTTTTCCTCCAGATGTTGAACTATCTCATTCACGAATTTCTTTCCACTCTCAAGCATTTCTTCAGCTTCCCTCTTGGATATCACAAAAGTGTATTCGTAATCTCCTAACTGTCTTTTCTCAAATGCTCTATTTAGCTCTCTCCCCATCTCTTTTGGGAAGACACCTGTTTTTACAACTCACCAAAAGCGGAAATTACACCTTTATGAGAGGAAAATGATAGATTTTTCGTGAGCAACATCGCTTGCGCGCAGTAAAACATTGCATAGTAGGTTCTTGAAACCGAAGATTCATAATCACCTTCTTTAAGAAGCAAGAACACTTAATGCTTTTAATCCCACCTTGGTCTGATTTTTTTACCGCATCAAGTCGTTAACAGACTGCTACTATTAATAACGGCATCTCACCCTTTCATTCCTTACCCTTATTCCCATGCCATCTATCGTTTCTTCATATTCCTTTCGCTTATTTCTCGTAGCATATTTGCGAAGAGCGAGCAACAGAGTTTGCGAGCGTTAGGTAGAGCGAATATTCCACGACACATTAAAGTATCCTTCTTCAGCGGAATTACCACAAATAATAATTTTATACCGGCCACTCTTATTCAGCATGATTTCTTTCAAACCTCTTTCGCCACGAGTAAATGATTTATTCCAAATTATACATTCGCCAGGAGAAACAACCTTCAACTCAATCTCTCCATTATGCAAGCTGATGTCGTATCTTAACACTAATTTAGATGGTTTCTCAGCTTCTACCACCTTAGATCCGCTTCCATCAAAATATTTAAAATGATACCGTGTAAAGTTGATTCCGTCACTGCCCCACCACCCAATTTTCACTTCGTATAACTTTGTTTTAGGTTTCAGCTGCAGAATCACACCACTAATCATAAGAACACCGAGAATAGCTACAATAACTAAGAGAGTTACTAATGTTTTAGTCTTCATTTTCCTCTTCATCACTCCATTTTCCTTCATTTTTTCTTCATTTTTAAGACACTTATTTTGCTAAATCTTCAACCGAATGGAATTAGTGTTTTCCTTTCCCAATTCTTCGAATAACATTCAACACTTTCAACTTTGAGTTTTTGTTTTTCGGCCAATAAATCGATTGGAGTTACTGAGGCACTCTTTTCCTCTACTTTTATACCTAATCTTTCAAACTTCACTTCACCATTCTCAAGCTTTTCTTCGCATACTGGGGGACAAGCTAAGTAAATTGTGCCGTCCCTTAAATCTAAATCGCTGATATAACCTTTCAGTAGGTAGAAGCTAATGAGGTTACCATTTTCATCAAACACGAAAAGCACATAGTCGCTTACCCAAGCGACGAATCTTTTCCCATCTTTTATAATTTTACCTTTTTCAATAAATGTATTGGATGGATATGTTGCATTTATAATTTCAGCCCATAGAACTTCCCCATCTCTGCTTAGCTTGGCGAAGAATGGATGAACTTCTTCATATGGTGATTCGCGGAGATGTTCATGGGCAAACCCAGCAATGTAAACATTTTCTTCAGCATAAACTGCATATAGTTCTATGGAATACTTCGGAAGTTCTTCAAACTCTGGGATTTTCTCTCCTTCTTTCTCGGCTATTTTCCTCTTTTCTTCTGGTATCTCAACTTTTGTTTTTATTTTCTCTTTAGATTTTAAGGAGACAGCCCATTCAAGCTTGCCGTCCTTGCTGAGCTTGATAATTTTGTTTCCTTTTGTTAAGTATATCCCATCGGACACGGAAATATCATCGTTCCAAGGCTCTCCAGATATGATACCTTTTAATACTACAGCCCAAATTACATTTAGATCCTTGTCTGTTTTCACCACTCCCCCTCTCGTGTTAAAGTAAAGAAATTCTCCATCGCTTTCAACGTCAAACACGTTTAGATAGTCTTCATACTCAACGGGGATAGGGTTCTCTCTTGTTCCTTCGTAGCCAACTCTCTTGATCGCAAGATTCTTTATCCATGCAATCTTGCCATCTTCAATCTTGACAATCTCTACACCTGCAGCGTAAATACTTCCGTCGAGGCACTTCAAAACATTTGAAATCCATAAGTCCTCATCAAGCGTCAGATTCCAGCCGTTTATCATTTTAATGTATGGGGCTCCTCTTTCGGTGCAGTTCTCAATAAATCCAAATACGTATACGTCGTTGTTCGCAGAAATTTTCCTTCCTTCAACAATCTCGAATCTGTGGTCTGAGGTTTCAGATTTCATTTTTGAAGATTGTAATACGTAAAGGCTGGCTGCAAAGATTATTGCAATGCATACCAGCGGGAGCATTCTATTCATTCTACCACCTCCTTTTTACTTCGGGTGGCTCACGAGTTTTGATATCATTTGCGGACATACGAGATTCGGCTTTGCTGGATTTGGGCTTATATTTGATTTCCCACTTATCTGCTTTCCAAGTTTGCGTATTGAATTCCACAATTATTATTCTTTCTCCGTTGTCGGTAGATATATCTTTTATTTTCTTTCTTGCATCTTCTAAAGAAGAACCGTCACCAATAATAACCTGAATGAGATAATTATACCTTAATTCTTCTTGTTTAAACTCTAAGAGTTTTT
>CBEWZU010000008.1:0-48506 GCA_965561205.1 uncultured Archaeoglobaceae archaeon | reverse complement strand
CCGGCCGGGGCTATGGTTTATTTATGTGTGTTCATACTTTACAAAATAATGATACACCGCAGAAAGAGTGGCGGCAAGCATAGGTGTGAGAAAGAAACCCGTCACGCCCGCAACAATACCCCCTCCAATAAAGGATAACAGCAAAAGCAAGGGATGTATCTTTGAAGTGTATCCTACAAACTGCGGTCTCAGGATAAGTTCGGGAATTATGTAAAAGAAAACTGCCCCAATTACAGTGAACCAGAGGGCTTTAATTGGATCAACAAGATATAGATAGAAGGCAACCGGAAGTATAACCATCCATTCTGCAAAAACAGGTATAAGAGCCGCAAGGAACATCAACCCACTTAGGAGGGATGCATAGGGAACTCCGAAAATGAGAAAATAAGGTATGCTTGCAAGTCCGATTAACAGGGCGGCGATAAAGTTTCCAAACCATAAACCGGTAAGGGTTCTGTCTATTTCACTAAAAAAGTTCTTCAGCTCCTCACTTCTCCAAAGGTTAATCACTTTCTCGGCAACCTTTCTCCCATCAACGATAATGTAAAAACAGACTACAACAGATATTGCGAAATTCATGATGAAGAATATAAATCTTGTTGTAATTTTTACAGCCAAATCACCTATTTTGCTGCTTATAAAAGTAATTGCCTGATTGATCAGCGTGGAAATTAGCTTGCTTGAGCCGGCGTATTTGTTCAGTAGATCGATTATATCGTAATTGCTCAGGATAAATACGAGTTGCGTAATGCCCTGAAAGATCCCATAGAAAAAGAAAAAGAAGATCGGAACCGCAATTATAACCGTAGAAATAAAGGCTGAAAAGGGATCTCTCAACCTTACCCTCAGCTTTTCATGAATCGGTTTTGCAACGTATGCAAAAGCTATCCCCATTACAATTCCGTCAAGAAGTGGGGAAATAAGGTAGAGGAAGAGGATAAAAACCGCAATTATAATGGCGAGCCTAAGTTTTTCCATAAGAGTCTTTAAGGTGATTGATATATAATAGCGTTTTCCTAATAATCCCAGATATGTGGTGGATTTCGTATCTCGTTAAACCAGCCTTCCCAAAAGCCCTCTTCAAAAGTAGCTTAGACTTATTAATCCTGTGCCTCGGATACCAGATCGAGTGCATTAACTCCTCAAAATAGTTCACGAGAATCTCAACATCCCTTTGAGTTGCCGTTTCCTCTCCTACCATCTCGATGTCTGAGAGTTCGTAGAGTATGACGGCGGCTGCATGGCTGACGTTCATCACAGGATAATTCCCACTCGTCGGAATACTCACGATAACGTCGCAGAGTTTTAACTCTCTATCAAAGAGACCGAAGTCCTCTCTGCCAAATAGAATTGCCGTATTCTTCCTTACGATTGATTTAAGCTCCTTTGGTGTTATTGATTTCCTCACGTATCTGCCCAAGCTCTTGCTCCGAACGCCAGTTGTTCCAACGACTAAGCTCTTTTCTTTTAAATATTCTTCGAGACTATCGATTGTTTCAGCGTTTTTGAGAATATCAACGGCGTGTGCCGCCGTCACGTAACTCTCCCTTCTCAGATTACACTTGTAGAGAACGAGTCTATTAAAACCGAAATTTTTCATAACCCTCGCTATAAAACCTATGTTTTCGGGGATCTTGAGATCCACCAAAACTATATCAATCATAGAAACATTTTTGCGATTTTGTAAGCCATCTTTATATGTTCTTTAGCATTCCTAACGGGTTCGTCATGCCCGGGATACATCACATCAACATCAAATTTCGTGAGCTTCTCCAAGGATCTCACAAGTTGATGGGCATCTCCGCCGGGGAAATCAACTCTGCCGAATCCACCATCGGGGAATACGGTATCCCCCGTGAACATGATTTTTTTATCTCTTTCGTAGAGGCATATGCTGCCCGGAGTGTGTCCCGGAGTGTGGACAACTTCGAGATTTATCTCTCCAAGATTTATGCTATCGCCCTCATCCACAAGGACATCCGCTTGAAATGGGGGGAAATTTATTCCAAAAAAGCTTGCTGAAAAGTTCTGACTTACGGCAAATTTGTATTCAAGTTTGTGGAGGATGACTGAAGCCCCCATAGCTTTTTTTAAATCGGCAGTGGCAGCGGCGTGATCAAAATGAGTATGGGTCAGAATTATATAATCGAGAGATTTTAAATTAAATTTTTTTATTAAAACATTGTAAATAAATTTAAAATCTCCACCAACGTCTATTAAAGCTTTTTTCTCATCTAAAACCAAATAGGCGTTTGCCGCTAAAGGGGGAGTGACAATCCTCTCGATCATACGAGCTCCTGAATCTCTATCTCCACGCTTTCGACGTCATCGATTTTCTGGATTGCTTCGACAAATTTGTCTCCGATTTCTCCTTCGTCAGGCATCACTGCCGCAACGAGGAGTGCCTTTAATCCGAAGGCTATCGGCTGAATACCGAAGTCTGTTATTTCCACCTCTTGAGGGGTTACCTCCTTGACCCTCTCTTTGAGTTTCTCTAAATCGACCTCCACATCTTTTGGCATAATTCTTAATTTCATGAACACTCTACCCATTTAACCACCTCACCTCTTTTGCAGGCTGAAAGCATCTAAGGGGAGGAATATCCGCTTTTTTCGAAACATTTTTATTTATCTCCATTCTAACACCTCCTCAGAGGGTCGCTCCGACCCGGCCCGATGACACCAACCGACCCCGTGATGGGGAGTTCCCCTATGGGGAACCCTCGCCCTTCAGGGCGGGGAGGAGGTCAGGGACCTACAAATCCACAATTTTCGCATGTGTAGAGATTTCCTATCTTCCTACATTTCTTGCACCTGTAGATCGTCTCTCCACATACCGGACAGGGAAATGCGACGTAATTTGTTCCGAATAAATTTGCATTGCACGACACACATTTATAAATTTCCATTTTATCACCTCCCAATGACGGTAGTCCCCAATGCTTCTCCTCTCGTTATATAATTTTTTATCCTCTCAACATGCAAACCGTTGCATATGAATAAATTCCGTCGAAACCTTTTGAGGAGCAAGGGTGCGTATCTATCAAGACACGTCTCAAAGCATAATTTATCAGCTTCGATTTCTCTGACAAGCTTACCGTTGATTATTATTCCATCAACGTTTGTTACCTTTAGGATTTTTTCAGCTCCCATTTTTTCAGCAATCCAAATAGCTATGCTGTCCGATGTGACATTCCACGAGTGGGGGAGTTCATCAAAATTCCTGACAATTCTATACGGAAGCAGAACCTTCACACCCGTAAAATCGAAATCGAAATTCTCTGGCTCGATAGCCTCGGCAAATCTTGAAAGATACAATCCGAAAATGTTCATCGACATTACCGCCATCCAGTGGGCTGTGTCATCGTCAAGGTTCAATTTCCGAACGGTATCCGCAAAAATCCATCCACCGGGGACTATCAGTATTTTCTCACCTGTTTCAAACAGAGCTTTGATAATATTTCCAGCGTTTTCCGCGACACTTCCACCAATTTTAACGACGATCATGCTCTACTAATTTCGCAATCGCGAATGCAGGGAATATGTCCGACACCCTACCGTATCTCTCCTTAACGGAGATGTATTCTAACCCCTCGGATTCGGCGGCTTCCTTCAGGATAATCTCTCCAATTCCGCATCCCACTACAGTTTCAATCCCATAAGCTTCCATCTTTTCTTTTAAAGCGTTTGAAACCCTTAAAACCATTTCATTGAATATTTTCTCTGCCCGATCAACCAAAAAGTCTTCACCTACCTCTTCAAGATCTGCACAGAACTGTCTTGCGAATCTCTGTAGGCACTCCTCACGGCTTTTTCCCCTACCATCCGGTGTCTCGCATGTGTATTCACTTTCATCTATCCTATCCAGTATGATCATGATGTCTGCAACTATTGAGAAGAACTCTGAGGAACAGTTCTCCTTCATCAAAAAGAATGTCGGAGTTCTAAGCATTCCAAAGTAGAGGAGTTCTTTTCTTTTTAATCTCTCAAAATCTGTCTTGGATGCCTTAATCTCTCGCCCCTTAACTGGGATGATATCTGTCGTGGTGGAGCCCATGTCCGCAAAAATAAAGTCGTCAAACTCTTGGGATAGATACTTGACGGAGGCTATCCAGTTATTGGCGGCGAATTTTTCCGGAATGTCGATTTCGCTTTTTATATTCCCATCGAGATCTATAAAGTAAGCCTCATCAAACACATCCTTCACGATCTTAGCGATGTAGAGAACGCCCTCTGATTTGGATTTAAAGCAGTCTGCGAGCTCTGCCGTAAGGACTACTCCCACTTTGCTCAGATTTAACCCTTCAAGAAATTCCCTCAGCTCCTTCCACTTCTTCCACATTGGGAAGTAAAATATCTTGACATCCCCATCGTAGACCTTTATGTTCGCCCCCCCGATATCCAAACCGCTATAAAAAGTCTTCAAGAGAGACACCTCTGAATTCGAAACTCTCAAAATCCTTTGCGAGGGGATACCTCGAATGCGGTGGATAGAAATGTCCCACGTGAACGAAACGGGTTTTCTTTGCGTTTAATCTTTTCGATAAGGATAAGGCTTCGACGGCATTCATGTGCTTTTTAAGTCTGTAACCCTCCGGAGCAAGGGCGTCCACTATCAACAGATCGGGATTTTTCATCTCGTTTAGACTCTCTTTTGGAATGTTGATGTTGGTGTCGCCCGTTATTACGATCTTGTGGTTTTTATACAGTATCACAACTCCGTGGGATCTCCTCAAAGGGGGATGGTTGACATCCACAAGCATTATATCTACACCGAAGAGGTGAATCGGCTTTAAAACTTCTATCTCCCTCTCTTTGTATTTTATAAAATCCAAATACTTCCCCACATCTTCGAGGACTTCCGGTGTGCTGTAAACGTTGACCCTTGTCTGGACTCTGTAAAAATCTCCAAAGCCCGCAAAGTGGTCGTAATGGGCGTGTGTCCATATCACGGCATCGATCTTATCAACGTTCGCTTTGAGTAGTTGCCGCCTCATATCCGGAGATGTATCGATCAGAATATTTCTCCCATTATTTTCGATAAGTATTGAGAATCTCAACCTCTCCCAGCCATTTTTCCTCGCATGCTCACACGTCTTGCAGTGACATCCGATCACGGGAGTCCCCGGAGAGTCACCACTGCCAAGGATTGTGACCCTCATTTTAATAGGAATACTTCAGTTTCAGTCTCTTTTTCACATCGTTAACAGCTTTTACCAAATCTTCCATATATAGATTTTTCCTTCCCTTAACGAGAGCTGATAGAACGGCTTCTCTCACAACGAGCTTTACCTCAGCTCCCGTAAATCCATCGGTTAACCTGACGAGTTCGTCAATATCGTATTCCCCGGGAATCCTACTCAGAGTTATCTCGAAGATCCTCCGCCTTACGGTTTCTGAAGGTTCTGGGAATTCCACGATCTTATCGAATCTTCTCCATACAGCAGAATCGAGCAAGCTTGGATGGTTTGTTGCTGCGATTAGGAGAACACCATGCTCTACGAGACTTATTTCGTCAATCGCTTTCAGGAGAGTGTTTACGGCTCTTTTCACGGCGGCATGCTCATCACTCGTCCTCGTCTTTGCAACATAATCGAACTCATCTATGAAAAGAATACAGGGATTCAGTCTCTTTGCGATCTCGAATACTTTCTCGATGTTTTTTGAAGTTTCGCCGAGGAACTGACTTGTTATCATCGAGAGCTTTACCTCTACGAGGGGTAAACGCAACTTCCTGCTTAATGCCTTTGCAGTTGTTGTCTTTCCGGTTCCGGGAGGCCCTATGAAAAGGAGTTTTCCGACATCCCTTAATCCTACTTTTTTAAGCCATTCCCTCTCTTCTATGGCCACTTCTATTTTCTTTATTTCCTCAATTTGATAGTCTTCAAGAACAACTTCACTAAAGTCTTCAGAAATCTCCTCAGGAGAGAAAACCCTTACCAAGCTTAGCATTTCTGCTGTGCTCTCATCTTTCATCATTTCGTTGAGAACGTTTTTCAACCACTCCGCATCACTGTATTTAGGTTCGTTCAGTCTTTTGGCTTCCTCGTAAGAAACGTTTAGCGAATCGTAGTTTTCAAAATAGTAAGCTAAAACGGGATTTTTTCTTATAAGTTCCAATCCATTTTTAGCCATCCATTTTGCCGCAAGTTCGATGGATGTAATTTTGAGCTGTTTGTTGAACTTATTCAGATCGATAAAGGGTAATCTCTTTAAATCCTTCTCCGACACGTTAAACTCTTTAATCATGCTTTCTCTGATAACTAACGGTCTCCTTATCCCTCCGTTGTTATATAGTATTTTCCTTATATCTTTGGGGATGTCATCTTCATTGAGATTTTCGTTACTGTTGTATATTTCGGCTGTAAGTAACAACTCAACGACTTTGGTGATCATTCGCAACACCTCACAATCCAAAAACTGAAATCGTGGAGGTTAATAATCTTTTTGCTTCATCCCCTCAATCACTTCGAAATTTAAGTTTTCCTCAATTAGGGTTCTCATTAAATCTTCCGAAAGCGTCTCGGTAACCACTGCGATCACACCTGATCCGTGATGAGCGGCCTCAACACAGACGCTTTTTGCCCCGAAAAATATTGGCTCAACACCGGCTTTTCTGCAAGAAACTAAAGACTCTATCCCCATTGCAACAACTATGTGTTTTCTTTTTTCTTCTATAATCTTCTTTAACTTTTCTATATCGGTATTTCTGCTTCCGCCCCTTTCAATAACCGGAACTCTGAAAAGGATGATGTCTCCCTTCTCTGGAGGATCAAACATTCCCGTGGGCTTGATCAGAACATCCTCCCCATCGTTTGCACTTGTTAGGGCTTCCCCATTCCCTCTATCATCTCTCTTAGCAAAAATGAAACCGTCTTCAAACCAGTATCTAACTCTGTCCCATTGGGATATCTCTCCCTTAGATATTGCAACGATAGCGGAGGAGTAAATCTTTCTGAGAAGATCCTCCGTAAATAGGTGGAGATCCAATAAACTTTCGTTTAACCATTCTTTACCCTTTTCCGTTACTTCGTAAAATCCCTTATGAATTACTTTCACAAGCTCTTCAGCAATCAATTCTTTAAAATGCTCTGAAATTGCTTGGGGAGTCATTTTTAATTTCTTTGCAATATCCCTCTGGTTGCATTCGGGATTTTTTACGAGTTCGGATAATATCAGCAGCTTGACAGTATCCTTCCTGCTCAGTAGAATCTTCATCCATAGGATTGGAGTAGAAATGTATTTAAAACTTTACTACTTACCATTCACAGAACCTTTTTGAGATCTTCTTAAAATTTTCTAAGTTTTCTGAAAACAAAATCTCTACGAATTCGTAAGGATACAAATGGAAACTTATTCATGATGAATAAAGTTTATAAGTGGTTTTAATCATCAAGAAATTGGTGATAGCATGCATAAGGAGGAGCTCGTTTTTCTGCACCTTACGCTGTTCCATGTGAAGAGATTTCTTGAAGAAGTAGGCGTAACCAACGGCTATTTTGAGGAATACGATGAGTTGGGCGTCCAGCCAGTCCATATACATAAAAGTAAAAACGACCATAAACGAGCCATCTTTTTGTTGTGTAGGGGCATTAACGATTTGTTGCGAGAGAGGCAGTATGAAGATCTGATCTCCAACCCGAGAGTTAGAGAGTTCTTAGAGCTGATAGAGGTCAAGGCACATTAAATATGCGTCCTCCCCATCAGCATAATAGTTAGGGAGAATGCTGATTGTTTTGAATCCATATTTTTTATAGAGTTTTTGAGCCGGGATGTTTGACACCCTGACCTCTAGTAAGAGTCTTTTTTTCCCCTTTTCTTTTGAGCTTTCTATAGCCTTTTTCAGCAACATGCTTCCTATACCCCTGCGACGGAACTCCTTCCTTACGGCAAGGGACATTATCTTGGACTCTTCTTCTCTGTGCTGTAAAACGATGTATCCCACAACAAAGTTTCCGAGATCTGCGACGAAGATCTCACTACCGTATGTCAGATAAATGTAAAGATCGTAAGAGGGATTTCGTGATTCGAATGACTCTAAATCTATTTTTATTATATCGGTTGAATCCCTTACGCTGTAGGGTCTAATCAAAACGGAATACATAAAGATATATCTATCCCTGTTATAAAATAGTTTTGTGAGGGATCTGATAGACTTCATTTCGAGAGAATACAGAGGAAAGATCGTTGAAATCGGAGTTGGGAAATATCAGGAAGTCGCAAGGGAGCTGATCAAACTCGGCTTTAGTGTTGTGGTGACAGACGTAAGACAGATATCATCCGATCTTAAAATAATCATAGATGACGTGTGCAACCCTCGATTGGAGATTTATAGGGGAGCAACCCTTCTGTATTCAATAAGACCACCTTATGAGATCCAAAGGTGCATATTATCCCTCGCAAAAAAGATCGGTAGCGATGTGATAATCGTCCCACTGAAAAACGAAATAATTAACGGCGGGACGCTGATAAATTACAAATCCGTAAGGTTTTACCTTTTCACTCAACAATCTCTTCAAGCTCTTTCGGCGGATCTGCAAACTCCCTGAGAAATTCGAATTCAGTTATGTGAAGGGTTTTTGAAAGGAGAACTATTGAATGAAGGGGATCACCGAAGTCGTGAGATTTCAGCTCGTAGAAGTAATCACATTTGATGTAATTGTCCCCACCGACTCTCGCAACCCCAACGGCGAAGTGATTGAGGGTTCCATCGTCAACTTTTTCGAGGATTTCTACAGCTTGATCGATTTTCATGGGTTCCGGGTTCAAATCGAGCAAAAGAAGGGTGTGAGCGTTGATTGATAGATTCTGCTTTATCGTATCGATGGGTTTTCTTGACACGATACCTTTGTAGGGGTAACTGACTGTGGCTGTCTTCCCGAACTTGTATATGTGAAGACCGGTTATCCCTGAAATTGCTGAGATTATGCTCGCATTGTGGATGATCCTAAAGGGAACTCCCATCTTTTTTGCATCGATGAGTATGCTGTTATGAGTTGTTGCGACAAACGGATCTCCAGCTACGAGAACAACGATGTTTTTTTGTTTGGCTTCTTTAAGTAGATCGATACTTCTGTCTTCAAGGTCTTCCCTTCTGAGAATCTCTATCTTTTTACCGTATAACCTTTCGAGGCTGTCCAATCCCGTTCTTAGCTTAGATGTGTAGAATTCCGCGTAAACTTTGTCAGCTTCTTTAACCGCTTTTAATCCCTTAAGGGTGATGTCCTTTTCATCCCAAAGTCCGAGACCAACAAAAGTTATCATTTTGGACTTACAAAACCCCATTTCTCCAAAGCCCTTACAAGCTCAGGACTTTCGTAATCTTTCAGGGGTATTCCATTCATGGTTGCGTCTATCGCATCCCTCAAAGCTTTAGCTCCCGCTCTGCTTCCGTCGGGATGTCCGTGAACACCTCCTCCGGCTTGGATTATTACATCCTTCCCGAAGAGCTCGATCACAGCGGGGATTAAACCGGGATGAAGTCCACCAGATGATACGGGAAATACTCTCTTGAAACTACCCATTTTGCCTCGGCATATTTCGGCTAGTTCCCTTACCTCCTCCTTTTTTCCAGCCATTTTTCCGACTCCCGTCCCCACATGCATGTGGTCGACTCCGGTAATTCGTGCAAGCTTTGTGATTACTCTGAGGGAGATCCCGTGATCTGTTTTTCTTGTAAAAGCACCATGCATAGCTCTATGGGCGTGAATTGCAAGACCGTGATCTTCCGCCAAATCTCTAACTGTCTGGAGTGCTGAGAATCCAGCCGTTAGAATGTCGACCATGACGAATTCGTTTCCGTAATCTGCGACCATCTTTAGTCTCCTTTCCATTTCTTTTGTTTCCGCAGTTATGTTTACAAGGTATCCCTTTTTTTCGCCGGTCTCTTTTTCTACCTTTTCCATTACTTTAATAACTTTTTCAAGCCTTTTTTCGAACCTTATGAAAGGCTGAGATGTGAGATTTTCGTCATCCTTAAGGAGGTCGATCCCTCCCAAAAAGGATTCGTAAGCTACTTCGGCGTATTCGTCCACATCGTATCCCACTTTGGGTTTGGGAACTGTTGCGGTCAGAGGTCTGTCGAAGATTTTGAGTTTTTCTCTAACTCCCTCTATTCCGAAGGATGGTCCTTTGAAATGTTTCAAATACTCTTCGGGGAATTCGATATCTTCGAGTCTCAAACTTTTCAAAGCTCTCATTCCGAAAACGTTCCCGGCAACACTGCTCAGAAGTTGAGGAAGATTTCCCTCTTCGAATAAATCGAGAGGATAGCTTATCCAGACTTCGTTTCCCTCTATTCTGTAGGCTTTAGCCATAATTTTTTTAATTCTTTCTGGGAGCTTTGATAGGGTTGTCCAAGTTCCGACACTGCTTTCGCTTGCAATTCTACCGGCGGCTTCCTCCATTGAAACTCTGTCGGGCTCCACTCGGAATACACAGATGATTTCGTTTTCTGGAACGTGATCCAGATCAACAAAATCGAGATACCACTCAAATCCCATGAGGTTAATGGGGGTGGCTGATATATATCTTTTGGGTCACATGATTTCTATTTCATCTCCCTCCCTGACCTCCTTGAGCTTTTTAAGGTCTCCAAAGACTTTTCCGAACACGTTAACGGGGCCGGCGGGTCTTATCTTGTCATCACTTATCGGAGTCTTCCCAAAGAAGATGCAGATAGCCCTTCCGGGTATCCAGTAAGCGATGTCTCTCACATCGACAACCTCTTTTGAATTTTCCTCGAAATCAATTGTGAGGGGAGTTTCAAAGTAAATCTCGTCACCCCATCTTTTTACAATTCCCTTAATCGGTAGCGATTCCGCAACGGCTTTAGTTGTTTTTAAATTATCGAAAAGCTCTGCCTTAAGTAAGATATCCCTGACCTTTATCCTCACTCTCATAGTATGAGAATTTTTGAAAAAAATATTTCTTACTTTCTGGTTCAATATTGGTATGCCGACGTATGTCTTTGGGAAGGAGTCATTCCTGAAATTCTTGGAGGGACATTTAGACGAAGAAACAGTGATTGTCGTATCAAGCGATATAACTAATTTCAATAAAAGAAGGGTCGAATCATATACAGGAGAGGGCGATTACTACTTTGTCGAATTTGGAATTCCCGATATTTTTGAATTGAATGAAGACGAGGTCGATGAGTTAATGAAATATGCAATAATATTTGTTGACAAAGACGAATTAAACGAAGAGGGAAAGAAACAGCTAAGACCTTAAATACTTTTTAACTATTTCAACAATTTTTTTTCTTGTAAAGGGCTTTTCAACAATCTCTTTAGCCCCGGCTTCGAGCAATTCCCGACCCTTATGGGATGCAAAGGCTGTTATACCTATGATTTTAGCATTTGAATCGATCTTTAAAATCTCCTTTGTAGCTTCGACACCATTCATATTGGGCATTAGAACGTCCATTAAGACAATATCCGGTTTTATCTTCTTGTAGATTTCTACGGCTTCCTTTCCATCTTCAGCCTCGTAAACTTCAAAATCTTTTAGCATTATTTTTAAGAGTTCTCTCATGACCATGTCATCATCAACAACTAAGATTTTCATTACACTCACCGTATATACTGTTGAAGGAATTCTTTATAAATCTTTGTAATTGTTTATCCACCTGAGATGACTCGGAGAACCTTAACTTCACCTTCGGTGGCGACCTCATCTATCGGTATCGGTTTTTCTTTTACTATGACTACGGTTTCGGGATTAATACCCAAATCTTCGAGGATTTCCGAATACTTCTTCCCCTCCTCAACTTCCACTTCTTTTTCTTTAAATTCGAATCCACCCAAAAAAGTGAATTTTATCTTAATCTTCCTCTGGTAAGATTTCTTTTGCGACTTCATGAATATCTTTCTCCTCCTTTTGAACTTTCAGATCATTGACATTTTTTAACAAGAGTTTCTCGTCCTTTGACATCTCCTTTTTCAATCCCTTCCTTCTGAACAATCTCCAGTTAAACCGCCTCATAGCAGATATATTTCTGCAGAAAACCTATATTAATCTTCTCATTCTTTTGGAAGAAATTTAAAGATAATTTTTATTTAAATAATTTTAATAAATCCGCTCTACGTTGCTTTAGAACTATTTCTCTTAGCTTGCGCTTTAGCAAGCTAATCTCTCCCTTTTTCGCAATCGTTGGGACGACTTTGTCGAGATCGACCTTTGTGATCTTAGATATATCTCTAAGGGTTTCCTCTACGTTTTCAACCTTATCCATTTTGTTTGCGGCTATCACAACCTCTATACCTACATCTTTGAGAAAATCTACCATCTCCACATCTATGGGGATGAACCCTCTGCTATCCCATCTCCTGGCAATCTCAAGAAAAGATTTCGAATCTATTACGTGGACGGATGCGAAGATTCGTTTGGCGTTATCCTCGATATATCTAACTATAAAGTCTTTTACCCGTTCGTTAAAATCCCTACTTACACCTTTAATGTATCCAAAACCGGGTAGGTCTGTTGCAAGAAAATCCTTATACTGATAGTAGTTGGGGCGTATCGTCGTCCCCGGTTTTTTACTCTTCCTGACCTTTACATTAAATAGAGAAGAAAATATCGTTGATTTTCCTACATTGGATCTTCCAACGAAGATGAGTTCCAAATTAACCCGGCCATAGACCATAGTATGCGTTTAGGATTATAGCGAGTATTCCAACTATAAAGCCAAAAGCTAAGACCGTTTTTGGACTAATCTTTATCTGGGTTTTCTCCTCTTCGAAGTATCTCATTATACCTGCCGATGACATTAAAGGTGGTGTTCTTTCTCTCTTTGGCATGGATAACTGTTTTATTTTTTTGTATATAACATTTACCATGCGCTGTTTGAACGTTTTGACGGGGGAAACGGGCGAACTCATCAAAGATGAAGAATGGATCTTCGAATCCGCAACCGTAACCCCGGATTATGTTTTGTTTCCCTCATATTTCAACGCCCATACTCATATCGGGGACTCGGTATTTGAAGCTCCCAAAATCGAGCTTGAAAAGCTTGTGGGACCTAACGGATTGAAATTTAAGGTGTTAAGAGAATCGAAAGAAAATGAAATCGTGGAGAAGATGAAGAAATCAATCGAGATAATTGAGAGATCCTCAGCAACTTCTATGGAATTTAGAGAGGGCGGGTTGGAGGGCTACAAACTCTACCAAAAAGCTGACGTAAATAAGATGCTGATGGCTCTTTCAAGACCTGAAAATGAAGAAGAAGCAGAGATTTTGATAGATATCTCCCACGGATTCGGATTTAGCAGTGTTAGAGATCACGATTTTGCTTTTCTTGAAATGTGCAGAGAACTTGCGATGAAAAAGAAAAAGATATTCGCTATTCACGCCGGTGAAAGGGACGACGGGGATGTAGAGGATGCCCTATCCTTAGAGCCCGACTTTCTGATTCACATGAATCGGGCGTCTTCATCCAATCTCAAAAGAGCTATGGATTTAGGGATACCGATAGTAACTTGCTTCAGATCAAATGCATTTTTTGGTCTGTTTAATCCGAAAAATTACGAAATCCTCAGCGATTACGATAAATGGTATTTGGGAACGGATAACGCCATGATAGCCACGCCGTCCATGGTGGATGAGGTGAAGTTTTCCGCTTATTTCCTCGATGAAGAAAAAATCTTTAGGGCGGCAACAAGAAATCCGTTTTTTAAAAGTTTTACAGTTGCAAAAATCGATAAGATCAATATCAGAAATTCCATCACCTCGATAGTAAGAAGACTCGAAAGCTGCGATATAGTGAGGATAATACGTGAAGACATCAAAAATTTGGAATAAGTAGCCTCGATGTATAGATGTATAACTCTTGAATTCCTTTTCCTCTACCTAAGATTGTTCTTAGAGCACCTTTAATGTTCTCAAATCCAATTGCTTGAAAACCAACTATCTTTTCTCCTTTATAGAATATCTTCCTATTGTCAAGTCTTTCGAAGTCGTTGGTTGTGTATCCTATAGATATGAACGGCACACCAAATATATCAATCACGTTCATTCTAATTGATCCATCGTAAGTAGCTCCAATACCCGCAATGTTAGATGCAGCAACTCTTCCCTGAATTGAAGCATTGATCCAAACGGCGTTTATTGTGTACTCTTCGGTTATAAAATCTTTTGTCTCGGCACAATCTCCAGCGGCATACACATTTTTGAAATTTGTTTGCATTCTTTCATTCACGACGATTCCTGTTCTTATATTAATTCCACTATTTTTCAAGAATTCGATATTTGGTCTGACTCCAACTGATGTTACGACAATGTCACATCCTATTTCCACATCTCCAACAAGGACTCCTTTAACGGCATTATCTCCAAGTATCTTAGATACAGATTTACCCAAGAATATTTCAATTCCATTCCTCTCAAGAATCTCTCTTGCAATTTCCGCAAAATCTTTATCTAATGCATCGGCTAGAACCCTGTCTCTTAACTCTACAATGCTTACATCTATATTTCTTTTCTTCAATGCTACTGCCGCGCTTATTCCAACAAATCCTGCACCAATCACAACAGCCTTTCTTACATTTTTCAGATATCTTATAATCTCGTCAGCATCCTTAAGAGTGTTCAGAGTAAATACACCTCTTTTGTCTATTCCGTCTATCTTAGGCTTGACTGGATAAGCACCAGTAGCTATCAATAGTTGGTCATACTCGATTACCTCTTTATTCTTTTCTAATAAAATAGTATTTTCTCTCGGATTAACTTGTATGACCTTATCTTGCAGAATTTTTTTATTACTTAGGAATACCTCGTTTCTGCTAACTTCACCACCTAAATAATAGGGTAAAAGGGGTTTTGAATATGGTCTTTCAGAGCTTATTACAAGCACATCTTTAATTCCAAGTCTACTCAGAGTATTCAACGCACTAATTCCCGCCGCTCCACATCCAATTATTACAATCATATCCCCAATTTCTTCCTTTTCTCCTCAATATGCTTAATAATGAGTTCAGCAGCCTTTTCTGGATCAGTTTCAACTGCAAATCTTGCACCAACAACCCTTTCAAGATCTTCTGTTAAAAGTTTAGTCACATTTTTACTTCCAAGAACTGGCGGCACCGTACCCAACACCGTGAATATTCCGCTCGCAACTGCATACGCTCCTATGCTTACAGCTTTTTCACTCATCCACTCTGGAGCTGCTGCAGCAATTGGGAGATCACTTATATCCACATTTAATCTCTTAGCAATTTCGGAAACCAATACCAAAATTCTACTTATGTCCACACAGGAGCCCATGTGGAGGACTGGAGGGATTCCTAATGACTTACAGAAATTCCTTAGACTTTCTCCAGCATTCTCAGCCGCCTCAGGAAGTAATAATCCAGCTTTAGCACATGCAATTGCCGAGCATCCAGTTTCTACAACAAATATATTGTTCTTTATTAGAATTTCTGCCATAGTTACATGATTTCTATCTTGGGGAACCTTAGGATTGTTACAACCAACCAATGCAGCAACTCCCCTTATATCTCCTCTCTTTATAGCATCTATTAATGCATCTAACTTATCCGCTAAAACCTCATAACTGAATCCAGCTATTAATTCCATTGATTCATGTGGAACTCTAATCAACTCCTTCTTTCTATTCTTAAAGTTCTCAATAGCTTTCCTGACTATTTCTTTTGCGATTTCTAATGCCTTCTCTTCTTTGAATTCTATGTGAACTGCTCCTGGGAATTTTGCCTTTGGAGAAGTCGAGATTATTAACGTATGATAACATTTCGCAACTTCGGTTATTGCAGGCATTATGCATTGCACATCTACAATCATAGCATCAACGACTCCCGTGACAATCGCCAATTCCTGATGTAAGAAGTTCCCTGCAATTGGTATTCCTTTTCTCATTAATAATTCATTTCCAGTGCAACACATCCCGCAGACATTTATCCCCTTTGCTCCTACATCTTTTGCAAGCTTTATAAGCTCTTCATCTTCTGCTGCTAACGCTATCATTTCAGATAGAATTGGTTCATGTCCATGAACAATTATGTTTACATGATCTTCTTTAAGAACTCCTAAATTTGCCTTAGTTCTTAATGGCTTAGGAGTTCCAAATAATATATCACTTACCTCAGTTGCAATCATTGATCCTCCCCATCCATCACTTAGTGCAGTTCTTAAGCCATGGAGTAATAGATTAACGTAATCGTTATCGACTCCTATATGAGTTCTATGCATAATTTCTACGATCTCTCTATCTATTCCCCTTGGTAATATCCCTAATTTCTTCCAGATCTCTTTTCTCTTCTCTGGAGCTCTTTCTATGAATTGAATGTATCCCTTTTCAATCCCAAATTCTTTTATTATCTCCTTAGCTAGATCCTTTGCAATTTCAATATCTGACCTATTAACATCGATTCCGTATTCTTTTGCAATTTTCTTCAATTTTTCAGAGTCTGTAACCTTGTAATCCTTTGCTTCTCCTTCAGCCATAAGTAAAAGTGTTAGTATCAAGTCTCTACCGTGATCCGAATGAGCAGCAGCTCCAGCCGCAATCATTCTACATAAATTCCTCGCGACTATTACATCAGCTGTAGCGCCGCAAACTCCTCTTTCAACGCCACCAAATGGATCTATTCTACATGGACCCATGTTACAATTTCTGCAACAGATTCCAAGCAATCCAAAACCGCACTGGGGTTGTTGTTTTTCTAACCTATCCCATGCGAGTTCTACACCATCTTCTTTCGCCTTATCGATTAAGAATTTAGCAGCTTTATCAATAGTTTTCATATAACCACCTCCTTCTTAAAAGCTGAGATCAAACTCACAACCCTCTTCCTCTTCTCTCTTAAAGCCTCATCTAATTCGGAAAATATGAGAGCATTAGTTGGACATGCTTTTACACAAGCGGGAATATCCAAATCTGGACATCTATCACATTTCAATACGATTTTTCTTTCGGGTATAGCTGTAATTGCACCAAATGGACAAACTATTGCACACATCCAACAACCTATACATCTATTCTCATCATGCTTAACTATTCCATTCTCAACTTTCAAGGCCCCAGTTGGGCATGCATCTACACATATCGGTTCTTCACAATGCCTACATCTAATTGGAAAATTGACTTCTCCAACTCTAATAACATTAATTCTCTTTACTGGCTTAGGCTCCTCAAATATTGCTTGAAATAAGTCTTTACTCTTTGAATGCTCAACTGCGCAATAGATTTCACAGTTTTTACATCCTAAACATTTCTCAAAATCGACAAAAACTTCTTTCATGCTTAAGTATGATAATATAGAGACTAATAAAATTTTCGAATGTTAGCAGACCCTAAATGTTTTCGAAGTTATAGATGCCCGTGTATCCTTCAGTCTTCCCGCTAAGCTTTAAAAATATCAATTGCATGATTCTTGCGTTCTTTTTCAGCCAGATCCCTCTTTCGTTGTAGACCACCAATCCGACTTCGCTTCTTCCCGTATATCCCGCATCCCATACCGCCGTCAGGACTGTAGCACCAGCCCTCACAAGGCTCGATCTCGGTCTGCCAATCGCCGTGATATTTTCGGGAATGCTAACGATTTCGTTGATGTAAGCCCTGTAGCATCCCTTATTTAAAAAAATCCAGTCGTTTTCGAATTCTATCTCCCTTGTTTCGGGAATTTTTCTTTCTCGGTTGTCAAAATCTATTTTTGCTTCACCAATGATTCTTGTTACCTTTCTCAAAGTGCAATCAAAACCGTTTGGCTGGAGCTGTGTTTCAAGATCGATGTAATCTCTGATTAGACCCTTTTTGAGTATTAGTTTTTTTATCTCTTCTTTCGATAGAACTACCACTTCCAACCCCTCCTGTAATCTATGCTCACAAAGTCTATGTAGTATCTGTCAATTTCGTCGTAAATCCCCAAATTCTTAGCTATCTCAACGGCGATCATGTGAGAACAGGGTTTTTTGCCCTTTAGGTTTATCTGAAAATCTCTACAAGTGCAGAATTCTTCATCAACAACATACTCCTCTCTTCCAACCACAACAAAGAAATCCTTGTATTTTTTTACCCTTCTTTCCTTTGCATAGAAGAATGCCTTATCTCCCCTTTTACCAAAATGAGTTATGAGATATTTGTAAAGATCGTAGTCGAGTTTTTTGAACTTCCTTAATCCTTCAATCTTCATCTCCCCTGTCAATCTCTCTCAGTATCTGCATCGTATTTATTGCGTCGACCGCATCGAACCATCCGATTACAAGAAGATCCTCATCTGGAATTTCGAAGTCTTCTGGAAGTTTTTCTCCTTTTAGAACTTTTGCAGCCATTTTCGCAAGGTTTTCGAAGGCTCCGTTAACGTCACTATTCTTCTCCATTTTCACAGCTTCTTGGAATAATTTTTCAAAGGATTTTTTACTTATTTTACCGTTAACGGCAAATTCGAGACCTTTTAGAACCACACGCATACTATCCTTGGTAATCTCAAACAACTCGTTCTTTACATCATCTTCAAGATTAAATCTTCTGTTAATTATCTCGTTTATCCTTTTTATCTGTTCAATGGCTTCTTTTTTTGTTACCTCTTTCGATTTTATACTTTCCAAAAGCTTTATTCCCGCGATAATAAAGTCCTCAAGCATTTTATCGAATATTTCTAAGCTCTCCTTTAGATCAATCTCTTCCCTTTTTATTCTTTCTATCCAGTTGTTCAGTCTCTCCTCTGTATAGAACATTAGAATGTGTTTTTGTGATAGTAAATATAAGCTTTTCAGTCGGTGTAAACCCTCCCGAAGCCCTCGAAAATTTCGGCATTTTCCTTCACGATTTCCCCTCTTAACACTACCGTGTGGGGGAAGATAGCTTCGAAACCCACGTAGGGTGTCCATTCGCATTTGCTGTGGAGCCTTTCGGTCTTGATCTTTTCAGTTTGAGAAATATCGAAAACGGCGAAATTTGCGTAATTACCCTCTCTGATTTCACCGTATCTTTTGAAGCCAAAAATTTCCGCAGGATTCTTTGCTATCTTTTCAGAGAGATCAAAGATATTCAGAACACCTTTGAATACGAGACCCATCATGATCGGATACATAGTCTCCACATTCGGATAACCAGAGGCTCCGAGTTCCTTCTCCCCAATCCTATGGGGTGCGTGATCTGAAGCCAAAACATCTATCTCATGGAAGTTTAAAAGCAGAAACTCTCTATCTTCCCTCTTCCTCAAAGGGGGATTCACGTTTACGAGTTTGCCCAGCCTTTCGTAATCCCCTTCATCAAGCAAAAGATGATGAGGCGTTACTTCGATGTAAGACGAGCTTTTGAAAATCATCTTTGCCGCATCCCTTGTGGAAATATGACAGAAATAATATCCTCCCTTTAAGAGTTTTTTAACGGCTTCAATCTCCGCTTCCCTTTTTCTAAATTTGAAGTTGGGAATTTCATTTGAAATTACGTATGCGGGATCTTCAGCGTGGATAGTCAAAAAAGTTTTCAAACCATTAATCGTCTTGTAATCGATCTGGTAATCTTCATTTTCGTGACACAAAAATACCTCACCGATCTTTGGATTGTATCCCCTATTTCTCAGGTTTCTGACAATTTCTCGGATTTCTGTGTAATTCTTTCGAGTTAACCCGATGTTCAGAGAGTAATCCACATTTGTCCATTTCTCTGCTTTTTTAATTCTCTCAATATATCGCCCTTCATTATCTATGAATGGTTTTGTGTTCGGCTGATCTACGACAAGGCAGATTCCACCGTTTAATGCGGCTAAAGTTCCCGTTTTTATCGTCTCCTTATGGCTTTCTTCAAAATCTCTTAGATGAACATGAACATCAATTCCTGCGGGCATTATAACTCCTTTCATCTTTTTTCCAGAAATTTGCTTTCCTATTTTGGTAATTATTCCATCCTCTATCATTATTCCGGCTTCAACAAGCTTTCTACCGAGAATAATTTTCCCAAAAATGTTCATGATATCTCAGTTGAACAAAGGATTTAAATACTATATTAGAGTAGTATGAAAAAACAAGCGGGGGTAAGTTATGGAATCCATTGTTAAGGAAGCTATTAAACGGGCTAACGAAGAAAGGAGACCCTATACCACTGAAGAGGACGAGATTCTTCAAATACTCCACGAATTGAAAACTGTAATCAAAGTTGTTGGTGTAGGAGGAAGTGGTTGCAATACGATCACAAGAATGTTTGAAGAGGGAATTGAGGGAGCTGAACTAATCGCAATCAATACAGATGTTCAACACCTCTATTACACTAAGGCTCACAGGAGAATTCTAATAGGAAAGAGAACAACAAGGGGTTTGGGTGCTGGCAGTCTCCCGCAGATTGGTGAAGAGGCTGCGAAGGAAAACGAAGATGAAATAAGGGCAGTCCTTGAGGGATCTGATTTAGTATTCATAACGTGCGGTTTGGGTGGCGGAACTGGAACAGGAGCGGCTCCGGTAGTAGCCGAAGCCGCCCAAGAAGCTGGTGCTTTAACAATTGCCGTTGTAACTATGCCCTTCTCAGCAGAAGGGGCTGTAAGAAGAGCCAATGCTGAAGCCGGATTGGAAAGACTCCGGGAGTCAACGGATACCGTCATTGTAATCCCCAACGATAGATTGTTAGAGGTCGTTCCCAATTATCCAATGCAGTTAGCTTTCAAAGTAGCCGATGAGATCCTCATGAGAGCTGTTAAGGGAATCACAGAGCTTATAACGAAACCAGCTCTGATAAACCTCGACTTTGCAGATGTCAGAACGGTCATGGAGAAGGGTGGCGTTGCCATGATCGGTCTCGGAGAAGCGAGTGGTGAAGATAAAGCATCGGAAAGTGTTAGAAAAGCCCTCAAAAGTCCGCTACTTGACGTAGATATTTCGGGAGCCAAAGCAGCCCTCGTCAACGTCACAGGTGGCCCAGATATGACAATCGAAGAGGCTGAGAGCATAGTAGAAGAAATCTACAGCAAAATTGATCCAGATGCCCGAATTATCTGGGGTGCCATGATCGACCCCGAACTTGAAAATACGATAAGAACACTCCTTATTGTAACCGGAGTAAAGTCGCCTCAGATATTTGGAAGAAAAACGAGTGTGACAAAGAGATTCGGAATTGATTTCGTGAAGTAAAATTTTAAAAACCCTTAGCAAACTCTGAACTCATGAACAATATCAATGAAAAGCTCAATGAATACTTAAAAATACTGAAAATGGCAAGAAAACCCGACAGGGATGAATTCCTCTCAACAACAAAAATAGCTGTAGCTGTCATGTTTGTAGTCGGACTCGCCGGCTTTTTAATATACATCTTAATGGAAATTTTACCGGGGGCGTTAAAATGAGTAAGTTTTTTGCTGTAAAAACAACAGCAAATCAGGAAAGAATCGTGGCGAATTTGATGGCTGCTGGCGTAAAGAAAAGAAATGCCAACGTTTACTCAATATTAGCACCAAAAGAACTTAAGGGCTATATAATTGTGGAAGCTGAAAGCAATGAAGACATTGTAAAGGCTATAAGAGGAGTCCCTCACGTAAAGGGTCTTATAAAGGGTGAATTGAATTTCTCAGAAATAGAACATTTTCTAAAGCCTAAGAAAGCCGCAGAACAAATCAGAGAGGGTTATAAGGTTGAGATAATAAGTGGTCCGTTTAAAGGAGAAATGGCTATTGTCAAAAGGGTGGATGAATCCAAGAATGAGATCACAGTTGAGCTTATTGAAGCTGTTGTTCCAATCCCAATTACGGTTAAAGCTGATCACGTTAGAGTTCTTGAAAAGAAGGAGGAGGTGTAATCATGCCGAGGGTCGTTGAGGTTCTCGTTCCCGGTGGAAAAGCAACTCCCGGACCGCCGTTGGGTCCCGCAATAGGTCCCTTGGGATTAAACGTAAAAGAGGTCGTTGATAAGATAAACGAGGCAACGAAAGATTTCGATGGGCTACCAGTTCCCGTCAAAATAATTGCAAAAGAAGACAGAACTTTCGAAATTGAAGTCGGAGTTCCTCCGGTCTCAGCTCTGATAAAAAAGGAACTCGGCATCGAAAAGGGATCAAAGGCTACCGGAAAAGAATTCGTTGGTGACCTTACCCTCGATCAGGTAGTAAAGATTGCAAAGATAAAGCAGAAACAAATGCTATCTTACGATTTGAAAGGTGCCGTCCTTGAGGTCTTGGGAACCGCCGTTTCAATGGGTGTTACGGTAGAGGGTAAACATCCTAAAGAGGTTCAAAAAGAGATAAAAGAAGGTTTAATTCAGATTGAGTAGGGCGATGATGAAAGGGCCCCGCTGATTTCGTGATGAGGGTCTTGAGTGCTGAGCCTCCAATTTTTTATTTGAATTAATTCTTGTTGAATTCAGTTTATTACCTATTCACCCGAAATCTTAACTTCAGCCGGATAAATTCTAAAAAGACGTTGTGCTCTCTCAATCAAACAGACCAGTAAAGCCTAATAAAGTATTTAAATTGATCTGGCATATTGAATACTATGAGCATAGAAGCCGAGTTAGCCGATATAAAGAGGCTTTTGACTGAGATGTCCCGAAAGCTTGATGAATTACTTGAGGAAAAAGAAATTATAGCCATGATGAAATTATCAGAAGTTAGTTTGAAGGATTTTCTCGAAGATGAGCCAGATATTTATTCAATAGAAGACGTAAAGGTAAGATATAGATGAAGGGGAAGATTGTTCTCGTTCTATTTCCGTTTACCGATCTTTCTGCTTCGAAGCCCAGGCTTCCGCAGACATCAGACCCCCAAACACCTTTACGACCAGTCAGACACACTCAAGAACACCACAAAGTTTTTATAGATACTTAACTATAGAGATACTTAACTATAGATATGATAATATTATGACGCACTCGAAAAAAGAAATAATTGAACTAATAAAAAGGGGAAAATCAATCACTGAAATCAGAAAAAATTCCGGTGGTATTCCTTCTGACTATAATTCTGCATTAAGGGAATTGATCAAAGAAGACAATGTGGAATCCATCATGGATGATTTAGCACGAAATTTACCCCAGCACATATTTTTCTTCAGAAGAGAACTTGAAAAGCTCTATCACGCTTCGACAGGTGAGTATTTACCCTCTTCGTATAGCATAGGTAAAATTATAGAGCGAATTTACGAAAATGGACATAGAAAGATTTTATTCAAAATTCTGAAGGCTATGGCAGAAAGAGGTATAAAGGAGTTCGAGAAAATGCAAGAAGATTACCCCTCACTAAAAAATGAGATTGACGAAAGAATTGGAAAACTGAAGGAAGTTATCGAAAAACTAAACAAACTGATGGAAACCTAAACGTTTTGTTGAAAAACTAATTCTGAAAAGTTTAAAATGATTAAAAAGGATCGTTTACACACTTTTCAAACGAGACTGCCTTTACATTAACTCCTTCCTTACACTTTGATTTACGAATTCTCACATCACTTTTCAGATAGAGACAGTGAGACGACTCATGTTATATTTCCTGTAGACTTTCATTAACGAAAAATTTAAAGCACCCATCTTTTACTGGTGACCATGAAAATTCTGCTAATTCATGCTGATTACATAGAATACGAGGTAAAGAAAAAGACAAAATTCGCAGAATCCTTTGAAGGATCAGGGGAGAGAGTTAATGAAGCATTAGTTGTTTTTGTTTCTGTTGAGAAAGGAGACAACGAAAACGTTGTTGATCAGGCCGTTAAAGAGATAACGGATGTCGCAGAAAAGGTCAATGCAAATAAAATTGTCCTTTACCCTTACGCTCACCTATCCTCTGATTTGGCAAATCCCGAAAGGGCTGTTGAAATATTGAAGTTAATGGAGAAAAAGCTTTCCGAAAAGTTTGAAGTTCATCGCTCTCCATTCGGCTGGTATAAGGCATTTAAAATCTCTTGTAAAGGTCATCCGTTGAGCGAACTCTCAAGAGAGATAAAGGGTGAAGACACGGAGGTAACGCAAGCTCTTAGGGATGAGGAAAAGGCAAAAAGCTACTGGTTTATTCTCACTCCCGATAAAGAGCTTGTAGAGGTTGATAAATTCGATTTCACAAATTATCCAAATCTGAAAAAGTTTGTTAATTACGAAATCGCTAAGAGGAGAGCTGTCGATAAAATCCCGCCCCACGTCGAATTAATGAAACGACTGGAGATAGCAGATTACGAGGAGGCATCGGATAGTGGCCATCTCAGGTATTATCCGAACGGTAGGTTGATAAAAAGCTTACTTGAGACCTTTGTCACCGAAAAGTGTATCGAATATGGGGCGATGGAAGTCGAGACACCGATAATGTATGATAAGGGACATCCCACCCTGAGAAAATATTTGGAGAGATTTCCCGCAAGACAATACGTTATCAAAGGAGATAAAAGAGAGTTCTTCCTCAGATTTGCAGCTTGCTTTGGACAGTTTCTGATAGCATCTCAATCAACGATTACTTACAGAAATCTGCCAGTGAAAATTTACGAACTGACCCGATACTCGTTTAGAAAGGAGCAGAGAGGAGAACTCGTTGGATTGAGGAGACTAAGAGCCTTCACAATGCCCGATATGCACACTATCGTAAAGGATATCGAACAGGCGAAGGAGGAATTCTACAATCAATACATGTTATCAGTCGAAGTGCTAAAAGAGATAGGGCTAAATCCGGAGGATTATGAGATTGCGATCAGAGTAACAAGGGATTTCTATGAGGGAAATAAGGATTTTATTCACTCAATAGCGGAAGTTCTTAAAAAGCCAATTCTTATAGAAATGTGGGATAAGAGATTCTTCTACTTTGTTCTGAAATTCGAGTTCAACTTTGTTGACGCCTTAGACAAGGCTTCGGCTTTAAGCACAGTTCAGATCGATGTGGAAAACGCTGAAAGATACGGAATCACATACGTGGATTCGGACGGTAAGGAAAAGCACCCCTTCATCCTTCACTGCTCGGCAAGTGGTGCGATCGAGAGGGTAATGTATGCTTTGCTTGAAAAAGCTTACATGGATACAGAAAAGGGGAAGTTACCGATGCTCCCCGTCTGGCTTTCACCCACACAGGTCAGAATAATCCCTGTAGCTGACAGACATCTTGAAAAGGCTATAGAAATAGCCGAGAAACTCAGAAAAAACAGGATTAGAGTTGATATCGACGACAGGGAAGAAACAACCGCAAAGAAAGTTAGGGATGCTTCGACAAGCTGGATACCTTATATCGTGGTCTTAGGAGACAAGGAAATTGAATCCGGGAAGATTACCGTCACAATCAGAGAGGAATCAACAATGGAGAAACAGAAGAGAGTGGAAATGACGGTTGATGAACTTGTAGAAATAATAAAATCCAAAACGGAGGGTAAGCCTTTCAAGCCACTGTCGCTACCCATGCTTCTCTCAAAAAGACCTTCGATGAGGTGATACCTTGGATAAAAATGATTTAAAAACCTATATCCCCTTGCTTTTGGGAGTTGTAGCGGGGGGGCTATCATACCTCGTAACCGACGGAATTAGAAGCAGAGATCCCCTCGGAATAATCATTTTGGTCGTTTTTATCTACCTTCACAAGCTCCTTCTACCTAAGTGGGGGATTAAAATAGAATCCAAAGATTGGGTAGGCATTTCGTTCCTAACTCTTACAACGTGGTATATTTCGTGGACGCTCCTGCTCAACTGGTGAATTCCTCCGCTCTCAACAGTAGATCAGAAAGTGTGTTGGTAAAAGATGATAAACTAATTTTTGAGTCGTTTCTGCAACTTTTGATAATCTTTTCTTATTATGTCTTCGATATCGTCTTTCTTCACTGATAAATTAGTTAACAGGTGTGAGACGGCGTTAAATATATGCTCAGCTATAGCTAAAGACTCTTCCAGATCTGTCCTACTTATGGCAGCATCTATTTCATAATCTGCTTCCTTTCTAAGCTTTTGAAGTCTATCGAATTTATTACCGCATTTTATGTCAAGTTTTCTGATAATTTTACGAAGACAAGAATGTATTAGTCCAGATTTGGCCACAACATTATATTCAGAATTTCCAATCTGTCTTCTTAAATCTTCCCGAAACTCTAGAAATATGGAGTAGTATATCCGGCCTATACATGTTCTTATTCTCGCATCATCTAAGTGTGCATAATTGCTATCTTTGCCAAGTACTTTCGCAAGTTTATAGAAATCTTCAGGGCTAAAGTTCATTATATTCACCTTGTTAAAAATACACTTATTTTCTCAAGATCTTCTTGACTAAAATGTTGCTTGAGAATATCCGTAATGTCATCCCACAATCTTAACAGTTTTTCGACACTATCTACTTCAACTTTTATCTCTAGATAAGGTACCCATTCCTCAAACTCGAAGTCCTCAACAGGGTTATAGGCAGAAAGTGTTACGGATCGCACTTTTGCTTCCATACTGTCGTATATGACATTGTACATCTCTTTAGATAAGTCTATTATCTGTTCATCAATTATCCCATCATCCAAAAGTTCTTCAAATTTGGGAGAGATATTTATCTTTGGGCGAGTTGTAGAGTCTTTATCTTCTTCATGTTTAGTAACTTGAGGTTCATATAAGTGGACGATACCATAGCTTGGGCTCTGTTCAGTTTCGTAGGGTATTGTACCAGCGGACGGTGATGGCGAGACTTGGGAGATCAGAATTACGACAGATTTTTCCTTAACGGGATATAACATTTAAACCACCACCTCGATTCTAGTTCTCCTCTCTTTCTATGGGTTTCCATGAGATTTTGTATACCCAATTTAACCAGTAAAGGGGTTCATCAAATTCGCTCTTGTAGTTCATGTTACGTGAAGCCATGACTGGTTCTGCTACAACATGTACTTTAAATGGTCCTTTAGTAGTATCAACTTCACATTCGTCAACAGCGGGCTCGTACTCTATTATGTCTATGAGTTCCCACCCATCATGTGGTGGTTGATTTGGAGCCAGTGCTTTATCTTTAACAGCTTCTTTAAGTTTTTCAGGGATCTCTAAAGTTGCAATTCCTCCAATTACTTTAACAGCTATATTGATTCCGCCGAACGGTGAGAAACCTGCTTCTTTTGCACCAACTATCATGA
Source organism: uncultured Archaeoglobaceae archaeon (assembly GCA_965561205.1). Lineage (GTDB taxonomy): Archaea > Halobacteriota > Archaeoglobi > Archaeoglobales > Archaeoglobaceae > Geoglobus. The sequence continues at coordinate 21,517 of CBEWZU010000008.1, read as the reverse complement.
TACTAAGCTTTAGAGAGGTACCGTCTGATAACTTAATGATACCTTCTTTCTTCATATTGCTATATTCTAATCAATAGGTCTTAATAAAGTTTTACGTTTTTTTGATGGACATGTTAACATAACCTCCTCAAATAATGATTATAGTACCACATAAACAGCCTACAGAACAGATTCCAACATCTAACAGGATTTTTAGCTGTAATGGAACAAAAGAAGGTTTTAGCTCTCTGCTTGAAGGAGCTGAACACGGATTCAACTAAGCTTCTTCTCCCGAAACCCCTCGTGCTCGAATTCCAAATTAAAGCTTTTTAGAGCTTCAATCAGCCAAGGAGCTTTATCGATAACGAATTTCGGCTTGTTTTCGCAGTATTTCAGAACTTCTTTGATGAAAGACATAGTTACAAGCCAATTTCTTGTCGTATAAACTCTCATCAGAATTAACTCGTTTCTTTCAACGTCTACGGCTGAATAAACGAAATAACGCTTTTTGTTCGCTTTAACAACTGTTTCGTCCAACGCTATCAAATTCCTCTTCTTTTTCTCAGTAGCAATCGGCAATCTCTCCTCTATTTTCTTTATCCATCTTCTGACAGCGTTATATGAAACGGGATGCAATTCGGATAGGATTCTGGCAGTTCTCCTAAAAGATGATGTCTGGAAGTAAATGGCTATGCCGAGAATCTTTATTTCTTCTGCCCACCTTGTTCCTTTCAAATATCCTCAGTTCTTTTACTAGATCCCTTATCATCCCTTGAGTCTATCTTTAGACTTTAAAATAATTTTTGGTTATGTTATCACGTCCTTTTTGATCATGGAAAGATCGGAAAAATGCACGCAAACGATTACACATGAGAACTTATAGAAATTTAACAAAATAATAGAATATTACTAAATACTCAATGAATTATGTTTATAAATAAGAACCATCTACGAAATAAAGTTGCGCGAGTCCCAGTAGTATTTATAAATCTCAAAGGGATTTCGAGAAGTTGTCCAAGATGTGAAGAAATGGAAAAAGCCAAAGTTTGGATTTCAGCTCAATAGAGATTAACGCATCGGGAAATATAGCTAAGTGTGTTTCCTTTCCCTTAGAGGCTTCCAGACCGTAGGAGGTGAGAGTATGAGGATCGCCGTGATCGATAGGGAACGCTGTCAACCGAAGAAGTGCGGGCAGGAGTGTCTGAAGTTCTGTCCCCTTGTCAGAACTGGAACGGAGGCGGTTGTTATAAACGAGAAGGCTGTGATAAGCGAGGAGCTCTGTGTTGGATGTGGGATATGCATAAAAAAGTGTCCGTTTAAGGCGATATCAATAATCGGTTTACCAAAGCAGCTTGAAGGAAAAGAAGTTCACAGATATGGAAAGAACGGTTTTGTCCTATACAACCTTCCAATCCCACGAAAGGGATACGTCGTCGGATTGTTAGGACAGAACGGAACCGGGAAGACCACAGCCGTCAAAATCCTTTCGGGTCAGCTTAAGCCAAATTTGGGGAAAGATGAAGCGGATTGGGATGAGATTCTCGAAAGATTTCACGGAACTGAACTTTTTGATTACCTAAAAGCCCTATCAGATGGTAAAATAAGAGTGAGTGTGAAACCCCAGTATATCGAGGCGATTCCCCGTGTGTATAAGGGGAACGTGAAAGAGCTTCTTGAGAGGGTTGATGAGAAAAACGCATTAGATGAGTATATCCAAAAGTTAAAGCTTGAAAATGCTATAAAGAGAGATATAAGCGAGCTGAGCGGAGGTGAGCTTCAGCGGGTTGCAATAGCCGCCTGCCTTCTAAGAGAGGCGGATTTTTACTTCCTTGATGAGATTACCTCTTACTTGGATATATATCAAAGAATAGAAGCCGCAAAAACGATAAGGGAAGTTGCCAAAGAAAGACCCATATTGATCGTGGAACACGATTTAGCCATCTTAGATCTTCTCGCAGACTTCGTCCACATAAGCTACGGTGAACCCGCTGTCTACGGTGTAATAACAAACGCTAAGGGAGTTAGAGTCGGGATTAATCAGTATCTAAGGGGATATCTCGTCGAAGAGAACATAAGAATTCGAGATAAGGAAATAGAGTTTGATATATTCCAGCCAACAGAGTCGGAGATGGATAGGGTTCTCGTTGAGTATCCTTCTTTTAAAAAATCTTACAAAGGGTTTACCCTTGAAGTTGAGGGAGGAGACATCAGAGTCGGGGAAGTTATTGGGATAGTGGGACCAAATGCAATAGGTAAAAGCACCTTTGTCAAAGTTCTTGCCGGAATCACAGAGGATGACGAGAAAAAGGTAAATCTCGATATCAAGATCTCCTACAAGCCTCAATACGTTAAGGCTGACATAAATATGCAGGTGCTATCATTCTTGAGGAGCATAAACCCGATGATAGAATCATCCTACTACAAAACGGAGTTCATCAAGCCGTTACAGCTTGAGAAACTTCTCGACAAGAGCTTGGATGAGCTAAGTGGCGGCGAGCTACAGAGGGTTGCAATAGCCGCCTGCCTCCTAAGAGAGGCGGATCTGTATCTCCTCGATGAGCCATCAGCCCATCTCGATGTGGAACAGAGGACTGAGGTTGCGAGAATGCTGAAGAGGTTTGCCCTCAACAATTCAAAATCCGTTCTCGTAGTTGATCACGATATATACCTGATCGACATGTTAAGTGATCGGATCATGGTGTTTGAGGGAATTCCCGGGAAATGGGGTAGGGCGAGAAAGCCGGTTGGATTAAGAAAGGGGATGAACACATTCCTGAAAAATCTCGATATAACATTCAGAAGGGACGAAGACACAAAAAGACCCCGTGTGAATAAGCCCGGATCGAGACTCGATAGGGAGCAGAAAGCGGCTGGAGAGTATTATTACTATTTCTGACAAAAACTATATATTTTTAAAATTTCAAGTAAACTCATGAAAGAAGAGAAAATAATCAAACAACTCTCGGTTTTTGCTGAAAATAAACCCGGAAGACTTGCGGCAGTTACTGAAAAGCTTTACGAGAACAGAATCAACATCAGAGCTTTCACAATAGCCGAGGCGGGAGACTTCGGCATCATCAGAATGGTCGTCGATAAAACGGATGAAGCTTACAAGATCCTAAAGGATGCTGGCTTCACTGTCTCGATCACAGACGTTCTCGCAGTTGAGGTCTCGGATGAGCCCGGTAGCCTTTATAAGATAGCGAAAGCCTTAGGCGACGCCGGGATAAACATCGAATACGTTTACGCTTTCACTTCTGGAGAGCATAAAGCTCTGATTATCTTGAGAGTTGACAACATAGATGAAGCTATTAAGATTCTTGAGAGAGAGGGAGTTCTATTCAAAGGAAAAATTGAATGATAGTCGCTATCTTTAGACCAAAAGAATACGCCAAGGAGACCGAAGAAAAACTCAGAAAAGCGGGATTTGATGTGGTTTCAACCCCAATGATTGAGCTACAAGAGAAAACCGTGAGGGTTAGGGATGCCGATTACACAATAATAACGAGCAGAACATCCGCCGAAATCGCCTTAAAAAAGGGTTTAATCCGCGGCAGAATCATCACGATTGGGCCGAAAACGGCTGAACCACTAAAATCCTACAACGTCTTAATTCCGTCAAAATACGACTCAGCCACTCTTTACAGAGAATTTGCAGATTTGCTAAAAAACAAAAGGGTAAATCTCCTTAGGAGCGATAAAGGGAGCGGAATTCTCCTAAATCTCTCTGAAATATGTGACTTAAGGGAGTATCAACTCTACGAAATTGTAAAGATAAAAAACGACAGCACAAGAAGGGTCGTCCGGGAGATCGCCGAAAAAAGGGTGGATGCCGCTGTTTTTTCAAGTAGGATGATCGTGGAAAGTTTTATGGAAAACGCAGAGGATATCGGAATCATTAAAAGAGTCGTGAAAAGCTTAAATAAAATAAAAACAATAGCAATAGGGCCTCCGACAAAAGAAAAACTCAGAGAATACGGAGTGGAAGCTCTAATGCCAGAAAAATACGATTTTGATGGTGTTATTGAGCTTCTCTCTTCGATTTGAACTGCATTTCGTAGAGCCTTGCGACTCTTTCTATTGTGTCGGCTTCCTCCACACTTTTATCATCTCTTAATCTGACGAATCTTGGGAATCTGAGGGCGAATCCACTATCATATTTCGGACTCTTCTGTATCTCCTGATAAGCTACCTCGAATACGTATTTAGGTTGAAAAACTATTTTCTTTCCCTCCTGATACTCGATGAGGGGCTTGAAAAGCTCCGTCAGCTCTTCGAGATCTTCGTCGGTGAAGCCGGTCGCGACCTTTCCGACTCTGAGGAGGTTTCCGCTTTCATCGATGCATGCGAGTTCAAAAGAGCTTATCAGATTGCTTCTCTTTCCTTCACCCCATTCTCCACCGACAACGACCAAGTCAAGAGTTTCCATTGTAGCTTTGTATTTCAGCCAGTTCTTTCCCCTCTTACCCGGAATGTATTTCGATTCGAGGTTTTTCAGCATAACTCCCTCATGTCCGGCATCTGTCGCTTTGTCAAAAATTCTTTTAATTTCCTCGACATCTCTCGTGACAACCTGATCAGCAATCTTGATAATCTCACTTTCTTTAACGGCTTCTAATAGCCTTTTTCTCCTTTCTTTTAGGGGTAAATCAATTATCTCATCTCCATCGTAAATTATGTCGTAAAAGTAAACAATCAGAGGGATCTCGGCAACCATTTTTGAAACATCGTATTTCCTTCGGAATCTTCTTAGAACATTCTGGAAAGGCATCGGCTTTTCATCCTTTATTGCAATAACTTCGCCATCCAAAATAACCCCCTCTTTTACACTTTTTTTGATCTCGCTAACGATCTCCGGAAGGGCTTTCGTAACGTTTTCGAGCCTCCTTGAGAAGATCGAGACCTTCCCATCGCTCCAATGAACCTGAACACGGCTCCCATCGAATTTCCATTCAACTCCGAGTTCTTTGATCTCTCTGACGGCGTCTTCCAAGCTCTCGGCTACCTGAGCGAGCATCATTTTCACGGGAACGTGAGGTGTTATCTTCAGCTCAATCAGAGCTTTTTTACCTCCTCTTTTCGCTTCAACCGCAACCCTTCCGTAATCGTTTGTTACCATGTAAGCTCTTTCCACTATTTCGGTATCAATCCCGAAGGCTTTAGCTATTGCATCCCTTATCAATCCCTCTCCGACTCCGAGCCTCATTTCCTTAAGAATCAGTCTTGTCAGATATTTAGCCTCCACCGGAGAGCAAGATACGTAGAGTTCCGACAAGAGCATAATCTTCCTTTTCTGGCTACCCTCTCCTGAAAGCTCGCTGATTTCATCGAAAATCTCCCTAAGCTTTTTTATCGTTAATTCCTCTTGAAAAAGGGAAGTTTGTTTCTTCTTTTTTATTATCTCTTCGGCAGCCAATCCCAAATCGCCTTTCACCCTTACGAGATCTTCAATATTTTTTTTATTAACTCCAGAGGAAATTCTCAGAGCCTCGTAAATCAAACCCACTCCAACACCCAAATCCTTCTCGCTCCATTCGGGATAGACCTTACCCATGAGGAATAGGGTGACGTTATAAAGATCTTCATCATCCTCTATTTTTTTGAAGAAAGCCGATATTCTTGCGGTTTTTTCGAGGGTTGACGAGATTCTCTCAAGGATGTTACAGAATTCCGCAAATTCTCTGAAAGTTAGCATAAATATTTCTTGGTGTCTTAGAATTTATTGCTTTTCCTTAAAGATTTTCCAACACTCCTTAATTTTTTCTGCAATTTCACCTTTAAATGGAAATTGAAGTTCCGACATCTGGTAGATAATGGATTCGCTAAAGGGAATCCTCCCGATAAAGGTCACTCCGTTTTTCTCACACCATTTTTCAATTTTTGAGGACAGCTCCTCGTTAAGATTGAATCTGTTGATGATGGCGAACGGCTTGACGTTGAAGTGGCGGCACAAATCAACAATTCTTATCAAATCACCTAATCCTGAGAGTGTAGGCTCTGTGATGATAAGGGCGGCATCAGTATTTGTGAGAGAAGCGATAACGGGACATCCAATACCGGGAGCCCCGTCTATTATCACGTCCGTTTCCTCTCTCTCGGCTATTTCATCCGCTCTCTTCCTCACTTCGGTAACTAATTTCCCACTGTTTTCCTCTCCCGGATTCAACATGGCATGGCAGATATATCCCCATCTCGTTTTCGAAACGTAAATCTCCCCGGTCTTCACCTTTTTCATTTCGATTGCCTTTTGGGGACAAGCATGGTAGCAGAACGCACACCCTTCGCATTTTATCTCATCCACTTTGTAATCGGATATCGCATCGAATCTGCAAACATCCTGACACAATCCGCATTTATCACATTTCTCAGGGATTATGAAGGCCTTCTCGCTCATAACAAAATCCTCTTTCTGAAGAAGCTCCGGCTGAAGGAGTATGTGCAAATTAGGAGCATCCACATCGCAATCTGCTATTACACCTCCTTCTATTGCATGAATCATTGCCGAAAACGTTGTCTTCCCGGTTCCCCCCTTTCCGCTGACAATGACAACCTTCATGATAACACCTCAAAAAGATCTCTAAAGGTTTTTTCAAGATCTCTTAGAAGTTCACCTCTTGAGTATTTCTCGGCTATTTCTTTGCTGAACGGAATCCTTGACAGGATCTCTATCCCTTCCTCCCGACAGTATTTTTCTAAATCTTTAAAGGGAAGTCCGTCTTTGTTTATTACAACTCCAAATTTTAATCCCAAATCGGACACAACTTCTACGGCAAGTTTTAAATCGTGTAAACTGAAGGGCGTGGGCTCCGCAACCAATATTACGTAGTCCGCATCCATAACACTCTCAACCATTGGACACGATGTCCCCGGCGGACAGTCTATGATGGCTGTTTTGCCGATATCTTTTTTTATCTGTTTTATTAAAAAGACTGGGGTGGCTTCTCCGATTGTCAATTCACCGTATGTTAGCTTTATGTCTCCCCAAACTTCTATGATTTTTCCTGTGATCCTATCGACTTCGGATATCGCTTCTTCGGGACAGAAGTAACTGCAAGCTCCACAACTGTGACACAGCTCTGGAAACGGGTGGGCTTTGTCCACCACGATTATAGCGGAATACTGGCAAACGTCGCTACACGTTTTGCATCCTGTGCACTTCTCCTTATCTATTTGGGGAACTTTTCTATAGGCGTTTCTTACCTTTTTTTCACCTTTTATGAAGTGGTAGGCGTTTGGCTCCTCCACATCCAAATCGAACAAGTCCAAACCGTTGAAGTAAGCTAAATTGGTTGCAACAGTTGTTTTCCCGGTTCCCCCCTTTCCCGAGGCTATCGCAATTCTCATATTTCTTCAATAACGAATTTTTTGCCCTCCTTTTTTATCCTCACACAAATTTTTCGGCTTCCGTTAAAACCTTTCCGTCTCAATTCTCTGAAATCTGCTTTTTTAAGGAATTCGAGAATAAATTCAAGTTCCCTCTCAAGCTTTTTATCGTCCCTTTCCAGCAATTCCGTAACTATTTGCTCATATCTTCTTTTAGCGGCTGTTTCAATGCATTGTCCGTTCAGAGACAATTCTATCTCCATCTGCCTCCACCACCTCCACGCCCCCCTCCTCTGCCCCCTCTGGCGACTGTAATCTTCTCAAGCTTTCCCTCTGCGAACTTCCTTACGGCATCTTCCACTTTCATACCATCCGCTCTGTAAATCTCAATATTAGCAGCCCTTAAAGCATTCATGGCCTTTGGCCCGACGTTTCCCGTAAGCAGAACCTTCACACCCTTATCTATTAGCAACTGGGCTGCTGTAATCCCCGCACCACTCGGGAGATCGGCAGCCGGATTTTTCACTATCTCAGTAGATTTTATCTCGCCGTCGAACTCGACTACCGTGAACACGTTAGCTCTCCCGAACTGCGGCGTGATGATGTCGTCTAAACCACCTTTCTGACAGGTTGCAGCAATTTTCATGTGAACACCTTAAAGGGGAAGGTATTTAAATTTTAGGATAACCTAAAATTAGTGGATGCATCCCATCGATTCATCCGCTTCAACAAGCCTTCCCTTCAGGAATTGTTCGATCGCATCTCTTACCCTTCCAGCGGCACCCATGTAAACTCTGATACCGTAGCTTCTGAATAGGGCTATCGCCCTTGCACCCATTCCAGAGCATATTATCACATCGGCTTTTCCCCTCAGAAGTTCGGGCGGCTTTCCGAATCCTCCGAAGTGTTCGCTTGTATTTCTTACTATCTCGACATCTCCCGTTTCCGTATCGTAGATTGTAAAGGTCTCGGCTCTGCCAAAATGTTCACAAACGAAATCGTCGAGACCTCCTTTGTAGCTTGGAACGGCCAATCTCATGTTTTTACCTAACAAAAAAAGACTTTTAGGTCTTTCTGAGAATTAGGTTAAGTCTAAATGAATTACACGACCGTTTTCAACATCCTCATCCTCTAATGTTAAGCTTTTTGTTACATTACCCGATTCGATCTTGTAGGAATCCAGCGGTTTCGTAGGATAAGTTGTGTTTTGGGCGTATGGAAGAATTAGCGTGTATTTCCCGTCAACTACGTTAACTTTTTGCGTGTATTCGAATAATCTCCCCTGATTAGTTTTTATAATGACTTTTGCGACAACATATTCGCCACTCGCATTTCCCGTCACTACGGCACCCTTAACTCTTTCGAAGATCTTAACGTAACCGCTTTGGGTCACATTTATTCTCTTTTTGGCGTAAAGGTTACTGTAAACGAGCTTATGCAACATTTCAAGAAAACCAAAGTAGCCAGTAGCGGCTCCGCTCTCAAAGACCATTCTGTAGTGCTTCAAACCGTCTCCATCGAATATGTGCAAGCGAGCTTCCATTGTTTCGTAATACTTCTCACTTGGAATATCCATTCCCATTAGCGGTTTGGCACCCATGGGGATTCTACCGCTCAGGGAGATCCCTATGTTCCCGTTCATATCCTGATAAACGATACCGTATCCTCTGTAGTAGATCTGCCATGCCTTCTCCAAACTCCCCTCCGCCCAAACAGCCATTGCGTAGAATTTGCCGGTCGCCATTTCAACATCGCTCACGACGTATTTAACATCGAGTTCTTCAGCGATTTCGTCAGCATAGCTTTCATTGAAAGCCGTGAAAAAGGGGGCTGCTCCTGGAACATTGTTGTATTTGTTCCCGATACCCTGCTGGAATGGATTCGCTACCGGAATCCGATGGGCTATCGCCGTGATCCAGTGTCCGTAATCCCACCAACTGATAATGCTGTAAACCTCCTCAGGATAGGGGTAAAGCTCTCTCGGCGGAACGGGCTTATAAAGTTCGTAGTAAAATTTGTCGTAGAATTCCCTATCCGGTGTATTGTTGCGCATCCATGAGAGGGCATCGAACCACTGCTGGTTTATGCCACCGGCAGAATACTTGCTGTAATTATTCGCTTGGGTGAAGGCGGGGTAGAAAAGTATCAAAATGGCAAGAACCGATATAATCACTTTGGTGGTGCTTATGTTTTTCTTTTTATTTTTCGTTTTCTCCGTCAAATAAGTCTTAAGGTATTCGTAGAAATCGAGCTTCGTCAGGATTGCATCCAGCATCACTGCGGCAAAAACTGCTGATACGACACCGAAGTAGTAGGCGAACCTGTTCTGACCGGCTAAAGCTATTAACAACGCAAAGCCCCATATCAAAGAAAAAAGATAGAGTTTCCCCCTCTCTTTTAAGAATTTATATAGGATGTAAATCATCCCGGGTATTGCAAAGAAAAACGTTGTGGAAAAGTTCTGCCATGCGGGAAATAGAGTGAAAGAGCCACCCATCGTAAAGAAGGGCTGAACTTCGCCGATGGTTAGGGCACCACCCTTTGGCTGAACGACCCTTATTATGCCGAGAATGTAGTTGAGAAAATCTGGAGATGCAATCGATATGATAGCGGTTATCACTCCGGTGATCAGGATGATCGCAAGAGGAAATGCAACCCTTTCATTCACCCTTAGATACCCTTTCTTTACAAAATTTTCAGTAAGATAGAATAAAATTATCATAACCGCTGAACTTATAAGAACCAGAAGCTGGAAGGGAGAGTAGTATATCGTGTTCAGTCCCGGATAAACGAAGGAGAAAGGTGAATAAATTACGGCCGCCGTCAGCAGTGTCACCACGCTCAAAATTGCCAAGTTTTCCGTTTTTGCTTTAAGGTAATCTCTCAAGACGTAAACAAGGAAAACGTAGACCAATACGAAGAGAGCAGCTATGAACCCGGGACCCCAAGAGAGGATGTATAGTGCTAATGAAATCCCGCAGAGAATTGGGTAGATTAAACTTTTCTTATTTTTTAAGATTTCATTCAGAGGAGCATCCCATTTTTTCACGGAATAAACGAAAAGGGCAAAAGTCATAGTCTGCCAGAAAACTTCCCATATATGATGGTCGTTGAAGCTCAAAACGCTTCTCGCCATTAGCTGTCCCGGTATTATCACAACGAGGATAGCGGCTATCGCCCCAATTCTTTTGTTGAAGATAGATGATGCGAGTAGATAGACGGGAATCGGAAGCAGGGATCCTCCAACCGCCGGGATGAATGCTATTACGTTTCTAATCTCGGCAGAAGTTGTCGCATTAAAAATTTTTGCTAAAATTGCACTCAGATAGACCAAAAAAGGTCCAAAATGGGTGTAGGTTCCGTAAGGGTAATAGGTGAAAGCATCGAACCAAATCCTGTTGGGGAAGTTGTGGAGGGTGGACTCAACGAGCCTGAAGTAATACCACGGATCGTTACCGCTCAGTCTTGCACCATCCATCCATGGAACAAAAACGGAATTCCAAGGATTCACAATTCTTAAGTAGAGACCTATTATGATTGCGATCAGAATGAATACGGCGGACTTATCAAAATTCTTCATTGGCTCTGGTTTACGGGAACAAAATTTAAATTTTTTTGTTTGATCAAGCATTCATGAGATATCCGACCCATATTATCTTCGCACTTATTACGGTCTTCCCCCTTTATCACTACACGAAGCTCCCGCTGATCTCCTACCTTTTCATAGCATCTTGGGCATCACTTCTACCCGACATCGATCATCCCAAGTCGCATTTGGGAAAATCCGTGTTATCTAAGTTTATTAGAATAACAACAACTCACAGGGGATGGACTCATAGCCTCTTCGGTATGCTGATCTTTTGCTCTCTCTTCGCTTTGATTTTGCATCTTCTCAAACTCGATCTCGCTTATACAATCCCATTTGCTTTGGGATATCTGTCCCACCTAATATCTGACTCTCTAAATCCAACCGGAGTTAGATGGTTTTGGCCATCAAAAAGGAGGATAGGATTTAGATTGATAATAACGGGATCCGAAAGAGAGTATTTGTTTAGATACCTCTTAATAGTGATACTGGGAATTGAAATTCTTAAAGAAAGCTTAGGATACTTTTGATTGTCTCAACGGAGTGCTTAACACTCCTCTTTGACTCAACCGAAACTATTTTTGGCAAGAATCTTAAGGCTTTCAATTTCTTTCCGTTCTGGATCGCCCGAACGAATTCGTGTTCGAGTTCTATCCACCAGAACTCCTCTGAAATCTTTTTTTCAAAACTTTCGAGTTCGTTATTTTTCAGGCACTCGAAAAAGATTTTCGCCGATTTCAGGGAGGGGGCATTTCCCTCACCGGCACCACTAACGCATCCTATTGCCTCACCAACGCCGTAGATATTCCTCCAAAGGATTGGTCTACACTTCGAAGGCGGAAGCAGTCGTATCTTCCCGATGCAGTTGCATTCGGCTTCTGAGTTTTTAAATCCGTATGTCTTTCTTAGCTCCTCGATGAGTGCCAAAGCTCTTTCCCTGTTTTTATCCCCGGCACCGATATGCCATCGTCCATTACCAAGGGGAAAAGCCCATGCGTAACCAGTGGAAACCATGTAGATGTATATGTTCTCATCGAAATCGTGGTATTCCACATTCTGAACCGTTGTGTAGATAGCATCCTTTTCGATTCTCGGTAGGTAAGCACGGCTGAATCCGGTTGCATCAACGATGATATCGGTGTCCTCTCTCCTGAGTTCGAAACTCCACAAGTCTTCCATGAGCTTTTTCTTGTCGAGGATTGTTATCTCCTTGTTCTTCAGCTTGATCCTCCCGTTAACGATAACGAATTCTGGTTTCGACAAAATGTAGTCGTCGATGTTGATACCGATCTCCTTGTAAAGCTCCTTCGTCTCGGAGTAGCTGAATCCCCAAGCACATCTGCAGTCGGGTTTGCTTCTCACATCGTAAATAGAGACTTTAAAACCGTTATCGCTCAAAAGGTGGTATAAATAGCTCCCAGCGATCCCCGCACCGTATATTTGAATCATGATTTCACCTCAATCTGTCCATATTTAATCGTTCCGTAATTACCAGAAACGCTGGGACTACTGTAATTGCGGTTATCAAACAGAGTATTATAGCGACAAATGATAAAAATCCGGCACTCTTTGCTATTGGAAAGTCCGAGAACATTAAAGCGAAGAATCCGGCTGCCGTCGTTAGGGCGGAGACTGATATAGCTCTACCGATTCTTTCAACCGTTCTTTCAATGGCCCTTACGGTGTCTGACTTTTTCCTTTCTTCGTAATACCTTTCTATCATGTGTATTGAGTAATCTATTCCCAGACCGATTATTATCGAGTTCAATGTTATGCTCATCATAGTGTGTTTCATGCCAAGGGAAAACATCAGGATGTTCATCGCCCCTATGACAGTGGTTATTGGCAGCAGGGGAATCAAAGCCTTTTTGATAGATCTGTATATCGCAAGAAGCAGAGCAAAAATCAGAAAATAACATATTAGCGTTATCCTTTGCTGTCCCTCTATCATAAGCCTCCCAATTTCCATGTCTAAAACGGGATCTCCCGTTACGTAGAATTCTTTGAATCCAAGAAATTTGAGATAGTTCCTGATTTCATCATACATTCTCACGTAATCTTCATAGTCTTCAAGTTTTGTTGAGATGTAAATGGCTTTTAGATTTCCAGAGTATTCAACTTTCCCAACCCTAAACTTTAAGTAGGATTCATCTATATTCTCGCTCGTAACAATTACATAAGTCGATTGGCCACCAGTAATCCTTTCAAGTTCATCGAAGAGTCTTACAGCTTCTAAATCCTGAGGAGCATACTTCCTATGCTGGATCTCCATACCTATCTGAGTAGACAGAATTGCTCCCAAAATTAATAGCATAACGGCTATTGACACAACGGCTCTTGATTTGGACGAAGATAAATCCGCAAAGATTTTTAAAATCCTCTCTTTACTCTCTTTATTTTCAGATGACTTTCTGCAACATTTATATTTATATTTATCGAAGGATAGAATGGATGGCAAAAACGTTAGCGTTAGAATAAATGCGATTATCAAACCCAAGGAGAGTAACAATCCGAAGTATCCCAAACCTGGAACTCCGCTAAAGCTCATCGAAGTGAAACATAAAACACTCGTAAGTAAACTCAGAAATATAGCTAATCCCGTTCTCTTTCTTGCTATATTTATCGCTTCGTTTATCCCTCTCCACTTTTCCTCCTCATATCTGCTCTGAAACTGGACTGCATAATCTATACACAAACCTATCAGGATTGGTAAAGCTCCGTGTGTCAATTCTGTCATGGGGATTCCAAGAACCGGCATTAATCCAAAGACGTAGATAACTGAGAGAATCGATATGAGAAGAGGGAGGAATGCGTAGCGTGATCCAACAACGTTTCTGAATGTTAAGAAAAGTATCAAAATCATGAGCAGTGTTGAGGCTGACATCGTAACTCCCAGGCTCTTTCCCATTTCCCTCTTTATCTCATACCAGAGGAATACACTACCTGTTTTCTGAACGTTCAATCCCACCGGCTTAGGGACGAAGTTTAGGACTCTCTCGATTTGTTTGGCAATGTCTTCTATCTTCTTATCATCCCTTGTTTCGATTTCGATTGATACGATGGCAAAGGTCTTTAGAATGGGTATGTATTCAACACTTCCAACGTAGTCTATCTCTTTGATTCTTTTTTTAATTTCTTCAAAGTATTCTAATACATCTTCACTTGTTACATCCTCTGATTTCAGAAATAGAAATGCGTTTTCTCTAATTTTGAAGTGTTTGGTATATCTGATGTATTCCGAATAAATTTTGTTATCCTTGCTCAGATAAGTTTTTAATCCCCTTTCAAACTTAACATTTGAAGCTGAAAAAATTAGAAGGATCGCCAGCAAAACTACGAGTAGGATTATTAACTTGTTCTTCATGCATAACACCCTTCGTCCTAAACATTTCAGTAATCATCAGAAACGCTGGAACCACTGTCAACGCTCCGATTAGACTGAATATTATCGCTATGAACGATAGGAAGCCGAAATCCCAGAGCATAGGGAACGTTGAGAGCATTAGAGCGCCAAATCCTCCAGCCATCGTTAAAGCGGAAGTGACTATAGCCTTTCCAGTCTCTTCTATTGCAACCGTGACGGCTTCCTCCGGCGAATGCTTTTCCCTTTCCTCAGCATACCTCTCAGCCATGTGGATCGAGAAGTCTATCCCTAATCCAAGAGTTATCGAGTTTATCGCTATGGACATAAGCGTTTGCTTCATCCCCACCAAGAACATCGTCGTATTGAGAACTCCAATGACCGTTGTTATGGCAAGTAGGGGAACCACAGCTCTCGTTATCGAACGGTAGGTTGCAAAGAGCAGTAGAACGATGAGACCGTAGGCGACTAAAGTCATTTGGGTCTGACTGTTAAACATTATCTCGCCGAGACGTGCCATTATCACTGGCATTCCCGTTATGTAATAGCCTTCATGCCACTCGAAGAATCTCACATCCCTCTTGAGGTATTCCGTAAGCTCCACCCTCTTATCGTGGGTGTCCGCTGTTGTGTAGAGGTATAAGGCGATGGTGTGGCCCGAAACGTATCTCTTCAGGATATCCTTCGGAATCATGTTCAGAATCGTTGAAAGCTCCGCATCGCTTTCCGGCAATCTGCCCGTGTAATCTTTTATCAGTGTCGAGAGGGAGTCGCACTTATAAACCATGTCCTCCTTATTCACGATATAATTCCCAAGTTCGTCCAACCTTTTTAGCTCCTCTACTCCAATCTCGTCGACCGAGAGGACGATTGTGTAGATATACTGCTTACCCATGAGGCTTTCAAGCTCTTTGAACTTTACCATAGCCGGGAGGTCCTGCGGGAAATACTTCTTCGTGTCAGTCTCAAGCTTTATCTGTGTGTTGGCATAGGCTCCAAAGATTATGACTGCAAGAGCTAAAGCAAGTATAGCCTTCGGCTTTGAAGCTGTGAGGGACGCTACGGAAGTCAAAACCCTCTCTAAAATTCCGACTTCTCTTTTTTCTTTTACAATCGCTTTCTCCTCTTCCCTGTCGAGTATTTTCAAAACCGCCGGAAGGAAAGTTATCGAGAATATGTAAGCGATTATGAGACCCAAAGACATTATTATCCCGAAGAGTGCAAGCCCCGGTATCAGGGTCGTCGCCATCGACATGAATCCTATAACGGTTGTGAGCATTGCGAGGATTACGGCTAAGCCCGTTCTCGTTACCGCTATCACGACGGAATTATCTCTATCATGTCCCCTCATTCTCTCGTGCTCGTATCTGTTCTGAATCTGTGCGGCGTATTCGATAGCCAATCCTATGAGGATTGGGAGAGTTGCACTCAGATCGGGATCGAGCTTTATGCCAGCCAACGGTAGGAGACCGACTATGACGATAACGGAGAACACTGAAATTATTAGGGGCATGAAAGCCATGTATTTCTTCCTAACTGCACCGCTGAACGTTACGAGGAGTAGAACGATCATAGCAATTATCGAAGCCGTCGTAGTCATTCCAGTCTCCTTTTCTGACACTTTGACGATTTGGTAACTTAAAACCGGTGATCCAGTAATTTCGGTAGTTATTCCCGTCGGTCTGTGTGTAAATTTTACGACCCTCTCTATTTGTTCAGCAAGTTCCATCGTTTTATCTGGATCAGTCACTGTTATCGTTACCATCATTAGGGCGAGCGTTTTTTTGGGAACGAACTGACGTGCGTAAAGATTGGTCAAACATTCAAGCTGAGATCCATCGTTTGGCAGAACTCCGCCGTTCAGCTCAGCAATTATCGAAGCCGGGGAAGTTACACTCCCGACTCCATTGAGGTTCTTTAAGCTCTCCCCCAATTCGAGCATGTATTCATAAACCTCCCTGTTCACGACGTCCTCTCCCTTTATCATTATGTAAACGCCTTCAGCTCTTACTCCGAAGTCCTTTTGATAGAGCTCGAGGTTTTTGTAAACGGGATCGCCTATCGGAAAGTATCTCTCGTATTCGATGGACGTGAACTCCGTTTGAGAGGCGGAAATTAGAAAAATTATGACGATTAGGGCGGTAACCGAAACCACGAGTCCCGGTCTTTTTGCGATGAACCTCGAAACCTTTTCAAGGAGGTCTTCGAACCTCACTTCCTACGCCTCCTCAGGTAGTATGTGACCGCCACGATTGCTATTATTGCGATCACCGCAATCGCACCGTACGGAGGTTTTGGCGGAACGACATCGATTACAGCCTTTGTAGGTTCGCTTATCGCCCACTCATCCTCCAAATCCTTGTATTTGACCTCTAAGTTTAATCCGTATTTCTTTGGAGTAGCGTCCGCATCTACGCTGAGCTTGAATTTTATCACGGTCGATTCCCCGGGCTTCAGTGTGCCCACATAGGCGGTGTCGTCGTCCGAGCTGAACGGATCAGTTATCGTCAGCCTTGCTGTAGCCTCCCTTATCGTGAAGTTTCCTACGTTCTTGATCGTGAAAGCGACTATCCCTTCGCTTCCAGCTGCGATCTTTGGTGTTCCGTAAACTTCGAACTTCATCTTCGGATTTACCTTTATCCCGACGCTCCTTGAATCCGTGTGGAAGTATTCATCCATGCTTCTATATTTCAGCTTGATCTCAGCTGGATACTTCACGGGCTTAGCCTCGTCCGATGCCTGAACTTTGAAAACTGCGGTGTATTCTTCTCCGGCCTTCAAACCACCCAAGTAGTATTCGGTGCTCAAAACCGAAAGCGGAGGATTTGCCGTAAGATAAACGCTGACGTCTTTGAGGTTCGCCGTAGGAATTAGCGTCACCTTAACCGTCCCTTTAGAGTTCACAAAAACTCTACTTTCCACAGATTTGACAACGAAGTCGGGAGCTTTTTCCACATAAACACCAAAGGGAACGGGATCGCTCTCCACGATATTTCCGTATTCGTTCAGGTAAATCGCCTTAACCTTGAAGGTGTAGTTACCCTCGTCCTTCACGTCCGTTCTGACGTAAAATATCGCCTTCGCCGTTTCACCCGGTTTCAGCTCTCCAACGTAGTAGGACGGCTGTGACTGAGTTGTGGGTGCGGTCATCGCGGTCTGCGAAAATGTGGGAAGTGCTGTTGGAGATTGCAATGCGGCGGCTGGCATCGAAGGCTGGGAGGATTGCGAGAAACTTAAAGCGGATGCCTTAAAGCCCGAAGGAGTTTCCAATACGATATAAGTGTTCCTTCCAGTTTTGTCTCCGACATTTTTCACTTCGACCACGAGCCTTCCCTTTCCCTTACCGATCATGTTCTCGGCGGATACGTTTACAATTTCGAGCTTTACATCCTTCTCCTCTACGTATATCGGGAGTTTAAGCTCTAAGCTTTCGTGATCGTATTGGATTCTGTAGCTTTCGGTTAGCATTTCGTATTCGTAGGTTACGGTCTCATTGGAGTCGGACACAGTTTTTTGAACGGGAACGGTTTTGGGAGTATAGGTATCGAGGTAGCTGAGATGGTCGATTCTATCGAATTCCACCTTCATTTTGAGTTCGTGTTCTCCCGCCTTCGCATCCTCAGATACTTTAACGATAAATGGAAGTGCCACGGGTTGCATTGGTGGAAGAGCTGGGATAAATTGAGACGGCGTCTTTACCTGAATGTAATCATTCCCTAAAAGTTCGATTTTGACGTTGTATGCTGTAAAAATCATGTCCTCATTTTTTGAGAAGAACATAGCCTCCTCCTCATCCAAGTAGGAGACTTTCTTCTTTTCAGCCGGATTGTAGACTGTCACGTAGATCGTTATGTAGTCACCCCTCGTTATGTGGTCGCTACCGCTTATAAACGCCGTCACTGTTGGCTTATCTTCATATGTCAGGGCTGAAGCCTTCGACAGAATTATGAGAAATATCAGAAGGGCGATCAACCTTTTCATCTTTTCACCTGTCGTAGCTGTAACTACGAAAGATATATAAACATTTCGAAATAACATCCAACGTGGACAGACTCATAGATATCCTGAGAGATTTCAGGTTTTCAGATTACGAAATAAGAGTTCTTCTGTGCTTAATTCAAGAAGGAGAGCTAACAGCCTCCGAAATTTCGGAAAGGAGCGGAGTTCCGAGAACTTCAGTCTACGATGTTATAAAGAGTCTTGAGGGTAAGGGTCTCGTTGAGTCTTTCGGAAAACCGAGAAGATTCAGGGCGATAAGTGCCGAGAGACTTGTGGAGATATTCTCGGCAAAGCTCAGGGAGAGACTGGACATTTTGTCTTCAAGTCTTAGGGAGATCGAGAAGAAAAGAAAAAAAGAAGTTGTAGAACTCGTGAAGGGCGAGATTGCCTACAGATTGATTGAGGAGATTCTAAGCAAGTCGAAGGAGATCCGTGTCTACGCACTCTCCCTTAACGATGAGTTGAGGAGGATCTTGGAGAAATCCGAAGGGGTAAAAGAGGTAAAGGAGTTCAGAAAGGGGGGTGTAACTCACGGGATAATTTTTGCCGACGATAAGGTTGTTATCTTCACCGTTAGAGGCAGTGAGCCATACATCATTTTGGGATCTGGTGAATTCGCCCGATTCTACCGAGATCTCTCAGAATACATGAAAAGGAAAAATTAACCCACCTCAAGCAATTCTATACCCTCATCAGTTAGCTTTAATTTGCCTCCCTCTTCTACAACAAATCCCTCCTGTATCAGCCAATCCAAATTGAACTTCAATTGAAAATCGCTTAAATTTAATTCTTTTTTCAGTTCTTCTCTTGTTTTTCCATGAATCCCGATAGCCGCTACTATCTGTCTTCTTATTGGACTCATTGAGGCTTTAAACAGCTTTTCGTGATGAGCTCTGTCCCTCTCTTTTTTAGGCATGTTGAGATTGAATGATTAAACATTTAATAATACTTTCGAAATTACTCGTACCTTAAAGCTTCGATCGGTTCGAGTTTTGAAGCTTTCCAAGCTGGATAGAATGAACTTATCACGGAAGTAGACACTCCAGTAAAAATCCCCAAAAAAACGTATAAGAGCGATGAGGGTTGAAAAACGTATTTTGCCGTGTGAAGTATCATCATGTCGATTACGTATCCCCCTAAAAAGCTTAGAGAACCTCCGATAATGCTTCCGATGACACCCAAGATCAAAGCCTCCGTTAAGAAGATCTTCAGGATAGTCTCTCTGTAGGCTCCTATCGCCCTCATCAATCCGATTTCTTTGGTTCTCTCAACAGTTGACATAAGCATTATGTTCAAAATGCTAACTCCGGCTACAAGGAGAGATACCGCGGCGATCGCCATTAGAAATAGGGTAACCCCGGTAAATGCCTCGTTTATTCTATCTATAATCGTTCTCATTTCGAAAACAGATACTTTGCTATCCCTTCTGTTAATGGAGCTGTCCACGTATTCTTTGAAATCATCGATGTATTGTAGATCCTTGATCTTAACAATCACCTGTGCGTAATCCTTTTTATCAAAAATACTTTCAAAATCTTTGGACAGGATTATCACAGCGAAATTTGGATTTATATCGAATCTCGCTTCTCTTTCAATTATCCCGCCAACTCTAAAGCTTTTTCCTTCTATGGTGATCTTAGATCCCACTCTCAGGTCTAAGAACTCTGCAATATTCTTTCCAACCAAACAACCTTTGTAGCTACCTTTTTCGAGCTTGAAAATCTTTGTATCTTCTTCATCCATTCCGTAAACTGTCGTATATGTTTTTTTGTCTTTATAGTAGATGAAGGCGGACTCCCTTTTAACAGCATAGATATCCTCAACGTAGGGACTTCTCTTAATCTTCTCGATTATTTTCTCATCGATTGAATCGTATCCGTGAGTGTAGTCCGGGGTGATTATAACCTCATCGGCAATATCTTTGAAATTCTCAAGAATCGTTGCCTTTAAACTCTCACCGAAGATGCCTATGGAGCTAATAGCCATTACCCCGATAACTATTCCGATTACTGCCAAAACGCTTCTGACTTTGGTTCTTTTGAGATTTCTCACGGCAAGCTCGATCAGCATAACTGACCATCCCTTATGTTAATAACGCGATCAGCATAAACTTTTAGCGAAGGGTCATGGGTGACCAGAACAACAGTAACCCCCATTTCTTCGTTCAGATTTTTTATCAAATCCATAATCTGTTTACCGCTCTTTGAGTCAAGATTTCCTGTAGGTTCATCGCAGAGGAGGATGGACGGATCGTTCGCCAAGGCTCTTGCTATCGCAACTCTCTGCTGTTCTCCTCCGCTGAGCTCGTTGGATCTTCTGTTTTCTTTATCCCTTAAACCTACAAGGGAGAGAAGATTTTCAGCTTTTTTCTTTCTTTCCATCTTTGGAATGCCTTTAAAAACCATTGGAAGCTCCACATTCTCTAAAGCCGTTAGCGTGGGGATGAGATAATACTGCTGGAAAATGAATCCGATCTTATCTCTTCTTAGCTCGGTTAACTGTTTTTCGTTCATGTTGGATACATCCTCCCCGTCAATTATCACTTGCCCCCTCGTTGGCTTGTCCAAGCATCCGATCAGGTAGAGCAAAGTCGATTTACCGCTTCCTGAGGGACCCATTATCGCCACGAATTCCCCTCTATCTATTTTCAGGTTTATTCTCCTCAATGCTAATACCTCGTAATATCCGGTTTTGTAGCTTTTGTAAACATCAATGAGTTCTATCATCTTCTTTTCCAAGCAAAAATTACTATTATCAGAACTCCGATCAAGACGATTACGGGGATTACGTAGGTGAACTGTGAAGACTCCTTAGTCGCCGTTAAGGGGCTGTTGATTTTAATAACTTCAGATTTTTCAAAATTTTCACCCATCTCGTTTTTCCACTGGAGTTTTAATCGAACGGCTTTTGTCGTAATCGGAAATGTAAATTCGAATGAATCAAAATCGGAGGGATCGAGCTGGTCGATGTAGTAGGTTTTCGTCAAATTTTCGGAAATCGCTGAGATCAATATATTGTAGGCAACGCTCTTTCCGTTATTGCTAACATCTCCTGTGATTGTTAATCCATCCGCACCGACTTCAGTCTCTATTCCACTGAATTTTAATGCAGATTCGTTTAGGACATTAATATCTACACTTTTAACTTTGCAGTGCTTGTAATTGAGCTCATCCGAATAGCATACTGTGAAATTGATTTGATGGTAACCGCTTTTCCTCGAACAGAATAAAATCTCAGTTAAGAAGGTCTCCTCAGGTTTTAGGAGTGGT
>CBEWZU010000007.1:0-49127 GCA_965561205.1 uncultured Archaeoglobaceae archaeon | reverse complement strand
TTAACGTTACTGTGAGGTGTCTGAAATGAAAAAGATATTAGTGCTTGCGGCTGTGTTGATATTACTGGCACCGACGGCAGTTATGGCGAAAGATGAGATAATAATTGGGTTCACAATGTCTCAAACAGGAAAATATAATGCAGAATCAACCGAACAATATCAGGGATTAAAATTGTGGGCGGAAGGTGTAAATAAAAAAGGTGGAATCTACGTGAAATCCCTCGGAAAGAATTTGACTGTAAAGCTTGTTTCCTATGATGATGAGAGCAAAAGTGATAGAGTTCAGCAACTCTACACAACTCTGATCACGCAGGACAAGGCAGACTTCCTTATAAGTCCCTACAGCAGTGGTCTGACCGCTTCGGCGGCAATAGTTGCAGAACAGTATGGTAGAATTATGATCGCTACGGGTGCCGCCTCTGACAGCATCTTTAACAAGGGATACACGCACGTTTTCCAGATATACACACCGGCAAGCCGTTACCTAACGGGAGCCTTAGATGTGCTAAAGGCTGTAGATCCTGAGGCAAAGAAAGTTGCCATAGTCTATGAAAACAGTAAATTCGCAAAAAGCGTTTGTGAAGCCGCAAAGGATTATGCTGAAAAGAACGGTTTCGAAGTAGTTTTGTTTGAAGCATATGCACCCGGAACAACTGACTTCACAGCATTCATAAATAAGATACTCGCATCAAATCCGGATGCGATCATCGGCGGAGGTCACTTTGCAGATGGTGAAACCTTCGCCAAACAGCTTTATGAGAAAAAGGTTAAAGTCAAGCTCATTTCATTGCTTGTAGCACCATCCGTCCCAGAATTCTCAGAAATTGGTGATGCCGCACTTTACGTGACCGGCCCATCCCAGTGGGAACCCCTTGCAAAATACAGCAAGGAGATGGCTGATGAACTCGGAATCGAATGGTTCGGTCCAACTGTTGAAGAATTCACTCAGGAGTATAAGGAAGCTTACGGATACGAGCCCGGTTACCATGCGGCAGGAGGATACGTAGCCGGACTTGTCCTGCAAAAAGCAATAGAGGAGGCGGGAACTCTCAACACAACGGAGGTTAAGAAGGTGCTCGAAAACATGGATATTATGACATTTTACGGAAGGATTAGCTTCGACACTGGAGAATACTATGGAAGACAGAAGGGACATGAAATGGTTTACCTCCAGTGGCAGGAAAAGAACGGAACCCTAATAAAAGAAGTCGTATGGCCAGAATACGCAAAGTCAACTGATCTTGTGTATCCTCTGTCGATTAAGTTCGAGCAGGTAACAGAGACAACGCCAGCCAAGGAAACAACCCAAAAGACTCCCGGATTCGAGCTTGTGATAGCCATTCTCGGTGTGATTTTAGCGATAGGAGTGAGAAAAAGATTATAATTTATTTCTTTTTTTAGGAGGTGGTAATCTGCTCGATGTCTGGATTGATAGCATAATAAGTGGGATTCTTTTGGGTCTCGTTTATGGTCTTGCCGCAATCGGTTTGAACCTCATATGGGGTGTTATGAAGGTTATAAACCTCTCTCACGGTGCCTTTATCGCATTGGGTATGTTTACGGCTTATCTGCTTTTCGCCTTCGGTGTTAACCCCTATGTGGGTGTTCCCGTTGTAATCCTCTTAGGGTTAATTTTGGGAGTTATAGTATATTTTGTGGCACTTCATCGTGTAATTGACGCTCCCGAGCTGTCTACCCTTCTCTCAACATTTAGTGTTAGCCTATTCATAATCGGTGTGGGGACATTTGTATGGACAACAACTCCGTATGCAATCGATATCAGCTTGGGAGCGATATCCTTTGGAAATCTCACAATTCTTGGAACGAGGGTTGCAACCGGAATAATCTCGGTGGCCTTGACCGTCCTTCTCTACATCTTTCTATACAAAACAAAGCTTGGAAAAGCCGTCAGAGCAGTTTCAATGAACAGGACAGCAGCAGAGCTAATGGGAATAAACACGACGAAAATTTTGGCTTTAAGCTTCGGTATAGGTGCCGCCCTTGCAATGACTGCGGGAGGGCTGATCGCCACAATCTTCCCTTTCACGATACTTTCCGGAAGCGTTTACGAGCTGAAGAGCTTCGTTATATGCGTTTTGGGTGGTTTGGGTAATCCTCTCGGTGCCCTAATTGGTGGGCTGATTTTGGGCATAATAGAGAATGTTGTTACCCTTCAAATTCAATCCGGTTTGATACCATTTATCGAGTTCACCATACTTGTTATAGTTCTTCTGCTGAGACCTACAGGACTTTTGGGAGGTGAAACATGAGAAAACCAGAAATCTCCATGATCTGGGTAGTGTTACTGATAATCATAGTGGGACTTATCCCAGCTCTGACCGGTAACATATCTCTAAGGGAGATAGTGTTTCTAATGCTTCTTTACATTGCCTTAGCATCAAGCTTGAACATAATCCTTGGATACACGGGATACGTTAGTTTCGGACACATAGTTTTCTACGGAATCGGCGGCTACACAGCCTTCGTTCTCATAGATTCGTTCGGAACAAACATAATTTTGGCGATGATTGCCGGCGGAATTGTTGCCGCAGTAATCGCATACTCTTTGGGACAGGCAATTCTCAAACTCAGAGGAGCTTACTTTGCCATAGCCACGATAGGCATTAACGAGGCTGTTAAAGCTCTCGTAGAAAATCTTGAGCAGATCGGCGGAGCTGAGGGAATATTTCTCAACATCAATGTATACAAAGCATACGGAGGAGCCGAAAACGCCCTATGGCTGGCGTATTATCTGATGTTGATACTGACCGTCTCGGTAATCGTTGTCAGCTGGTATGTAAAGAATTCGAAATTTGGTTTGGGATTGATGGCGATAAGAGAAGACGAAGATGCAGCGATAGTCGCCGGAATCAATACAAAATCCTATAAGTGCTTAGCATATGCGTTATCCGCTTTCTTTCCGGGGATGGTTGGAGCAGTCTTCTTCTTCAAAAACGGTAATATCGAGCCCGTCAACGCCTTCAACCTGACGCAATCGATAGAGATGATATTCATGGTCATGCTCGGTGGCTTCGGAACAGTTGCGGGACCGTTTATCGGAGCTATCGTCTACGAGAGAGTGAGGGGTGTCCTGTTGATGAGCGAAATGTTCAAAAATCTGCACATGGCAATTTCCGGAGTTCTATTGCTGTTGATCATACTGTTCATGCCGAGGGGAATTGTTGGGTATTTAAGGGACAAAATAACAAAGATAAGGAGGTTTGTAGAATGACCCTCTTGAAGATTGAAAATGTAACCAAGAGATTTGGTGGACTCGTCGCAGTGAACAACGTCAGTTTCGATGTTAATGAGAACGAGATTATAGGTATTATAGGTCCAAACGGTGCCGGAAAAACGACACTATTTAACGTAATTTCTGGGATATACAATCCCGAAGAGGGTAGGATCATCTTTGATGGAAAGGATATAACGGGATCACCCCCCTTCAAAATAGCGAGACTCGGCATTGCGAGAACGTTTCAGGTAGTTAAACCGCTGAACGAATTAACTGTCCGGGAGAATGTTATGGTCGGAGCGTGTTTCGGAAAAGAAAATATGGATTTGGAATCGGCAGAAAAAGTTGCAGAAGAAACTCTAAAATTTGTTAAACTCGATCAGAAAGCGGATATGCTTGCCGAGAAGCTAAATGTTCCCGAGAAAAAGAGGCTTGAGCTTGCAAGGGCATTAGCATCAAAACCCAAGTTGCTATTACTGGACGAGGTTTTAGCCGGTTTGAATCCGGCAGAAGTCTCCGAAATGCTGAAGATTATTGAGAAAATCAGAAAAAGTGGTGTAACAATCCTTATGATAGAACATCTCATGCATGCGATAATGAATGTGTCAGATCGCATAGTTGTCTTGGATTACGGTGTAAAGATTGCGGAGGGAAAGCCAGAAGAAGTGGCAAATGATCCAAAGGTTATTGAAGCCTACTTGGGTGATCCGAATCTCGTTTTGAAGCTCGGAAGGGGTGAAACCAATGCTTCAGGCTGAGAACATAGAATGCGGATACGGTGAAGTTCAGGTAATTTGGGATGTTTCTGTAAAGGTAGAAGAAAAGCAACTCGTTACAATAATCGGATCCAACGGCAGCGGAAAAACGACATTTCTGAAAGCACTGATGGGTGTTATTCCCGTTCTGAACGGGAAAGTAATCTTTAAAAGTGAAGATATAACGAAAATACCCACCCATTCAAGGGTTGAAAGGGGAATGGTAATGGTTCCCGAAGGAAGACTGATCTTTCCAAACATGACCGTCCTTGAAAACCTTGAGATGGGAGCCTACACTAAGAGAGCTGAGAAGAAAAAGGAGGAACAGCTTGAACATGTTTTTAATCTTTTCCCGAGGCTGAAGGAGAGGATAAATCAGAAGGCTGGAACGTTGAGCGGCGGTGAACAACAGATGTTAGCAATAGCAAGGGGATTGATGGCCGTTCCAGATCTCCTTATAATGGATGAACCCAGCCTCGGTTTGGCACCAAAACTGGCTCTTGAGATTTTCGAGACAATTAAAAAGCTGAAAGATGAGGGGATAACTATGCTCCTCGTTGAGCAGAACGTCCATCTCAGCTTGGCTATCGCAGATTATGCATACGTTCTTTCGGAGGGAAGGATAAAGATAGAAGGTCCCGCAAAGGAACTTGAAAAATCGGAGGAGATTAAGAAAGCCTATCTTGGACTTTGATCCTCAGATATGTTAAGACGGCAGAAAAAGCCAAGGAAATTGCAACAGATTTCATGAAATCGACATGAGAGTAAGTGAGGACGATCAACCCAATCAGAAAGCTCAGGATTGCTGTTCCTGCAATTGCCATCAGGTTTAAGCTTTTAAAAAGGGTTGCCTCAGGCTCTCCCCTTTCATCACCTTTCAGATCGCCCATCATTCATCATCGGCATTCATACTGAAACGAAAAGATATAAAACTTTTCGTATCTGTTGAGTTATGACACCTGAGGAGATTTTAAAAAGGGCAATTGAACTCGAAAAGGAGGCGATCCAAACCTACAACGAGATGATGCGGGATGCTGATCCCGAAACTTCGGAGCTTTTAGATTATCTTATATCTCAGGAGAAGGAGCATATAAGATTGCTGAGCGATAGACTAAAGGCTGTGAAACTCATAAGAAAATAGAATAGGGAACACCGCCATTGAGATTAATATAATCAGAAGAGTAGTGCTGAACAACAAAAATTTTTTGTTGAACTTTCTCACCCTTATGAACTCTGCGAGCACATCCGTATAGATGACAACAGCAGTCGTGAACAGTGCAAGTAAAAGAAAGGAAATCTGCGGAGGCATCTCCTTAACTGGCAAAAAACTCTCCCAAACTTTCATCGTGTAGTAGAAGACGGCAACGAACTCCACTATTGCTGCAGCGGCTTGCAAGGCAGAGGTTCTTTTTTGCAGTTCGAGATTTTCCTTACTTCTGAACATTTCAAGCCGAAGATGGACTACTTCGAGGGCATCCCTAACTCCATTAAGGGTTTGTTCAAATCTCGATTCGTAATTCCTCAAAACATTGAGCTCGTTCAGAAGCTCTTCAACCTTCTCTTCAAGGAATCCGTTGAGGTAAAGGGATAGTGTTCTCGCCTGATAGATCGATTCAAACGTCTTTTCAAGAATCCCCTTAAGTCTTATGTAGCTTGTGAAAAAAGATGTTCTGAGCTCTGAGATTTTCAGGGATATTTCTTCAAGTTTTTTTGCACTCAGAGTTTTCGCCTCTTCCGAAAGAATTGTCAATTCTCTAACTATTTCAGATTCTCTTTCTGATAAATGTTCGGATCTCGCTTTAATTTCTTTTAAGAGAATTTCAGTTGTTGCAATATAGGATAGGATAGAGGGAATCATCAAAAGTTGCATCAATTTTTAGATCTTCTTCGAAGATATATCTTCCGTATCTGAAATTCCTTCCGTTTTCCAGTTTAGTTAGTTCAACATTAATAGAGTAGATGGGATCTAAATCTAAATCTTTATCTTTTACAAGGATAAAAATGAGCTTTCCACATTTACCCACGAGACCCCCTTCAGCTTCGGCTATTATCTCACAGCGAGCGTATTTTTTGAAAACGGGTTTAACGTCCCAACCCCTTAAAATATCTTTGAGGTCGGTGGAATGAAAAAATAAATATTTCAAATTAGAACAGCTCATTCAAGTAGATCAGGTGTTTTCCAAGCTTTCCGCCGTAATTTCCGGCAGTTATTTTAACAACTCCCGGGATCTTTGTGGCTGCCAAAATTCCCACTTTTGTTGCTTCCTTTATTGCATCAATGTTAATTCCGTTGATAACGATTTCGTAGACAGCTTTGACGCCCTCTGGGATCTGAGTGTCTGGGACTTTATCCCTGATGCTTGGGGCGAATTTTTCGTTGGTAGATGCCCTGAGGAACTTGTATTTGTTTGCTCCCACCTTTGATCCAGAGGCTACGATTCCGCCGGGGAATGGTGTGATCGCTCCTTCTACATCAGCGATAGCCTGAACGGCCGCCTTAGCTGCAGCTAATGCGGATGGTTGCGTTTCAGCCATTATAAAGAAGTTTCCTCCCGCAATTCCGTTCGTATATCCGATTTCGTTCTCGATGATAAAGTCACCTTCCATCATTGGGACTGCCCAGCATTTTCTTCCTCCTACTTCGATTTCTCTTTCGTAGCCGTCTCCAAAGAATCTGAGTTTGAATCCTGTGTCGAATTTTTCCTCTGCATCCGGTAAGCCGTTGAATGCGGCGGTTGTTGGAGCTGTGAGCACGCACTGTCCAATTCTTGCGAGAAGTTGTTCTTCCAGTCCCTTTTTGCTCATGTGGCATATCTGGATGAAATAACCCGGTCTTCCGTCGGGAGTTTCTGATGGAAGGACTTTCTTTTCAATTCCAGCCTCAGCCGGACACATTATAACTGAAGTTCCAAATCCGGTTGCTTCGTTTGCGGCAATATATGCCCAGTCATAGTCGTATGCGGTTATTAAAACCCTCGCCACTTTTATATCAAAAGCTTCTGCAAAGGTTTCTTCCACTTCAACCCCATTCACTTTCATAAAACCACCCATACTTAGTTATCGAAGATGGTTATTAATTTTTCTGAATTTATCAATAACAATTATCGTTTGAAACACCTTTATAAATTCCCGTTTCTACCATCATACATGAAGACGTATGCCGAAGCGGGGGTAGATATAAAAAAAGAGGAGAAAGCCATAAAGAGTTTAAAATCTGTTTTGAGATTTGTTAGAAAGGGAATAGGAAAACCCATATTGACCGATCATTTTGCAGGCGTAATCGATTTTGGGAATTTTTGGATATCAATAACAACTGATGGCGTCGGAACGAAAATAAAAGTGGCAGAAATTATGAACAATTTCAGAACCATCGGAATTGATTGCGTTGCCATGAATGTAAACGATCTTTACGCGATTAATTCCGAACCCATTGCCATGGTCGATTACATCGCAACTAATAAACCAGATGAGAGGATTATGGAAGAAATTGGAGAAGGTCTGAACAAAGGATGTGAAATCGCCAACGTATCCTTAGTTGGAGGGGAAACGGCAACTCTCGATTTCGTGAACGGATGGGATCTCTCTGGAACCGCCATAGGGATTGTCTACAGGGATAAGATAATCACAGGAGATAAAATCTCGGAGGGGGATGTTATTTTCGCAATTCCAAGCAATGGAATTCACAGCAACGGGCTGACTTTGGCAAGAAAGCTGATAGAAGAAAACAGTATGAGTTACTTAGATAAATTCGAAGATCACACTATAGGAGAGGAGCTTTTACGACCCACGAGGATTTACAACGAGATCTTGGAAATCACGAAGAAATACGCTGTTTATGGATTAGCCCACATCACGGGCGGTGGCTTATTAAACCTGAAGAGACTAAAAAAAGTCAGATACGTCATAGACAAACCATTAAAACCTCCAAAGATCTTTGAGTTCATACAAAAGCTTGGAGATATCGAAATTGATGAAATGTATCGAACTTTCAATATGGGAATGGGATTCATGATTATTTTGGGAGAGGAGGATGCAAAAGAGCTTAGAAAGAACTATGAAGGAGATATCGTAGGATACGTTGAGGAAGGGGAAGGTGTCTATCTCAAAGATATACGAATAGATCAAGCCTGATTTTATTTTTCTCCTAACTGAAGGAGTGTGGAGAAAAATCAATACTTTGCGAGTTAAAATCCTCAAGCTTTCGAGGATATTCGAAAACCTTAAATATGTTAAGTAAACATAACAAAATGTTAGAAATAATTAACAGGTGGTCTTATGGATAGAAGGACATATACCCAAATAGGTGTGCTTACGACCGCTTTGATGGGATTCGCCGTAGGATACTCTGTATCGCAGAATAAACCTCTCTTAGGGTTGATAGCGGTTTCTTTAGGGATAATAATTCTAAAAATCGCAAGAAAAAGGGTTGATGAAGTTATTGAAGATGAGAGGATCATTAGGATATCGGAAAAGGCTTCAAGAAAAGCGTTTGAAATCTCCACGATATTCTTGGCACTGCTAAGTTTTATCTTAATATCACAAAACTCGGAAATTGGATACACACTCGGCTTCGCCGTTTGCGGGATGCTCGTTCTCTACATGATACTTTACGCTTTGTATTCGAGTAGATCTGTATGAAGAGTTTAATCGTAGGACTATTAATGCTAATTTCAGGTTTGGCATTTTGGATTATTAAATTATACCCCATAGGTGCAGGGTTACTAATAACGGGTGTAGTGTTTCTAATCGCCCAGGTGATAAATCTTCGAAAACCCGAATCTGAGAGAATTTTAGATGAGAGAGCAGAAAGGATAAATGAAAAAGCAGGGTTCCATGCTTTCTGGATTTTGATTTTATCTTTAGCCGTGACTACAGCCTTAAGCTGGTATTTCGATCTGAAATTAAGGGAAACGCTTACATACGTATCCCTTGTGGGAATATACTCCTTCGTAATTCTAAGAGTTTACTTCTCAAGGAGGGGTTTGGAATGAGAGCAGGAGTGCTTTCTGGAGTTGTTTTTCTGCTGCTCGGGGCAGTAACTATGGTATTGGACTTTCACAGGCTCCTTTCAACTGCTATGATTGTTTGGGGAATTTTTTTGATTTTGAGATCCATAAAGGTGCCGGAACCAGAAGATGAGCGATCAAAGAGGCTCAGGGACAGAGCTCTGGCAAACTCGTGGATTTTAACCGCAGTTTTTATCTCCGTAGTCTTCATCATTTCAGAAGCTATGAGTTTTGAGATTGAGAGCGTCTTTCTGATTTTATTACTTCTCCTCGTCATGCTATCAAGTGCAGCAGTCTTCAGAGTATACTACGAGAGGAGAGGAGACATAGATCTATGAAGACAAGAATAAAAGAGTATAGAGCTAAGTATAACATGACTCAGGAGGAGCTAGCTAAAAAGGTAGGAGTGAGAAGGGAAACTATCGTCTTCATCGAAAAAGGGAGATACAATCCATCACTCAAGCTCGCTTACAAAATTGCAAAAGCTTTGAATGCTACCATCGAGGAGCTCTTTATATTCGAGGAGGATGACTTGAAGTGAGAATTGTTCCCCTCCCGTGCCTGTCGTATCCTAAAGGCTGGAAAGTGGAAATCATGGAAACTCCTTACGGTCAGATGCTGAAGTTAAGCGGTGAAAGGGTTAGGGACTGAAATGTTAATTCGAAATGCTGAAATAGTCAATATTATTCAAAAATAAATTATGTTACTGCGAAACAAAGTTCTGATAATCACAGGAATAATATTTATTTCACTGTTTTTCGTTATCTATTTTGTATCAGTGAATCAAATTTTGGGATCTTTTGAGGAACTTGAGAAGGAATACGTTTTAAAAGATCTCAATCGAAGCTTAAATGCCATCAATAGGGAAATTACAGAGCTCGACTCGATCTGCTACGACTGGGCGGCTTGGGATGACACCTATGAATTTATAGCGAATCCAAACAAAGAGTATATAGAATCTAACTTAGTTGACAGCACTTTCACGGGATTGCGCATTAACTTTATAATTTACGTCAATAAATCTGGAGACATCGTCTATGCCAAAGCTTTCGATTTTGTAAATAAAACAGAAATTTCCCCCCCCCCCCCCGAGCTATATGATTATATTCCTTACCTCTCAAATTTCACCGAAACGCCACCCCTCGGGAGGTTAACGAAACACGGTGTAGTCGATCTCGGAAGACCAGCGATCATAGCATCCCGCCCAATTCTCACGAGCAACGATGAAGGGCCGATAAGAGGTGCACTAATAATGGGAAGATTCCTCGATATCGCCCAGCTATCCAAGAATCTCGGTTTGAATATCTCAGTTCTGCCGTATAATGAGTCTTTAAAGGGAATCCAATCACTTAACGGGAAGATCGTCGGATACGCTCCCCTAAAAGATATATACGGAAAACCCGCATACATCTTGAAGATCGAGACCATCCGTGAAATATATCCTCACGGTGTTGAGACCGTTAGATACTACCTCCTCACAATAGCTGTTATCGGAGTCCTGTTCTGTGTTGTAACCCTCCTCCTAATCGACAGATTTGTCCTTTACAGGCTTTCCCTAATTACCTCAGCGATAAAAGAAATACGTGAAGATCTCGACAAAACCGTTCCCGTAATCGGTAAAGATGAGCTTGCCAATTTAAGTATTGAAATAAACAGAATGCTGGAGGGGATAAAAAAATCTAATGAACTAATTAGGGTTTTGAACAGAATACTGAGACACGATCTTCTAAATCATCTAACGATTATCAGAGCGACCTTGGAGATGATTGAACCAAAGGACGATTCAATGGAAAGACTAATCAAAAATGCTATCAAGACAATAGACAAATCTGTCAGGCTCATAAAAGATGTTAGAGAACTCGAATCAGATGCTTCTCCAACAATCGTCAATGTAAGGGAGGTTATCGAAGATGTTATCGAGAAGTATCCTGTAAAATTTAATCTAAAGGGAGATTGTATGTGCCTTGTGGATAAGGCCATTTACTCTGTTATCGATAACATAGTCAACAATGCAATCGTTCACGGAAAAACCGATAGGGTAGATATCTCTATCGAAGATAAAGGGGAATTCTGCGAGATAAGAATTGCAGATTACGGTGTCGGGATTCCGGACGATATAAAACATCTAATATTTGAGGAGGGATTTAAATACAGATCCAAGGGATCTGGACTCGGTTTGTATATCGTGAAAAAAGTCATCGAAAGGTATGGCGGAGAGATTCTCGTCGAGGATAACAAACCGAGTGGTGCGGTATTCACCTTAAGAATAAGAAAGAAAATTCTTTGATTTGAGACTCCATTTCGTAACTTTTCCGAGAACATTAACAGCCGTGATGACATCACGGTAAACGGGAAATCCGTTAAGTTCGTATTCATTTTTAAGCTCGAAAACGAGATCCCTTGGCCCCTCTATAACGAAGAACAAAGGCTTTTTGAACTTCCTGAATTTTTTAAAGTCTGGACGATATATAAGCCCGCTCCACTGCCTACTTGTCAGAACTGATACTACGAGGGAATCAACATTTTCATCCTCAAGAACAGCCTCCGTTACGACATCATACGCCTCTATTCCGTAATATTCAACCATCGGCCAGATATCGATGGGATTGTTTATACGATGCCACTGAGGTGTAACATCTCTGATCTTTTCCACTGTCCGTTCATTAAAGTCTAAAAGCTTCAGACCGTTCAGATAAGCTGCATCAGCACCCTGAACGCATCCAGAACCCGTGTAGTGGATGACGGCAATGCGATCTCCCTTGGGAAGAGGTTGGAGGGATATTGCTTTTGCGACATCGATTAGTTCATCGAAACTGTAAACTCTTATGATGTTAGCTTGCTCGCATACAGCATTGAAAACATCGTCATCTCCGCATATCGACGCCGTATGACTTAACGCCGCTTTTTTTCCGTATTCGGTTCTTCCACTTTTAAACACAACAACTGCTTTGTCCGATCTTTTAGCCACATCGTAAAAGGCTCTTCCGTTCCTGACGCCCTCCATGTATATTCCCACAACCTTTGTTTTCTTGTCCTCTAAGAGATAATGCAAGACTTCGTAATCCTCTATGTCTATCTTATTCCCCATCCCGAAGATTTTGCTAAATCCCACGCTTGGATGGTTTGTCAGAATGCTTTCTATTAGGACTCCCAAGAACAATCCCGTCTGGGCGATTATGCTTATGGATCCTTCCCTTATCTGAGGGATAACTGCGAAGGAAGTTATCAATCCGTTATCGATATTCATAATTCCGGTGGTATTCGGCCCAAAAATCCTTATACCGTGTTTTTTTGCTATCTTTAGGATTTCTTCTTCGTATTTCTTGCCTTCCTCTCCCTCTTCACTGAATCCGGAACTGACGATTACAACACCTTTCACACCCTTTTCGGCACATTCCCTCATCACATCGGGGACGGAAGATGCGGGAACCGCAATGATTGCGAGATCGATCTCCTTTGGAACGTCCAAAATGCTTGGATAGCATTTGAGATCCAAAATCTTATCAGCTTTTGGATTAATCGGATAGATCTCTCCTTTAAAGTATCTTTTTAGATTCCAAACGATGTTAAAGCCCGGTTTTCCCTCCGTTCTTGAGGCGCCGATGACAGCAATCCTCTTCGGGTAGATCAATCTCTCAAGATCATCAATCTGATAATCGAATTTCCTTCTTTTTCCGACGACTATCCTCGCATCTGCAACCGCATATCCCTTTTCGTAAACAAAAACGGGATTTAGATCCATTTCGACTATATCCTCTTTTTCAACGATCTCATTGAGCTTGACTATGAGATCCGCTAGAGCCTCGATATCTCCCCTGATACCTCTGTAACCGCTTAGTATTTTGAATCCCCTAACGCTTTTTATCATCTCCTTTGCCTCATCTCTCGTCACTGGAAGCAGCCTGATCGAAACGTCTCTAAGAACCTCAACGAAAACTCCACCCAAACCGAGCATCACGTAGCTCCCGAACTGCTCGTTTTCAGCTACACCCACAATGACTTCAATCCCCCTCGGAAGCATCGGCTGGACTGTGACCCCTTCAGCATCGGGTATAGAAATCAACTGCCTGAAAGCTTTTTTAACTTCTTCATCGCTTCTTATATCGAGGATAACTCCCCCAACATCACTCTTGTGAATAATCCCAGCGACTTTCATAACAACGGGATAGCCGATGCTTTTAGCCGCGGATACGGCTTCATCTTCATCCTTCACAAAAATACAGCGGGCTGTTCTGATCCCGTATTTTTCAAGAAGATCTTTTGCTCTATGTTCGGGAAGAAACATGTTAATATATCACTACTAAAATATTTAATTATTTCCAATGAACGTAAACGTTGATTTCGCGGATAAGTTTATTAAATCTTCAGTCCCCAATAAGCTTAATGAGAATTCCCTTATACATCGAATTCTCGGGGAAGAACGTCCTGATAATTGGCGGGGGTGGTGTAGGAACAGTAAGAGCAAAGAAATTCAAGGAAGCTGGAGCTAACGTTCGCATTCTCAGTTTAGATTTCAGCGAGGAGCTAAAAAAGATGGATGTCGAATTAATCAGGGGTGACGCCAAGGATGCGAAGCTACTTGAAGAAAACATAAAGTGGTGCGATCTCGTAACGGTGGCAGTAAACGATCTCAGCGTTAACGATCTCGTGATAAAGCTATCCAAAAAGTATAAAGCTCTTGTGAATTTGGCGAACGATGCAAAAAGGACGGAAGTTGTAATCCCCTTCGATGACAATGTTGACGGAATTAGATTTGCCGTAACCACTGAGGGGAAAAGCGGTATAGTCGCAAGAATAATTCGTGACAAGATTAGGGAACTCATTGAAGAAGACAGGGAAACTCAGAACCTCCTAAAAGCGATGGAATTTC
The DNA here is from genome assembly GCA_965561205.1 of uncultured Archaeoglobaceae archaeon. Classification (GTDB taxonomy): domain Archaea; phylum Halobacteriota; class Archaeoglobi; order Archaeoglobales; family Archaeoglobaceae; genus Geoglobus. The sequence continues at coordinate 35,261 of CBEWZU010000007.1, read as the reverse complement.
TTAAAAGCTATATGAAGAAAAACAACATCCCCGTAGACATCCGAATGAAAATGTATTTTGCCGTAAGTCAGGACGAAACATTCAAAGAGCTTGTTAGTAAGGGTAAGATTGAAGAAGCTAAGGAGTATGCGATAAACTATCTGAAAGAATACATGAACGGAAAAAGGGAGATAAAAGATGAAGGCTGGATTAGATTCTGAACTTTTGATGGAAGCTCAATACAATCTCCCTCTGACGGAGACCCCCTTTATCGATTTAGCCGAAAACTTGGGGAGAGATTACAGAGAAGTCGAAAGGGAACTCAGATCCTACATAGAAAGAGGGATAATAAAAAGAGTGGGGCCCCAGCTAAACTACAAGGCATTCAGAGAGATTGGATTTGCCGCCCTCGTTGGTGCAAAAATCGAAAATGTCGAAAAAGCCGTTAAGATAATAAACGCCGAAAAGGGAGTTAAGCATAATTTCCTGAGAGATCATCCCATCTACAATCTCTGGTTTACGATCAAAGCTGGGAACTTTGATATTCTCACCTCCAAGATCAGATCTCTCATGAGGGATTGCGAAGCTGACCGCTATCTGATCCTACCGAGCAAAAGGGTCTACAAAATGGATGTGAAATACGACCTTTACAGAGGAGTTTCTTGGAGCGAAATGGTTGAGAAAAGGGATAACGTGATGAGAATCGAAGATGAGGGGATTAAGAGATTGCTTATGGACATGGAGCGTAACTTCGCGGTGGAAGAAAGACCCTTCAGAAGATTCTCCAAGAGATACGGTTGCAAAGAGGGGGAGCTCGTCGATCTGATCTCCGAAATGATAAAGGAAAGAGTAGTAAGGGATTTTTATGCGGTTCTAAACGGACAGAAGTCGGGATTTTCCGAAAACGGTATGAATCTTGTTCGAACCGATAATCCTGAAAGGGTTGCCAAAAAATTACTAAAATTCCCTGAAATCACGCATCTCGTTGAAAGAGGTGTTGAAAGGGAGTGGAACTACCCCCTATACTTTATGGTTCACGCAGTGAACCGTGAGATAATAAAGGAAATTGCAGAAAGGGCTAAAAAAATAAGGGGAATTGAGGAGATAAAAATCCTCTTTAGCTTAAAGAGTTTCAAAGATTGATATGATCGCGGGGGTTGGCCCGGCACTGGTTGATAGAATTTGCCTTGTGGACAAGTTCCCGATGAGGGGAGGTCAAGCCGTTGTAAAGAGGACAGAGAGGTCCCCGGGTGGTGCCGCAGCCAACGTTATTTACGGTCTCGCAAAATTCGACGTGGAAACATCATTTTACACGACCATCGGAAAGGATGAGGATGGAGAACTTTTCAGAAAAAGCATGGAGGTTGTGGGCGTCGTTTGCAGATTTCTTGAAATCGATGGAGAGACGGGAAAAGTTGATGTCTACGTTGATAAAAGGGGTGAGAGGACATTCTTTGTCTTTCCGAATGCTGCGGGAAAATTCTATCCCTTCCTTACAGATGAAGATTACAAAAGGGTCGATTACTTCTATTTAGATCCTTTTCCGTTTGAAGGGAGTTTAAACGCTCATACGGTGATTGCTAAAAGGGCTAAAGACTTCAACAAAAAGGTTATTTTGAATCCGGGATATCCCTACTCAAGGATGGGATTAAACCGTCTTAAATCTCTTTTAGAGAACACTGATATCGTTTTTTTATCGAAGGATGAATATGAAATGCTGAGCGATATTGAAAAGCACGTGGACTTTTTGGTGATAACTCTCGGCGAGAAGGGGAGCATGGCTATAAAGGATGGAAAAAAATACTTCTCAAAAGCTTTCAATGTTAGGGTCGTCGATACAACGGGGGCTGGTGATGCCTTCGCCGCCGGTTTCCTTTACGCTTATCTGAAGGGATACGACATCGATGTCTGTCTAAAAGTTGGGAATTTTGTGGCGTCTTATAACATCCAAAGATTGGGAGCGAGGAATTTCCCCTCAAAAAAATTGGTTGATGAATTTATTCAAAAATATCAAGGGAAAGATTTCTTGTGAGGGATTGTTCGTAATCTCTGAGAACTTCAAACCTATAGTCATCGAGAATAACCTCTTTGACAGCATCCACAGGAATTTCGAGTTTGATCTCCCTTGTCCTTCCGTATCTTCCCTTTGAGATGATAATGGAGTTTATTATCCCAAGCATATCCAATTCAGAAATCAGATCGCTTATTCTCCTCTGCGTTAAAACATCCATTCCAATTTTTTTGCACAGGGATTTGTAAACGGAATAAACCTCGCCGGTAGTGAATTTTCTTTTCCCGCACTTGTGTAAAAGAATCATCGAGTAGAGAAGAAGCTTACTCTGATTCGGTAGCGTTTTCACCGCCTCTGTTATGTGATCTCGCTCCATCTTTCTTACGGCTTCCTTTACATGCTCCTTCGTCACCCTATCCTCGTTTCTGAGTTCCGCAATCTCCCCGCTTATTCTCAATAAATCGAGGGCTTTTCTTGCATCGCCGTGCTCCTGAGCGGCTAATGCGGCACAAAACGGGATCACGTCGTCATCTAAAACTCCTTCGTAGAAAGCTAACTCCGCCCTCTGCGAGAGAATGTCCTCAAGCTGAGAGGCATTGTAGGGAGGAAATATTATTTCCTCTTCACTCAGAGAGCTGAGAACTCTCGGATCGAGGAAATTCTTAAACTTAAGATCGTTAGATATGCCTATCAGGCTAACCCTCGCGTTGTTCAGCTCCGAATTTATTCTCGAAAGATTGTATAAGACTTCATCCCCCTTTCTAACGAGCTTGTCTATCTCGTCGAGGACTATAATTATCGTCTGGTTTCTTCTGTCGATAGCTTTCACGAATTCTTCATAAACCTGATCGGTTGGCCATCCAGTCATTGGGACGTTCTTCCCGAAAGCTTTCGCAAGTGTTGCTAAAACCCTGTATTGAGTGTCTATGATCTCACAGTTGAGGTAATGGATGTAACAGTGAACGTTCATCTTTCTGCTCGCTTCCTCCAACTGTTTCCCAACGAATTTGACAGTTGCCGTTTTTCCCGTTCCCGGTTTACCGTATATGAATAGGTTTGAGGGGGTTTCACCCCTTAAAGCTGGAAGAAGGACGGATGCTATGCTTTCGATCTGTTCCTTACGGTGTGGTAGATATTCAGGAGTGTAGCTGTGTCTTAAGACGTCCCTGTTCTTGAAGATCTTAGTTTTTTTTAGCATTTTTTCGAAAATGTTGTAATCCATCATGATCCATCACCGTCGGTATATAGTGTATTGTTCGCTAAATTTATGAAGTTTGTCATAATTTTTTGATTTCTTCAACAATTTTTGGAAGGATTTCTCCAGCCTTTCCGTGAATTACGACGTCGAACAGATATTCAACCTCAATTCTTTCGGCGTTTATCAGGATCAGAGAGGCTCCGCTCTCCTTAGCCATTCTCGGGAGATAGGCGGCAGGATAAACAACAAGGGATGACCCAACAACCATGAAAACGTCGGCTTTCCTCGACTCCTCCATGGCTTCATTCAAAACATCCCTCGGCAGGGATTCTCCGAAGAAAACAACCCTCGGTTTGAGATAATGGCTACCGCACTCGCATTTTATCTCTTCATCTCTTTCAAGCTTTTTTTCGATTTCTTTCCATTCGTAAACTCTGCCGCATTTGAGGCAGTCGACGAACTGAAGGGAACCGTGAAGCTCTAAGACCCTTTTGCTACCGGCTCTTTGGTGGAGCATATCTATGTTCTGAGTGATCACCGCCTTGACAATACCCATTTTTTCGAGTTCCGCAAGGGCGTAATGTCCCGGATTCGGCTCAGCTTTGCTTTTTAAAATTAATTCTTTGGAGAACTCCCAAAAAGCCTTCGGATTCCTCATAAATCCTTCGATGGAGGCGACTTCGTCGGGATCGTATTTCGTCCAGAGGCCACCACTTCCCCTAAAGGTTGGTATGCCGCTTTCGGCTGAGATTCCGGCACCTGTCAGGACAACGCAGTGTTCTGCTTTGGATAGGATTTCCGCCGCCCGTTTAATCTCCATGCGTTTTGTTCGATAGGAAGGTTTAAAATTCTTCTTCCATAATCGAATCGAGTTCTCTTAGGATTTTTGCTCCTGTTTCCTCGGAAATCAATCCTCGAATGACGGCATCTTTCACGGCACTCTTTTTAGCATTTAAAACGTTTTTATGAACTTTTCTTAGCATCTCTTTTGAGGCTTCCCTGTCCTTTTCAAGAATCTCTTCCAGCTCTCGGTTCAGCTTTGAAATCTCCTCTTTAAGTTCGTTTTCAATCATCTCTGCCATATTTTCGGTGATTTTACCCTCCTCCGAAAGCTTTCTAATTTCGTTAAGGGCGTTTTTTGAAGCGATGAGTTTTGCGAGGATCTCCTCGAATTTTCTGTCTTTCCTGAAAATCCTTTTAACAAATATCTCAAGGGTTATCCCCTGAAAAACGAGAGAGAAAATAACCACCCCAAAGGTCATGTTGGCGAGCAAATCTCTGTAGGGAATATCACCCAAGCTTAGGGCGAGAGCAACGGGTATCGTTCCGTGCAAGCCACCCCAGAAAACGATGTGTTTCCAACTCCATGGAATTTTTAACGGATAAACGACGAGTGCTCTCGCAAGCAAAACAGCGAAAACTGCTATCAGTATGGCATACCAATCCCGAAAGATTCCCAAATGGGTATCAACACCGATGAGAAGAAAGACGATCGAATTGATTATGAACACAACAAACCCCCAGAAATCGAGAAGCGTGACTCTCGTTGAAGGGGACATCGAAAATAACGTTCCGTAATTTCCGATTATTAACCCCGCACAGACCACTGCGATAACACCGGAGAGATGGAAGTGCTCTGCTATCAAAAAGCAGGAATACGCCAAAACAAGCGTGATTGTTATCTCAATGAGGTGATCGTCTATGAATGCCAAAAATCGGTAGGCTAAGTATCCCAATGATAATCCGATTAAAGCACCTCCGATGCAGACAAACAAAAACGTGGCGATGCCGTTAAAAACATCGAATCTTCCTCCTTCGATCATCTCAAGCAGAATTCCGAAAACGACAACACCAGTGCCGTCGTTGATTATGCTTTCCCCCTCTAATATCGTGGAGAGCTTTTTCGGAGCGTTTAAGACTCTGAAGGTTGCAAGAACCGATACCGGATCTGTGGGCGAAATCATTGCTCCAAAAAGAAGGGAGATTTCAAGTGGAAGACGTAGAGCAAAGTGAATTAGGAATCCGACAACGATAGTGGAGATTAAAACACCGAATATGGCAAGTAGAGATATCGATTTGAAATTTTCCTTAAAATGCTCCAAATCCATATTTAAGGAAGCTTCGAAAAGGAGCGGAGGCAAGATCAATAGGAAAACCAAATCCTTTGTTAGGGGGATTTCCGGAATAATTTTCGTGATCCCCACGAAAAGACCTACAAGGACTAATGCGATTGTATAGGGAAATCGAACAAATTTAACGACTACCCCGACGGCACAGGCAATTATGAGCATCAAGATAAAGTTCGTTATCTCGATCGAGAGCTCCACATAAATTGTTTGAAAGAGGGTTGAAAAATTAATCGGAACAGCTCTGTTGAAAATAAGGTATTAGGCGAAGGGTTTAAAGATGATTATCCCCTCGTTCCTCTTAAGAGCTTATAGGACTATTCAAAGTCGAAGAAAACTGTGCCGTTTTGAGCTAATCCGATTGATTCAGAGAGGGTAGGGAGAAACTCAAAAGTCTAATGATTGCAGAAGTTGTTTAATCTCTTTCGTATAAAACGACCTCGATATCTGAAACTTTTGCTATTGTTTCGAAGTCGGAGTCTCTTGTTATTATTTTATCAGCACCATTTGCTATCGCTATTCCAGTTATTAAAATGTCAAGGGCGTTTACATCTTTACCTATTGCCATTAGTCTTGCAGCTATGCTGCTCGACTCCTCGGCGGCCCTTACATCGAACGGTAGCATTCTGATTTCAGAGAAGAATCTTTTAAAGAATTTTTCCTCTCTCTTACTCCTTTTTCTCTTCAGTCCAGTCAGTATCTCATGGTAGGTAATTGTGGTTATTGCAATATCATCCTCATTCACTAAACTGTAAGTAGCTCTGACTCCCCTAAAATAATCTATAAGGAAGCTGGTATCGAGCACGATCATATCCTGAACCTCGCTGATTTTCTTGCCTCTAAGCACCTCTCAATCTCGTCGAGAACTTCGCTGTCCTTTAAAACCCCAAAATATTTTCTAATATCAGTCCTCTTCCTTTTCAGAAGTTTTTCAATCACATCGCTAAAGCTCTCTCCTTCCTCTTTCATTTCTACAAGTTTATTGTATATCTCATCTCTTATCGAAATCGTCTTCATGCATTAACGTATGCAAACACGAATATATGAATTTTTGTTAAGTATTTCTCACTAATTTTTATTTTATCAATTTTTGAAAAAGGCTGGTGAACTATCCCACACTGAATAGTAGATGACAAAGTTGGCAATTAGGTTGATCTAAATGGGGTTATTTTCCCTAAAAAATCCACTACGATTTTTATCTGATTGCCAAATATTTCACTTTGTCATCTACTGTGAAATGCGAGGCTTTCTTAGCGACGTTTTGTAAAATTGCCGAATGAAGTGGACACCTTAAATTCCCTTTTCAACAGAACAAAAACTAAACCTTGTAAACCCTTGCATTTGCAATATCTTTCAAAATCGGAATGAATGAAAGACCTATGTCTCCTGCAAACCTCGTATCGTAAACGTTTAGCTCTATATCACGCTTTTTAAGCCTACTTGCAAGCTCGATTATTTCATCTTTAATTCTTCCGCTGAATAATGGAACGTTTGCCTTTCCATCTGTTATCAGAAACGCCCTGACCTTCAACGACTTTTCCTTCATTTTCTCCCTTTTAGCCAACAATAACAGGTTGTAGAGGGCCGAACTTAAAGGAGTTCTACCTCCCGTCGGAACGCCCTCGATACTTTCGATAACCTTTGAATAATTCTTAGTTGGAGGGATAACGATCTCAGCACGATTACCCTTCGCAACTATTAAAGCCATCTTGGATTTCTTAACGTATCCTTTCTCAACAAGCTTTTCCGCAATCCCCTTTGCAACGCTTATCCTCTTCCGAATCGCCATGCTACCGCTCGAATCCAACACAAGAACCCAGAGAGTCGGAGCTTTCGACTTCCTAACTCTCACACGAATGTCGCTCGAATTCAACCTTGCGGGAGGTTTCTTACCGCTCATAATCGCCCAGACGATAGAGCTGTAAAAGTCCACATCTCTAATCTCGTCTTTGGGTGGCATGTAGGAAACCGGAACTCCCTTCGGGAAGTTTATCACCGTAACGATCGAATCCCTCGACGATCGGTAGCTGTTGAGATCATCCTTTAAGTTGACGGTATCGACTCTTGGAGTATCTACCTCGCTCGAACGAAAGTTTTGCTCACCTCCATATCCTCTATTTCCACTGTCCTTATCCGCATGTTTATGGTTATGCTCGTGCTCGTGTCCTTGTTTATTATTCTGATTTTTGTTATTCCTTTCTTCATCATTTTCATCTCGCTTCAGCTTAGGGGGCTGAGGCTTTTGAAAGGGTTTGTCCCTAAGTCTGTGTGGCAATGCCAACTCCATCGCCTTCTCCAAGTCATCAAGTGTAACTCTCCTCCTTCCGTTTAGCGCGGCTATGGCTTTGGCAGTTTTTATAGTAGCTATCTCAGCCCTGTTTGTTTTTATACCCAATTTTATGACGGTCTCGGCTAGAAGCTTGATTAAATCTTCGCTTATCTCGACTTTCGGCAGTATCTCCTTTGCCTTGACGATCTTTTCAGTTAGCTCCTTCTCCCTACTCCCGAACTTCTTGTAGAATCCTATGGGATCCTCATGAAACTTCTCAACCCTCCTAACGATTTCAATTCTATCTTCGGGATTCATTGGTGCACTTACCTCAACGCACAGTCCAAATCTGTCTAAAATTTGCGGTCTTAGTTCTCCTTCTTCAGGATTCATCGAACCAACAAGAATGAAGCGGGCGGGATGCTTAAACGAAATACCCTCCCTCTCTATGACATTCCATCCCATCGCAGCCGAATCCAAAAGCGAATCTGCTATGTAGTCATCGAGCAAGTTCACCTCGTCGATGTATAGGATGTTTCTGTTGGCTTCAGCGAGTATTCCGGGCTGTAACGCCTTGACTCCATCCTTCAGAAACCTTTCAACATCCACAGTTCCAACCAACCTATCCACTGTTACACTTAACGGTAAGTCTACCACCCTCATTTTCCTTCTTGCCACTGGCAAATCCTCGCCATTCTCGTATCTCTTGTAACAGCTGTCACACATCTCCAATGGATTTGAAGGATTGCAGTTGAATGGACAATCCGCTACAACTTCAATTTCTGGCAAAACGTTTGCTAAGGCTCTAACCATCGTTGATTTTCCAGTCCCTTTATCGCCCTTAAGCAATACCCCGCCTATTAGCGGGTTGACTGCCACACACAGCAAAGCTAACTTAGCGTTCTCCTGTCCCACTATTGCCGAAAACGGAAAAATCAGCTTCTCACGAGCCTCCATAATCTATCGACCTCCCCAATTTTCTCCATCCAGTGCTCATCATCCTCTGCGGTGTAAATTTCGATTAATCCGCTCTGTATATCTCCTTCACCTATGTTCTCCTCGAGAATTCCCTCGATCTCGGAGTAAACCTCTCTAAGCCTTTCGATCAAATCTTCACTAGTCTTCCACAATCCCCTCTCGTAAGCTTCTATTAACCTCCTCGCGATCTCTTCGAGTGCGTAAACGTTGTTTTCCTCAAACCACCTTCTCATATCTTCATCCAGAACGTATTTCTCAGCAATCTCATCGAATATCCAATCTTCAACGAGGTTGGTCGTGGCTTCCCAGCCATACAGATGTAAAATCTTCTTCGAGAACTCGCTCGCCCCTCTGTAACCGTGTTTCTTCATCTCCTCAATCCAAAAATCGTTGAGAAGTTTCGTCCTCACAACCCTTTCGATCTCGACCTTAACATCCACAACCTTCGTATCGCTCAAATCCCTCGTATCCACTTGGACTATGTCTACGTTCTTCCCAGTCAAAGCGTCTACGGCGTTCTTGAAACCACCGTGATATGCGAAGTAGCAACAGCAGTTCGTTAAATCGTGCTCATCGCTGATGTGATTTCTGCTGATAACGTCAACCTCCTTAAGGTTCAGCACAAGAGATTCGTGGGCATTAACTCCAAAATCTTCTCTGCTGTAGGCGTAACCGCTCCACTGAACCCAAACTTTCGCCAAATCTTCATTAGTCTTCCATCCAGAAGATTCGACTGCCAAGTTCACACCCGCTCCGTAAGCCCCGGGCGGGGCACCGAACACTCTGAATTTTGCAAGTTTCGTCGCCTCTTTAAAGCTCTTACCAATCTCAACCAACTTCTTGATGTGTTCGATGTAGTGCTTTCTCACGTAATTCATTTCGACGGGTTCGTTAAGGGTCACGACCTTTTCCACAGCCTTATCTATTAAATGGATGCAGTTTGGCAGAGTATCCCTAACGATTCCGCTTATCCTGACCAGAACATCTATCCTCGGCCTTCCAAGCTTTTCAAGCGGTATGACCTCAAGACCTACAACACGATCACCCTTCCAAACGGGTTTAACGCCCAAAAGATAGAGAATTTGAGCTATCTGCTCTCCGTCGGCTTTGTAGGCATCGATACTCCACAAAACCTGCCCGACGCTCTCGGGATACCTACCGTGCTTTTCCCTGAACTCTTCGAGCAACTTCTCGGCGGTTTCAACTCCCACACGCCAAGCGGACTTCGTCGGCAAAGACATCGGGTCTACTGCGTAGAAATTTCTTCCAGTTGGAAGTATCTCAAATTTGCCTCTCGTTATAGCTCCAGACGGCCCCGGTTCAACGTATTCACCCCTTAAACCCTTCAAAAATCCATCGTGTTCCCTCTCGCACTCCACAATCTTCTTCGCAACCTTTAGAGCCTTCTCAAACACCTCTTTCAATCTGCTTTTATCAACGACTTTGAATCCGATTTTTTCGATTTCCTCGTAGATGACATCGTAACTTTCGCCATTTAAGAGCCTCTCAAGTATACAAACTGAAAGCTTGTGGATAATCTCCAACAGTTCCCTATTTGTGTAACCGTTTGTAACACCCATGGGGTTTCTCTTGATTTCGTCGTAGTTCAGTCCAATAGCCTCGGCAACGACCCTCCTTATAGAAGGTGAATAATGAGAATCGTAAGCCATCGCCGTAACGACATACTCAGCCAGTCTTTTCGCATCTCTCGGGGGATTTCCGAATACGTGGAGCCCAAGGTTTATCTGCGACCCTTTCATCAGATCAACGTAGCGGTGGATCACATCTACCGTCTCATCCTCGTTCTCCAGATTCCTTATCCTTATCTTGCAATCTTCAGCCTTCTTTAGTATCTCCTCATACAGCTTTTTCCTCCTCGCATCCTCCCCCAAATCCTTCGCCTTCGCATACTGATTCAAAAGAGAATCCAACTCATCTAAAACATCAGCCATCGCCATCGGCGGATAGATGTGATCGATCAGCGTTGCATAACTTCTCCTCTTCGCTATAACGCCCTCCATCGGGTTAGATACGACATAGACATAGAGGTGTGGGACATCATCTAAGCTCGCTTCCGGAACGCATGAAGGGGAGAGACCCACGCCCTTTCCCGGTCTGAACTCCAAGTATCCGTGGGTTCCGAAGTGGATTATGACATCAGCCTTGAACTTTCTCGTTATCCATCTGTAGACAGCCCACCACTGATGCGGTGGAACTATCGTCGGATCGTGAAGGATTCTGCAAACCCTTCCATCGCATCTTGCACCGGCACACCCAAACTTCGGCTGGGGAGTTAAGAAGACGTTTCCGAACGTAATTCCCGGAATCACGAACTTTTCGTCGTAAACCATTCCAACAAGGGCTTTATCAACTCTTCCAGCCAAAACATCTTCGGGCTTACCCCAATCTTCGATTATCCTGTCCCTCAAATCCTTTGGAAGCTCATTGAACCATTCCAAGTAATCATTCAAGCTTACGAAATCTATAGCACCTCCGCATCTGACTACATCCTTGACGGATGTCCATCTGAACTCGCTTATCGCCTTTCTCTCCAAAATTAGCCTTATCAAATCCTCTCCACTCTTCGGAATGCCGTCGACTGTGTAGCCTTCCTCTTTAAGTCTGTGTAAAAGCCTCACAATGCTTTCTGGAACGTCCAATCCCATTCCAACCGCTACGTTGGCTTCCAAGCCCTTGCACGGTGGGTTTATCAAAACTATCGCTATCCTTACGTCTTTCTTGGGCTTCCTCCTTAACTTGACCCACCTTTTAACCCTCTTAACCAAGTAGTCCACATGTTCTGGATAGGGCTCGATAATCTTGAACCCGTCAACGTTCTTCGATCCCGCTAAAAAAAGTGGCTCGATCGCTCCCGAAACCTCTGGAATTATCACGCCGTAAACCTGCGTCATGTAATCGACGCCGTTACTTTCTTTCCAATCTTCAACGGACTGGTAGGAAGAGCATATCGGAGAGAATATTGGAACACCGAGCTTTTCCGTTAGATATTCGACTCCGAAGGAAATCAAGCTGACAACCGCATCGACGACAACCCGTCCATCTTTTGTGAAAAATTTTCCGACGCTTTCGCCTATATCCACTCCTATTCCGGTCGTCAAATCCTTCGGAAGGACGAATACGGGGATTACTCCTAAACCCTCCTTCTCGAAAGCGTTCACGATCTCATCGACGTGCTTTGTATGTCCGTAAAGCCAAGAACTCCTCCAAAAGAGCAATCCGATTAACGGTCTCTTATCGTATGTATTCAGATAATCCTCTAAACTTTCGATGAAGCCTAACTTCGGATGGTATATCCCGTGCAATGGAACTTCCTGCGGTTCTCTGTAATCTCTTTTATCCCCAGCCAAATTAGCTAAGAATCTGACTAAGTTCCTCAGATTTTGCTCTCCGCCGATAACGTAATATGATTTTGCTTTGATGTAAACACTCGAAGGGACGTTCGTCAGATCTTCCAAGCCACCCGCTGATATTATCTTGGCATTACAGTCCTTTAAACTTTTAACAACAGAATCAGAAAGCTCATGAGCGTAGATGAAGATAACTTTCGATTTGAGGATATTTTCGAGCTCTTTCTCGCAGTTTTGATCCGCCAAGACGATTCCTTCGATCTTCTCCTCTTCTAAAATCCTATCAAGAACGGGCAAGGGTTTCGCACCGTATCCCAATACCAAGCTGATCATGTAGTCACCTTTCGGGTTTTAATCATACTATTTAAAAACTTTTTGAAAAAATTTAAAAATTATTCCACTTAGTCAAGAATTCAATGCTCGAAGTCGTTCTGAAAACTTTAAACATATGTTCACGAACTTTGCCTCTCATCTTTTTCGGAATGTTATTCTCCGAAATTTTACTTAGGATGGATGTATTGAAAAAGATCGAAGCAATTGGAAAACCGATTACAAAGCTTGCAAATCTTCCAGAGATTTGTGGCGTCTCTTTCGTAACTGCAATTTTCTCTCCTACGGCGTCAAATGCTATGCTTCAGGACTTAAGGGAGAGAAAGGTATTGAACGAAAGAGAGGTTTTGCTTTCCTCGATACTAAACTCGACTTTAGCACCCTTCAGAGAGACCTTCACGTATCACATACCCGTGATATTGCCAATGCTCGGTATTTACGTCGGAGGAGTGTATATCGCCATCTTGTGGTTAAATTCGATAGTCTTATTGATGTTCGTCATAATATTCGGAAAGTTTACTTTAAGAAGATCCGTTAACGTCAGTATCACGCTTGAGAGACCGCAATCCGCTGAAATAAGTTTTAAAACAGTTGCACTGAAATTTGCAAGAATCGGGGTCACCTTCGTTGTTACGACTTTTCTAATTTTTACTCTCTTTGAATTCGGTTTTATGAACGGAATTGAAACGGTATTCAATCCTATTGCGAGTAAATTGAATTTGCCTCCGATTGTAATTCCTGCGATAGCGACGTTCGTGGCATCACCAATTGTGGGATTTTCAACTTTTAGTGTCTTACTTCAGAGTAATGCAATAAGTGAAAACGAAGCCATATTATCTCTACTCGTGGGTAGCGTATTTATGTTGCCCCTGACCTACGTCAAGTATTTCTTTCCACGATGGATATCGATTTTTGGATTCAGACTCGGATTGCTGAGGGGTATGACGAGCCTCTCGCTCGTGATGACGACAAGGATTGTTTGCTTAATTGTATTTATCAAATTTTTTTATTAAAATAAAAAATTATTCTTCAATAACAATTTTGAATGGAATTCTTTTCAGAGGTCCGTATTCGAAGACCTCAACTCTGTCAAATGTATCGGGATCGTTTATGTTTATCCAGTGATCTCTTCCAGCCTTATCGGCGTAATTAAAGATATACGACGAGTCTATGAGCTCCACTATCAATATGTAATCTACACCGGGAACGAACTTTGCGGCGGGAATTTCGGCTTCTCCATACTTCAGCGAAGTTATATAGCAGTATCCCTCATCTTTGTAGTATTCGGTTTCCCTTCCCAACGGATTCCATCCCCTTTTCGTGCATATCCAAATCGAACCCTTCAAATTTCTCTGCGCTTCTACAGTTATATCGCTCGCCCTATTGAACACAATAGTCCCGTTATCGTATATCCAGTCTGCACCGCTTATTCTGAACCAACAATTCCTCTTGCTTTTATTATAAAAAGTTATATCCTTTGCGTGTGCGGCAAAAAATCCACCATTTGGGTTAAGTATTATGTCCGAATTTTTGGAATCGGTGGATACACCAACAGCGACTACGCCTACCAATCCGATGCATATAACTAACCCGATCAATACCTCCTTTTTCATAACTTATCACCTTTTAGTAGTAACAATGGGATATTTTTAAGTTTTTTGATTTAATTTAATATGCCAATCAAATTTAATAGTAACATTTATATTCACGAGATATCACCGAAAATTATGAAAAATGTAATTGCAGCATTTACTATCTTATGTCTTCTCTGCTCATTATCGAGCGCAACTTCCGTTAAAATCGAGTCTCAAAGAACGGTATCTCCGAATGAGGTATTCAACATTACAATTGAAACCGATAAAGGAGCGGTAATCGGTGTTATGCTGGACATATCCGAATTCACGTTAGTAGACTGCTCCGAACCCTACGAGGTTTCTGGAGATGCTATAGCTCTGGCTATAATAAACACAACTAAAGCTGAATGCACTCTTAAAGCACCATCAAAAAAGGGAGAATTCACACTTGAAGGAAGATGGATGGATATGCTAAATAAAGAAGAAGGCGAATTAAAAACATCCATAGCCGTCGGAGTTCCAACAACTCCTACAGCAACTCCAACGGCACAAACAACAACACCCCCACCAATCACGACTGTAACTACTCCCAAAACTCCCGGTTTTGAATTTGTAACAACTTTGCTTACCATAATTGTGATCTGGAGGTGGTTCAGATGAGATCAGTTGTAATCTTGATACTGTTGCTTATATCTTTTACGGGGATTGCGGGTGCAAGCTACATGGACTTCTTTAAAGATGATAAAATAACAAAGGAAGAACTTGCAGACGCAGTAATCAATTACATGCTCGGAAAATCGGATCTCAGGTTGGATGAGATAAGAGACGCCTCATACGTTTACGTTTACTGGGAGGGCAAACCAAAATCGATAGTGGACTCCGCTAATAGAACAGTAACAATATACAAACCCATTAAGAGAATAGTAGCTCTTACAAGCGATGCTGCCGAAGCCTTAGTCATATTGGGTGCTAAGGACAAGATTGTTGGTGTTAGCAAATACACGAATGAAGCCGAAAGACAGTTCCCGGAGCTAAGTAAACTACCATCTGTTGGAAGCTGCTTCGATCCAGATGTGGAAGCGATAGTGGGATTAAATCCGGATATTGTTATAGCCTACGTTAAATGGCCAGATCCGAGCAAACTTGAAGAGAAGTTAGAGCTTATTGGCGTGGATACAAAGGTTGTAAGGCTTGATTTCTATAAAGGTAGCTCTATGAAGGAAGAAATTGAAAAATTAGGTTATCTACTCGATAAAGAGCAAAATGCAAGCAAATACATCTCTTGGTTTGATAAATACGAAAACTTGGTCAATTCAAGCATTCCTGAAAAGAAGGTCAAGGTTTATACATGCGGTAAACCTCTAAGGGCTTTCGGAGAGGGAACGGGGCTATACGATCTCTCAGTTATGGCTGGAGGGGACAATGTTCTGAAGGGTAGGGAGGGTTACTTCGATGTAGATCCTGAGCAGGTTATACTTTGGGCACCTGATGTGATCCTGAGGTGGAGCTATGCAGGTGGATACGAAACGGATGATATAAGCGGAATGGAGGATGAATACGATGAAATAGTCAACTTACCGGGATTTGAGAATATTCCGGCTGTGGAGAACCACAAAGTCTACGTGATATCTGCTGATCTCGCAACAGCTCCATCCTTCCCAGTTGCTCTTGTAACTGTTGCTAAGTGGCTTTACCCGGACAGATATAGTGACATTGATCCAAAAGAAATCTTTCAAGAATACGTAGACAATTTTCTGCATATTGATTACAACGTAAGTGAACATGGATGTTTCGTGTATCCGGCATGGCCGAAATAACAGCCGAAATAACAGAAGTCATTGAAGAATACAAAAAGCACGTAGGTCGAAAGATATTATTTATAATTTTTACTTCAATCCTAATAATCGTGGTCGCTGGAATCTCCGCAACACTTGGCTCTTACCGAATTTCAGTCTTGGAGGTCTATTTTATAATACTAAGAGGTTTATTTAACAATCCCGAAACTGTAAAGGAATCGATTGTCTGGAACCTTAGAATGCCAAGAATTTTACTTGCAATAATTGCTGGAGCAGGATTAGCATCCAGTGGTGCGATGACTCAGGGAATTTTGAGAAATCCGCTCGCAACCCCTTACACGCTAGGTATTGCATCTGCTGCTGGACTTGGAGCGGCAATAGCGATAATACTTGCAAAGGGAATATTCGTCGGAAAGTATCTGATTATTGGTAATGCCTTCCTGTTCTCTCTTATACCAACTTTTGTAATACTCGTCTTGGCGAAAGTAAGAGGAGCAACTCCAGAAACCATGATCTTAGCTGGAATCGCTATGATGTACATTTTTAGTGCGATAACAACCCTAATTATGTATTTTGCTGAACCAGAAGCCGTGAAATCTGCTTATTTCTGGATGGTAGGAGATTTGGGAAAGGCCACATGGAATATGCTTCCAGTAATATCAACATCGCTTGTAATTGGCTTTATCCTGTTGATGTGGAAGGCCTGGGATGTCAACGTGATGATGATAGCCGGAGATGAAGTAGCAAAGAGCTTGGGAGTGAATCCCGATAGAGAAAGAATTTTCGTTATGTTGGTATCAGCATTTTTAACTGCGTCGATAATAAGCTTCACAGGCACGATCGGTTTCATATGCTTGGTGGCACCGCACATATGTAGGATTATAATAGGTGGGGACTACAGATACCTTCTTCCAGCTTCCGCACTTTTTGGAGGAGCCTTACTGCTCATATGCGATACCATAGCCAGAACGATTTTAGCTCCTGTGATACTTCCGGTTGGAGTGATTACGAACTGTTTGGGAGGCCCAATGTTTCTATATCTTTTATTAAGAAAAAGAAAGGAGTATTGGTAGCATGAAGATAAGAATTAGGGGTTTGGAGTTCAGATACAACAGTATACCGGCCCTTAAGAACGTTACGTT
Organism: uncultured Archaeoglobaceae archaeon; assembly: GCA_965561205.1. Lineage (GTDB taxonomy): Archaea > Halobacteriota > Archaeoglobi > Archaeoglobales > Archaeoglobaceae > Geoglobus. The sequence goes on along the minus strand of CBEWZU010000007.1, from coordinate 18,490 downwards.
GGATATTCACGAATCCGAAATCGTTGCGATCGTAGGTCCAAACGGATCTGGAAAATCAACACTTATAAAGTGTATGGACAGGATTTTAAAACCTCAGAAAGGAGTTATACTGATCGACGGAAGGAACATCGAGGATTTCAGTCAGATTGAAATTGCAAGGACAATAGGTTACGTTCCGCAGAGTATTAGGCAGTTCTTTCCTGCCACTGTTTTTGAAGTCGTTTTGCTTGGTAGAAGACCTTACATAGGATGGAGGTGTAGCAGTAAGGATGTAGAGAAGGTTTTCAAGGTTCTTAAAATGCTTAAAATTGAACATATCGCTATGAGAGATTTTAGCGAGCTGAGTGGTGGGCAACAGCAGAAGGTTCTGATTGCGAGAGCTTTGGCTCAAGAACCGGAAATACTGCTACTCGACGAACCTACAGCGAATTTGGACATTAAGCATCAACTTGAGGTTATGGAGATCGTAAGGACGATCGTTAAAAGGAGGGGTATGATCGCAATTGTTGCAATACACGACCTGAATTTAGCTTCAAGATATGCGGATAGAATCGTCATGATGAAAGATGGTAAGATTTTTGCTGTCGGGAAGCCTGATGAGGTTCTAACACTGTCCAACATAGAGAAAATTTACAGTATTAAAGTTAAGATTGTTAAGTTAGATGGAACTGTGCACATAATGCCTTTAACGCCTCTTAATTGATAAAAATTAAAATAGCCTTTAATCGGACAGCCTTCCGTTCAAAAAATCATCGTAGGCTTGGAGATCCAACAAACCGTGACCGCTGAAATTGAATACTATGACCTTTTCCTCACCCCTCTCCTTCGCCTTCAGAGCTTCATCTATTACAACCCGAATGGCGTGGTTTGTTTCAGGGGCTGGAATGACCCCTTCGGTTCTCGCAAAGAGAACACCAGCCTCGAACGTTGGGATCTGCTTTACAGCCCTCGCTTCCATAATCCCATGTTTAACAAGCAGAGAAAGGGTGGGAGCATCTCCGTGATATCTCAAGCCACCTGCGTGAATGGGAGACGGGATGAAGTCGTGTCCGAGTGTAAACATCTTCAGAAGCGGTGTCAATCCTGCGGTGTCTCCGTGATCGTATCTGTATTCTCCCTTCGTCAGCGTCGGACAGGCAGCAGGCTCCACAGCGATTATTTTTATCCCATCTTTTTCGGCAATAAAGGGATAGCAAAATCCCGCGAAGTTACTACCGCCTCCTACGCATCCCACTAAGATGTCGGGCTTCTCATCTATCTCTTCAAGTTGCTTTTTAGTCTCAAGCCCGATAATAGTTTGATGAAGCAGAACGTGGTTGAGAACGCTTCCGAGACTGTATTTCGTGTTTTCGTTTTTCACGGCATCTTCAATCGCCTCGCTTATAGCAATCCCAAGGCTACCGGGATTGTTTGGATCCCTTTCAAGGATTCTCCTTCCGAATTCAGTTCTGTTGCTGGGGGATGGGATGACTTCGCCGCCCCAAGCCTCCATCATAACTCTTCTGTAGGGCTTTTGGTTGTAGCTCACCTTTACCATGTATACCGTGCACTCCAATCCGAATAGCTTGGTTGCGAAGCAGAGGGCTGATCCCCACTGTCCTGCACCCGTTTCGGTTGTGAGCCGCTCAACACCCTCTTTCATGTTGTAATAGGCTTGTGCAACAGCTGTGTTCGGTTTATGACTGCCGGGAGGACTAACCCCCTCGTATTTGTAGTAGATTCTCGCCGGAGTTTTCAGGGCTTTTTCGAGCTTATCCGCCCTTATCAGGGGTGTGGGTCTCCAGAGAGAATAGATCTCTCTAACTTCTTTGGGGATTTTAATCCATCTTTCACTGCTCATCTCCTGTTTTATAAGTTCTTTGGGAAATATCGGCTCTAAATCCTCCGGCTTCACTGGCTCCTTTGTGGCTGGATGGAGAGGCGGCGGTAAAGGCTCTGGAAGATCGGGGAGGATATTATACCACCGCTTTGGGATTTCGTCCTCTTCAAGCAAAACCTTTTTCATATTTTTTGGGTGCAATCCCACTATTTAAGCTTTTTCCTTTTTAGTGAACTTATTATTTTTACCAGAGATCGCTATCACTTTCGAGTCCTCCTTCTTCAGAAGAGGTGTCAGATGATTGAGGCAAGCCGCATCCCTGAGGCATTTTAGAAAAACCTTCTCATGATATCTGAGAGCCTTTTTTATGGGGGATGGGAGGGCAAGCAACCGATCACCGAAAAGAAAATCCTTAAAGTCTAAATTATTTAGATCGACAACTCCGGCTTTGTAAACTTCCCTTAAGGTCGGTCTAAGCTCAGCATCCACGTAATGCATTCCGCAACAGTTTGCCGTCTCCAAGTTGAAGTAACCCTCTTTGCAGAGTCCGAACGATAATCCAAACTTATCGCAGGCTTTTCTTAATTCTAAAAGTAGTTCGTAGCATTCCGCTTTAACAATCCCTCCATCGAAAGAATAGGACGACCATTTATCCCAGTTGTATCTTTTAGTCTCGCTTCTCTCAACCCTTAAGGGCTCCACAGTTATCTGACTGACAATATCTTTTACTTTCTCGACGAATTCCTCGGCAGATTCGAAGGAGTAGTTAGGAATAAGGGGTTGCAATCTCAGGATTTTTGGAGCTTCAACGCCCTCAAGAGCTCTGAGTCTATCTGAAGGGGACGGGGCTTTGGGCTCCAAATCCGATTTATCCAAGGAGCTGACTGAGATCTGGACTACGATAAGATCATCTTTACTCATCCTTTCAATCATTCTTTTCCAAGGATTTTTTGAGATTCTGTCCGACTTTGTTGAGAGGATTATCGGAATGTCGTTCTGACATGCAATTTCCATGAGCTTTAACGAGACCTTTGCTTCCTCCTCTATGTCCTGCAGGGGATCACTCAGAGTTGCCAACCTGAAGGGCAATCTTAGATCGAGCTTTTTTGCAACCCTCGAAAACATTCCTATGGCTTTTGGTCTCGGTTTGATCTTCCCGCCCCGATACCATTTAGCGTAGCAGTAAACGCACCCGAAGGAGCAATTAGTGTAAGGTTCCAATCTCAGCACGGAATAGCATAGAGAGCTTATAATCTTACTTGGGTTGATTGCGAGTTCCATAGTGCTACCCTCTGAGTTCGCTTAAAAGAAAGATCAGAGCGTAAATATATTTATCGATCATTGAAGCGTAATTCGACCAGTCCTTTTGAATTGAAACGAAAACAATATCCATGACGACGAGAGCTGTTGCGAAGCTTAGAGCCGTGTAGTCTCCAGCTCTTATAAAAACACCCCTCCTTGAGTGGGCTAAGAGATAGAAAGCGTTCGCCATAAAAATTGCGTATATGCAAGAACAGAGGATTTGTTTGTTTATCCAAATGATTATAGCGGATATCACGATTATTGTCAGAGTTAGCTTCAAAAAAATCACGGGAGGCTTGTAATCTTCCAAGGTCAAATAACCGTTCTTAACAGCATCTCTAACTACTACGTAGAATAGGAGTGAAGCTAAGGCATACAGGCAGTAAGATGTGAATGCGGAAGCTAAAATCAGAAATGAAGATAGGAAGAGGAAAGGATAAAGCTTTGTCGAGTTTTTTGCTTTTAAAAACGATAACATTCCCAAAGCTAAGAACAGATTGGCTAACCAAAATATCGTTAAAACCACCTCCTTAAAATTTCATAAACGATAGAGGAGCCATAGAAAACCAAAATCCAAGCGGAAATCCATGTCAAAATAAAGGAGAGCAAGATCGCCTCATCTGGACAACCCTTGCGAATTAGCTGATAAAAAGCGCACGTGAATAGCGGACTGTTCACGGCGAAGAGAAACTGAGCCATTGAAAATGTTAGTTTGTAATAACTTTCCTCAATTTTCACAGACTCTTTAAATACTTGAAGCAGATATATCAACAGAAAGGAGTGCACCGCTCTAAGAATTGTAGGAATATTAAACACTACTACCAAAAAAGGAACATACTTCAAAAGCGGTTTGATACTAACTTTCACCCCAATAACGGGAAGTAGCCCCACGAGTGCAATAAGAATTGAGATCGTTGGGAATCCTGTAAGCAAAATCGTAAACGGGAGTGTTGCGTAACCTACAGCAAAAATAGAGAAACAAAAAATAGGTAAAAATTTCCATTTCTTTTTGAATGTTTTGAAGATTTTATAGTGATTGAAAGCCAAAAAATATGACGAACAAACAGCCATAACTGAAACAGCCGTCGCTGAAACAAAAAGATATTCATTCATATTTCATCACCTATATTGATAAATTTGTTGATATACAATTTGTGGTAATTGCTTGGTGCTCGACTTAGCGATTTTTTAACTCTTATTCCCCTTGTTATTTTCATTTTTTCAACGATTTCTTCAATTTCTATAACGTAATCGGCTTCATTTTCAAACATAGCGAGAGTTCTCTCATCTACAATTCTTTTATCGAGGGTAATTAATCCAACACTTCTTTTTTTTCTTATGTGAACACAGATCTCTCTCAGAAGGTTGTAGATTTTATCTCTATCATGCATAATCAGTAATTGCTGAAATATATCAATCACTCCAACTTTTTCCGATAAATTTTTCACAGCAAGGGATATTGTGAAAAGCTCCTGAAGTGAAAATTGATCATTCGGTGTTATTATTCTGATCCCCTCGAAATTTCCAAGAACTTTTTTAACCCTTTCCGAAACTAATGCGAATACTTTATGACCCCTATTAATTACATTCTTCAGAAATTCTTTAGCAAGCATGAATGAGAGATCTCCTAAGCCCTCTATTAGAATTACACTCCCCTCCTCGATTGTCCCAATAAGTTCATCAAGCTTTTGAATTCCAAAATTCATAATTTGACAAACTCCCTTCTAATTTTGTTTGTAGACTTCAAAACGTAACAATATCGTTCAATACCCTCTCTTAAAATGCCCTTGAATCTAATAATTGTGGTTGCTACACTCTCGAGCAGTGATAGATTTTTCAACTCCATAACATCGTAGTTAACAAAGCAAACTATTGTCGCATTTGGTAACATAACTTTTAGTCCTATCAGACCTTTTAAAACACTCGTTAAGTTAAAGTAAAGGGGCAAGATCTCAACACCATCGATGACTATTAGGCAATCCTCACAAAATTCTTTTATATTGCTGTAAATTTCTGACATAATGTTTACGAACTCTACAAGCTGAATGTTGTAAATATCAAGACATTCTGTCTCAAGCTTATAGTTAGATACATTTATAATCTTAATTTTTCTCAATTTTTCGCAGATTTTATTATTTTTCTCAATAAGTGCCGGAATCTTAACATTCAGTTTGTCTCCAAACTCTATGAACAAAGAGGGTGAATTCTCAGCAGCAAGCTGAAGAGGTAAAAGTGAGGGCTGAGATATAGAATCGTATTCTACAAGAACAAATTCACGATCGATTATTCTGTCTAAAAGTAAAGTAAAAGGCTCTATTAGCTTCATATTTCAAACACGCTTAGATCTGGGTAAACTTCTATACCTCCCTTCGTGATCTTGTAAGGTCGCATAGTTTCATCGAAGTCACTACCCCTAATTTTGGTTATCCTTACCCCTCTAACGAATTTTCCCCTAACGTCTATTGTATGTAGTTCTATGACACCATTAACAAGGAAATCTTCCACATCAGTAGATATTGATTCAGAGGTCAATATTGTTGTAGCGTTTAAGTCTCTTAGGGTTTTCATAAGTTTAAGTAAACTTCTTCTGTAATTTTCCTCGGACTTTGAAGTAATTCTGATCATTGATATCGGATCGATGACGACTCTATTCACCGATTTCATTTTCGATAGAACATCTTCAAGCAGGATATCGAAGGTATCGACGTCTAACCTCTCATTTATAACATTATTCACTTTGTCACTGGTAGGGGAGAAATCTACTATCTCCACCCCAGAGAGATCGAAACCTAAATTTTCCATATTTTCTCTTATTTCATCTTCAGCTTCACAGAGAGTTATGTAAAAAACGTTTTCTCCATTCTTAGCCCCTTCTATCAAAAAGTGCATTGACATTATAGTTTTTCCGGCACCAGCCCCTCCTTTAATTAGGTATGTTCTATTCTTGATCAGACCACCATGAAGCATAGTATCCAAACCCTCGATTCCCGTGGAAATCTTTTTGAACATGGTTCACCTCCGGGAGGGCGAAAGACACTATGTCATACACCATGTATTATTTTATGTATTATTACCAATAATGAGGGGTATTTAAAGTTATTTATAATTCCCTCCTACTATAATTTAGGCACTCGAAACTATCTTTATCACATCATTGTTTTTTAATTCGTAATCCTCGGCGATCCTTATCTTCTTTTTCGCATCCACCGCGTAGATGTAGTGCTTACCAATATCCGTGTGAATCTTATACGCTAATTCCCTCGCAGTAGTCCCCTTTTTGACTAAAAGAGCGTCCGGCAAAACATTCCCCTTCGTATCAGTGTATTTATTTTCATCCTCCACGGGATAAACGACAATGTAACCGAGCCAGTTGAAAACCGTTTCATTGATGACTTTTTGGACTCCGGTTCCGCTGTTCTCTTTCATAAACTCCCTTATTCTATCTAAAGCCTTTTTTTGCTTTTCGTTAAGCTCTTTGAGGATTTTAAAGTCCTGATCACCGGGGAGATATTTTATGTAACCGTTTTTTGCGGCAATTCTCAGCGTCATCTCGTAAATGGCGGAGCAGGGAATCCCTCCAATCTTTTCAAGCTTCTTTAAGTTATCTTCGGGAGCCTTATCGGCTTTGTTTGCCGCCACCACTATTTTAAATCTTTTCTCCGTTAGGATTTTCGCAAAATCCAACAAACTGTCATCATCAAGTTCTGAGTAGCTCTTTCCGATCTTCCTTAAGGATTCTCTTACAGTTAGCTCATCAAATCCCAAACCGGCAAGCTGCTCCGCTATGTATCGGGCGGCATCTCTCTTTTCCATCTGGATTCTTCTTACGATTTTTCCCCAGTTCTTCTTTAAAATCCCGTAAAGCCACATGTAGAGTTCCCTCTCAAAAAACTCAACATCCTTGAGGGGATCTCTTTCCCCCAATCCGATTTCATTTCCCTCCTCATCTGTTGATCCAGATGCATCAACCACGTGGATTATGGCATCAGCCTGCCTCAGATCGTCAAGAAATTCGTTCCCCAATCCCCTACCCTTGTGGGCGTCCGGCACCAACCCGGCAACATCTATGAGCTTTACGGGGATAAACCTTATCCCCTCAATGCAGTTTCCACACGGATAGACACCAAGCTCCTTACAAACGCAATCAACTCTGACGTGGGCGATGCCAACGTTCGGCTCTATTGTCGTGAAGGGATAGTTGGCGATCTCCGCTTCAGCCATAGTTGCGGCCTTGAAAAAAGTTGACTTTCCGGCATTCGGCTTTCCCGCCAATCCTATTTCTATCATCGCAACCCCTCCTTTTCATATTTTCCAGCATCTCTGCTTCCGATGATCGAGCTTAATAATGTTTTGTTACTTTTTAAGAATTCGGCGTATTCTCTTGTTATCTCACCCCTCTTTTCAAAGTAGTCGATGATCTCATAGGCTTCTTCGATATTTCTGCATCTCTCAAGATGATCGAGGACTGTGGGAATTATATCATCCTCCATCTCCCGAAATAGGTTCGGAAACATCTTCCTGAATTTCCTCTTCTCCCAATCTATCATCTATTTCCACCTTGTCTTTAATCCAAACACCCTTCTTTCCGATAATACTCCCCTCAACAACGCATCCCTTTTCCATGAAAACTTCTTCTGCGTGAATTTGACCGAAGACGTAGCTCTGGTTGATTATGTAGACTTTTTTCCCCCTTACAGCACCGTGAACCGTGCTCGAATCTATCAGGATTTTCCTACCTGTAATGCTCCCGAAAAGCTCCGTCGAGAAAGTTCTGACATCCCTTGCTCTTACATTTCCCAAAACCTTGCTTTCTTCAAATAGTGCGTCATCTCCCGTTTGGATCAATTCCATTGAAACTTTTGAGTTGTCTGGAATATTAATCGGATTCAGAAGATCCTCATCAAAGAGTTTTTCTGCCTCTTCGAGCTTTCCAAGCCTTAAAAGTTCGAGTAAAAAAAGAAAGATAAATATAATGACGGGAAGGGGATCCTGAATCGTGATCAATCCTTTGGCTTCGAAACCCCTTTCAATTTTTACGTTTCTACCGATTTCAAGGTCTCCGTAAACTGTCAACCTTCCGTTGATGGATGAGAATTCTCCGATGAAAGCATCACCCTTGCTTATGGCATTTCCCTTGACCTTGCACCAAGCTCCCATTCTAAGCTCTTCTGCCACGACATCTCCGTTTATTTCAGTTTTATCACCTATTATGACTTTTCTTCCAAAGATTCCATAGTCTACAGTGCAGTTCGCTCCGATTATTACATCTCCATCGTGGATTATCGCAGTTTCATCGAACCTTGTGTTCCTTGGAATTACAAGCATAGAAAATATTAGGCACCAAACTTTTTAGTTTTATCTATCAGATCGAGAACTATGTTCATAACATCCTCTCCCCTAATTCTGCACAGACCGCCTTTATACACCGTAAATTCGTTAAATTCCCTGACATCATCCGTTCTAACCTGATCGAACACTATGGTGATGGGAACGGGATCAGCCGTGTGATCTTTGATAGTCACGGGAGTCGTGTGATCCGCAGCCATGACAAGACATATCTCAGAAAAATCCAACGATAGAAGGGGCTCTATTGCTTTATCTATCTTTTCTATGAAGTTCTTCTTTCCCTCGAAATCACCGTCATGTCCATATTCATCTGTTGCCTTTATATGAATGAGAACAAAATCGTGGGTTTTTAGAGCTTCAAGCCCCCTTTTGATTTTCAGATTAAGATCGGTATCTTTCCCTCCCGTAATTCTCTTATCTTCAATGACTTTTCCCCCTAAAAGTCTTCCAACACCTTTGATCAGAGTTGTTCCCGCCACAACCGCTAACTTCATTCCGTATTTTTCTTCAAAGCTCGGTATTTTTACAGCCTTCCCGGCACCCCTTAATAGCAGGACGTTCGCCTTTAAGAGACCTTTTTTCTCCCTTTCAATGTTAAAAGGATGATCGTCCAAAATCCTGTGGCTTTTCTCTATGAAATCGTTTACGACTTTCGCCGTAAATTCAGCCTCCTCGTTTAGGGGTTTAACTCTCTTCACCTTCTCACCAATCTTTTTAGGATCGCTGTCCGATACCTTGTCGGAAAGGTTCTCACCCCTGAAGACGATGGCGGCTCGATGACCGGATGCATCGGCAAGCTCGAATTCGATATCTATTTCAACTTCCGCATTAACGGCATCAACAAGCACTTTTTTGTCGGATATCCTTCCAGCTCTCCTATCTACCACTATCTTGTCGAAAACGCTTCCTTCACCCTTCACAGTCCCGAAATTCACTCTGAAAGCAACATCTCCGGGATTTAATCTTATCCCAGCCCCCGCCGCCTCTATAGGTCCTCTTCCCCTGTAATACTCGAAGGGATTGTATCCCAAGATGGATAAGTGGGCGGTGTCACTTCCCGGTCTTATTCCGGGTTTTATCGTGTCCATAATCCCGTTTATCCCCCTCTTCGCGAGTTCATCAAGGTTCGGTGTCCTCGCCTCTCTTAGGGGTGTCGTTCCGTTAACGCTTCTATCAGAGACACCGTCAAGTATCAACATCAAAACCTTCATGGGGAAGGATAAAGGGGGGAGGATATAATTCTATCTGTTTTAGCGATACATTATCTCGTCGGGCTTCCTATCGCCAAATTTCTGTCTAAGTTTCCAAATTATAAATAATTTACACTTATGGACTTCCGCGATAGCATCCATTAGACTCTGTCTTGTCAGATTTTCAATGTAAAGCTTTCTTGTGAACTGGAATAGCTGAGGGTTTTTCGAGTCGGGGATTATCTGGAATTCGGTTGGAAGGAAAAGAAGCCCGAATCGAATTTCCCACATAAATTTCTCTCTTTCTTGCTCTGATAAAGACATAACAGCCTTGTAATGTTCATCACTCAGTTTTAAGCCACTTGCAACCAAGATGAGATCTGTGTTCTTTGGGTAGATAACATCTACAAACTGGGAGGATGCTGGAGGAACCTCAGCCACAAAGTGAAATTCGGCTTTATCGTCTGGAGCTTCTCTTTTGAAAATTCCGTCTCTCATTAACCATTCCCTTATTTTATCTCTCATGACTTACCACCACAAAATCTGTCATAAACTTCAAACGGAAATATCTCGGTTATGTTTATTAGTATTTCATTCCTGTGGATTATGTCGTAATTCCTTATTAGAGATTTTTTCCCTTCGTGATTTTTCACGGTAGCCCATTTTATCTCTCTTCTGACCTCCATCTTGTGCTTTCTTATAATCTCACCGATTGGGATGTCCGCTTTCATGAGGTCTTCCTTAAATCTCTTCTCTAACCTCTTTAAGGGAGTGTAAGAGATCGCCTTTGCGAACACTCTTCCCCCTGAGATAATTTCAACAACCCTGTAGTTTACTTCATCTCCCTTTTCTATCTTAAGGGTTTTCGCTATACTTTCATCCGCTTTTACTATTTTCTGTTCTATTGTTCTGATTTCAGCTTTTTCACCCGTTAGAGCTTCTATGATCTTAGTGATGCTCCCATCAGTTCTCGCCAAAATCCTGAGAATCGGATTCAAAGCCGATCAACCTCTTTGATGGGTTTGCCGTTCTTTGTTTCGGGTGCCAGATAATCGAGGAATTTATCGAAATCGACATCGTAAAGCCTGAATTTCACCTTTAGGGGGGATAGAATTGCATCCTCATCTGTGAAGTTTATTCTCGAAATTAGTGCAGTTTGCTTGTTTAAATAGATTATCACGGATTTCCCCCTTTTTCCCCTCATCAATTCGCTTCTTGCCGTATCGAGTATTTTCTGAATTCTAAGAAGCTCTCTGAATCTGCTTAAATCCGATGATCTTGCGTAGAGTTTATTATCTACTATCTCGATTTTTGCGTCGGGGAAGATGTTCTCAACGGCTTTTTTAACCTTTTCAACGTCTTCCGTCGGATGGATCGTTGTCTCGATCTCAGCCTCAACTCGGGGGATAAAATGTTTTAGAATCTCCCTTACAGTCTCCTTGAACTCCTCTAAGTCTCCGGTATTTTGTATTGTGATATCAGCTATTTTTATAGCCTCACCCATGTTCCAAGATCGCTCCCGCTCGTCTCTCTTTTTTAAATCTTCTATCGTTTTCGCATCGTCTTCTCGCTTTCTCTTCAAAGCTCTTTTAAATCTAACTTCTATCGGAGCTTCGATATTGATCAAAACGAAATTTTCTCCGAATTCTTTTTTAAATCTTTTTACTTCGTCAATTCCTCTAACCCCATCAACGACTACGATGCCTTTTTCTTTCAACTTTTCACGGATTATAGGAATACATCTTTTAGCAATTGCGTCCATTCCTTCTTTTTCTCTAAGTTCGGATGCCAACTTGCCTAAATTCTCATCGTTTATCTCAATACCTCTACGTTTGGCTTCCTCTCGAACGACATCTCCCATAACAACGACGGGAATTCCCATTTCCCCGGCAACTTCTGATGCGGTTGATTTTCCGCTTAAAGGTAATCCAACAAATGCAATTATTTTCATGAACACTATTTTGCTGATAGGTTATAAAGATTAACTGGAAAGTTTTTATTTTGCAAAAAGAGAATAAAAAACAAAATATTATTTGGTGTAGTCGTAGAAACCTCTTCCAGTCTTTCTTCCAAGTAATCCAGCTCTAACCATCTGTTTGAGTAAAGGACATGGTCTGTATTTGTCCCCGAGCTCTTTATGTAACGTCTCAATTGCCGCAAGACATATATCCAACCCGATTAGGTCTGCGAGCTCTAAAGGACCCATTGGAACGTTCGTGAAAAGCCTCATACCCCTGTCTATTTCTTCTTTCGTTGCAATGCCCTCGTATAAAACCCATATCCCCTCGTTTATCCATGGCATCAAAATGCGGTTGCTTATAAAACCGGGTGAGTCCTTGCAAACCACGGGTTCTTTTCCAAGCTTTTTCACGAACTCCACTGCAAAGTTCAGAGTTTCATCGCTCGTGAGCAATCCCCTAACGATTTCAACACCTTTCATTAGGGGAACGGGGTTCATGAAGTGAATCCCTACAAAGTTTTCGGGTTTTCTCGTTACAGCAGCCATTTCGGTTATGCTGAGCGTTGATGTATTTGAGGCGAATATGACATCCTCCCTCTTTACAATATCGTTTAGTTGCTTGAACGTTTCCTTCTTGATATCCATGTTTTCAACAATTGCTTCGATAACCAAGTCAACATCTGATAGATCTTCAAGCTTTGTCGTGGGCTTTATCCTACTCATTATAGTTTCAACGTCCTCTGTTAGCTTTCCCTTCTCCGCAAATTTCTCAAGGCTTTTTCTTATGTTGTTTAACCCCCTTTCGAGAAATCTATCTTCTATATCCCTTAAAACAACCTCGTAACCAGACATGGCACATACCTGTGCGATGCCGCTGCCCATCGTTCCCGCTCCAAGAACTCCAACAATCTTAACATCCTCAACCTTCATAAAACCACCTCACCTAATTTTTCCGATAATTCTCCTCGATATGACAATCTTCTGAGCTTCGCTTGTTCCCTCATATATTGTCCCGACCCTCGCATCTCTGTAGTATCTCTCCACATCGTATTCCTTGCTGAAACCGTATCCTCCGAAGATCTGAATGGCTTCGTATGTTACCTTCACCGCAGTTTCGGTTGCGAAGAGCTTCGCCGCCGAACTCAGAGCTGGATCGGGTTCACCCTGATCGACAAGCCACGCCGCTTTAAATACGAGCAGTTTTGCCGCTTCGATATCCTTGTACATTTCAGCAAGTTTGAATGCAATCGCTTGATGCTCTATCAGCGGCTTGCCGAAAGTCTTCCTCTGTTTTGCGTATTCTAACGCTCTCTCGTAAGCTCCAATAGCCATTCCGAGATGGAGAGCTCCGATCTTTATTCTGCTTTCGTTAAAGAAAGCCATTAACTGGTAGAACCCTCTGTTCTCTTCGCCAATAAGATTCTCTGCGGGCACTCTGACGTTTTTCAGTGCGACTTCACACGTATCATGGCAGTTCAATCCCATCTTCTCTATCCTTCTTGCTTCGTAGCCCTCCCTGTCCTGTTCGACTATGAAAGCTGATATCCCACGGTGTGGTGGAGATGTCTGAGCTGTTTTCGCCAAGACAATCGTGTATAGCCCGACGCTACCGTTTGTGATGAACTGTTTCGTTCCGTTTATGATCCATTCGTCTCCCTCTTTAACAGCTCTTGCTCTTATCGCCGCTACATCTGTCCCGCAGTCCGGTTCGGTTATAGCAATCGCCGAAGGCCCGTCTCCTTTAGGAACTCTCGCCATGTAGTTCTCTTTCTGCTCTTCAGTTCCGAAACGCAACAGCATGGGAACCCCGAGGACTGCAAGATCTATGGCTGAGCCAATGCTGCTGTCAGCTCTCGTGAATTCCATGCTGATGATTGCTTCAGCCAAGCAGTCCATACCGGCACCGTTATACTCTTCGGGAATGCTTGCTCCGATGTATCCGAGTTTTGCCGCTTTCTTATAAATTTTCATGGGATATTCCTTTTTCTCATCGTATTCTTTTCCGTAGGGCATTATTTCTTTCTCTGCAAATTCCCTTACGGCATCTTGTAACATCTTATGTTCTTCACTTAAAGAAAAATCCATGATTATTCCTCCAGCTTAAAGAACGGAACGACCCTTTTCTCTTTATTTGGATAGAACGGCTCGGTCGGGAATTCCTTCCCATACACTTTAACCCTCTTTCCGATTAGCTCCTGATCCAGCTTTTCTATTTCCTGCGTATCTAAATCTATCCTTCCGACAATCCATGGACCCTCGTCAAGTTCGACTAAGGCGACGGTATAGGGGCTCTCCTTTTCGTAACCTGCTGGAGCTACGTATGTCGTCGTGAAGGTTCTTATCACACCTTTTCCGCTGAGTTCGACCGTTTCAAGATTTCTACTTCCGCAGTTATCGCAAGTAGCCTTCGGGGGGCAAGTGTAGCTGTTGCAGTCTAAACATTTTTGTCCGATTAGTTTTCCCTCAAGTAGAGCGTTAAAGAAATCTACAAACTTCATCAAATCACCTCCTGTGAACGCTTAATATTATGTTAGTAAGAGTTCCGAAATCCCCTCCAAGAGTATCCGTCATTCCCGTCTCGGCATCCTTGACAGGGTTGTATTTGTATTCACCTCTAAGCTGTTTTACAACCGTGTAAATCTGGGAGACTCCCGTAGCCCCGACGGGGTGTCCCTTGCCAATCAGTCCGCCGTCTGGGTTAACGGGAAGATCTCCGTCGATTTGTGTTACACCTTCGGCTACCGCATAGCAACCCTTTCCGTATTCGAAAAAGCCCATGGCCTCTGTTGCGATTATCTCTGCGATTGTAAAGCAATCGTGAAGCTCGACGAAGTCGATATCCTTTGGAGTCATTCCTGCTTCTTTGAAAGCCATCTGTGATGATATCCTTCGTGGAATTGCTTTGATTATGTCCTCCTTCTGCCTAAAGAGTCCGCCAGCCGATGCCTGTCCGGTTCCCCTCACGTATATCGGGGTGTCTATCACATCCTCGGCGAAGTCTGCGGATGCCACGATAGCTGCACTTCCACCATCCGTCATCGGACAACAGTCAAGAAGGGTGAGCGGTGAACAAATCATCCTCGAGTTTAAAACGTCTTCTACCTTGAGATCCCCGTATTTCTGGTAGAATTGAGCCTTCGGATTTATTGCTCCGTATTTGTGGTTTTTAATAGAAACCATCGCCATCATTTCTCTTAGTTTTTCGAGCGGTATATCATATTTCTTAGAATAAAACCTTGCCGCTAAGGCGAAGACACCGGGGAATGTCAAACCCGCTGTTATCTCGTATACACCATCTACTGCAGTTGCCAATGCTCTCGTTCCGATTGCCGTTCCAGCTGTGAGAAGCCTTTCGCTTCCACCCACAACTACGCAGTCGTAGTATCCAGCGGCTACAGCTCTGACAGCTTCTCTGAATGCAACGCTTGAAGAGGCACAAGCTCCTTCGTATCTTGTCGCTGGGATTCCCCTCAATCCGATTTCGTCAGCCATGAAACCGGCAAGGTTTGCAGATCCGTCCGTCATTTCTCCAACAAAATTTCCGTAATACAACGCCTGTATATCCTTTAGTTCGATGTTCGACTCTTCAAAAGCCTCGAAGAAAGCTTCAGCAAATAAATCGACGAGAGATTTATCTGGATGCTTCCCGAATTTCGTCATTCCTACTCCTAAGACGGCAACGTCTCTCATAATATCACCTTAGAATATTCACGTTACTGTTAAGTTAATAATATTTTCTATTCAATGTAAAATTTATCAGGATTTTTTGAGCGAATTCTATTGAATTTTTCATGAAATTTTGTTATAGAAGGTTCTGCATCTAAATTAACTCAAAAAAGGATCGGAACTTTGCTTTCTGAGGCAATTCCGATTTTATATTCTACACAAAACTTACAGTCCCCATATAGAATCCGTTGATTGTGAATATATCGAATTTCTTGCAATACCTAAACACGAAACCCAATGGTTTCTCCAAATTGACCGCAGTTGAACTACAAAGCTCATTAAAAGCCGGCATTACAACTAATTTTCTCTCCTGATCGTGTCCGATCATCCAGACTCTTTCCTTAATACCTCCCACTTTATCTTTGATAAAAATGGCGGGATGGGCATGCCCCACAATCACCCTTTTAGCTTCAAAAAATTCATCAATTTTCTTGTGACCGTGAATAATAAGGGTCTTGTTTTCAAAAACGTAATCCGACAGTCCGGTAAGACCGCTGTCGTGGTTACCCTTTATCACTATGAGTTCGGACACATAATCCCTCAAATCATCGAGAAATTTTTCAACCGAATGGATTTCGGCTCTTCCTATCCTGTGCTTTACATCCCCGTTCAGAATCAGCGTCTGAGCTTTGCTTTTCTCATAAACTTCGATAATTTTGTTAAATAAACTGAAATCAGGAAAACCGAGGATTCCTAAATGCAGATCGGATATAATAAGCTTTCTACCTATCTTAAGAGCTCCCCTTTCTGAGAACTTCATCTTCAACTTCTTTCAAATAATTCTCAATATCAATACCTTCTTCGGCGGCAACGATCAGGGCGACAACCTCAACATCGAGGATGTTTCCAAGTTCCATCTGTTTCTTATTTATAATTTTGATTATTTCAGGAAATTCCTTACCCTTTTTATCGCAAATGTCCCTGACTATCTTGTCGAACAATCCGTTGTTGAAGAGCTTCTGAATGTCCGGCTTGAAAGAGTCATCTATCTTAATCTCCGATAAATTAAAGTTCGGCTTGACAATCCCACCTTCCACTTTTATCACACCTCTTCTTTCAGCCAGTTCAACAACTTTTTTACTCGTTTCGTGTGAAAAAAACTTCAGGTCAAATGAGAGGGTATATGTTAGCTCAGATTTTTCCATTTCACTTTTTCCCTTTAACTTGAATGCAGAGGCTATAGTTTTCTTTAACATCACATCTCGTTGGACGATGAGTTTATAAACGGTTTGTCCAATCAAAAGCCATGTTTAGTGTTAAAGTTAAAAAAGTCAAAAGATACAATAAGAGCATTTCCACTATTATTTTCAACAAAGATTTCCGTTCATATCCCGGGCAGTTTATTATGCTCAACGTCTTCGAATTGGAGGAGATTCCTCTCAGCTTGTCATCTCCTAACTCTGTTACGGTTAAGGCTGTCGGCGAAACCACCCGATATCTGGTAGATATAAAGGAGGGGGAATTTGTCGGAATAAAGGGTCCTTACGGAAACATGTTCTCTTTAACTAATGGAAGAGCTCTGCTCATAGCTGGAGGAATGGGGATTGCTCCCCTTCATTATCTTTATCTGAGATTAAAAGAGTGTGGAGCGGATGTGAGATTTCTTTTTGGTGTAAAATCCCAAGAGGATATCTGCCTTACAGAGAATATAGAAGATATCGTAATAGCGAGTGAGGATGGTAGCGTGGGTATTAAGGGGACCGTGAAAGACCTGATAATGAGAGAAAATCTCGACGAATTCGACAGAATTTACGTGTGTGGACCAAAAGCGATGACAAACTTTCTGATAAATTATTTCAAAGAAAAGGGTGTCATAGACAGGGCAGAATTCTCCTTAACCGGGTATATGAAGTGCGGTTTCGGTGTTTGTGGCTCTTGTATTCTCGAAAACGGTCTCAGAGTTTGCGTTGACGGACCCGTTGTTAGGGGAAAGGAGTTAGAGGATATCTAATTTTGGTTTTTTTGTTATTCCAGCCCTACTACCCATTTCGAAAAGCTTTTTTATCGCTTGGACAACACTTTCGGGCATTTCGTATGTGTATTTGTTTACATACATCATTGCAAATTTTTTTGTTTTTTCGAAGTTCATTCCTCTCGAATATTTCATCGCATATCTTGTAGCTTCCTCTGGGTGATTTAAGGCGTATTCTATGCTTTTTTTCATATCTTCTAAGAACTTTCTTTGGATGTCTTCCGGTAGCTTTCGTGATATCACATTAACGCCGAGGGGCATTGGAAGTTTGGTCTTTTCAAACCACCATTCCCAAAGATCAAGAACCTTAACGAGTTTGTGATCTTTATAGGTGATCTGACCCTCGTGAATGAGCAAACCCGCGTTAACTTTGCCCGACTTTACGGCATCCATAATTCTATCGAACCGAATCTCTACTGGATTAAAATTCTCAACAGCCAACCTTAGGTAGAGGTATGCCGTAGTGTATCTGCCCGGTATTGCGATTTTTTTTCCTTCCAGCTCAATATCTCTTTTTGCAACGACTATTGGCCCGTATCCATCTCCAACGCTTGCTCCAGCAGAGAGTATTCGATATTTCTTATCAAGATAAGCATAAGCGTGAAGAGAGATTGCAGTGACATGCTGATCCCCTTCAAATGCCATTCTGTTTAGGGTTTCAATGTCCTCTGTAAAGTGCTCTATCTCGAAATTAAGGGGGATTTTACGCTCCACCATTGCGTAGAACATGAAGGCATCGTCAGCATCTGGGGTGTGAGCAACTCTCAGTTTCATGAAACATCTTTTACGGTAAATTAAAATAGCTTTTCATCCAACCAAAAGCTCAAGAGTTATCGGAAGGACATCGGTAACAAAACCCTCCTTCTGGGATTACATGTTCCCTTAACCCTTCGTAGTGGATAGGGGCGAATCCCGTAGAATCTTCAAAATTCAATCCACCATGAGCACCTCTATAGTCAGATATTTGGAATTCGTAGCCTTTTTTAGCTGTGATTACAAAATCTCCGCATCGACCCTTTCAAAAGCTTTTGGGTATTCATCCCCAAATTCATATTCTTCGAGATCGTATACATCCACACCATCCGAAACAAATACAAAACAAATATCCTCTCCCCCTCCTGGAAGAATATGAACTCCACGCTTTCGATATCACGAAGTGCTTCAAAAACTCTCTG
>CBEWZU010000006.1:0-49852 GCA_965561205.1 uncultured Archaeoglobaceae archaeon | reverse complement strand
GGGACTCTTCTATTCCCCAAATGCAGGATAGCAGAGCTCGACGGAAAGAAGATCCCGTCGATAAGAGCTATCGACGAGATAGTGAAGTTCGCAATCAAAAATCAGATAGATTTAGCGTTTATCGGACCAGAAGAGCCTCTAAGCTTAGGGATCGTTGATCTGCTTGAGGAAAACGGTATTCCAACGGTCGGCCCCAAAAAAGACGCCACAATCCTCGAAGCGAGCAAGTGCTGGGCTAAAGATTTTTTGAAGAAGATAGGTGTCCCAATCCCCGATTATTGGAATTTCGAGGATGCTGATGAAGCCAAGGAATTCATCAGGGATTTCTACAAAAACAATCCCGGAAAAAACCTTGTCGTCAAAGCCGACGGACTTGCGGCTGGAAAGGGAGCTTACGTCTGCGATTCGCTTGAGGAGGCTCTCTTAGCCGTTGAGGAGATCATGGTAAAGAAGAAGTTCGGAGACGCTGGAAACCAAGTAGTCGTGGAGGAAAGACTTAAGGGGATCGAAGTGGCTTTTACAGCACTTTGTGACGGGAAGACGGCGATTCCCTTCGGACACGCGAAGGATTACAAAAGAGCTTTCGATCCAGACGATGTCGATGGAATGAGGCAGTTCTACATCGGATATTTCAGAAAATACATTACGAAGGAGGAAGCTTTGAAGCTCTATAAAGAGGGGAAACTTCTGAATCCAAACACCGGAGGAATGGGGGCGGTCTCTCCCCATCCCCAGATAGATGAGGAGATGGAGCGAAAGATCATGGATCTCGTCGTTAAGCCGATTGTTAAGGGGGCTAAGGAAGAGGGAATAAAATTCAAAGGAGTTCTTTATCCCGTGATAATGATCGTTGAAGAAGACGGCGAAAGAATCCCGAAAGTCCTTGAGATAAACGTCAGGGACTGCGATCCGGGAGCTGAGGCGAAGCTTCCAAGACTTGAGAGCGATATCGTCGATCTCTCGATTGCCGTCATCGAGGAGAGACTGGACGAGGTTGAAGTCAGATTCAGCAACAATTATGCAGTGGCAGTGTGTGCCGTGAGCGGATTCCTCGTTGGAAGAGAAGGGATAAAGCCCGGTTACCCGGCCGACCACTACACGAACCAGCCCATAACAGGGATAGAGAACGTTAAGGATGCGATTATATACGCCAACGGGATTGTGAAGACAAACGGATTTGAAACGACCGGGGGGAGAGTCCTTACCCTGACAGCTCTCGGGAAGACTCTCGAAGAGGCGAGAAGCAAAGCTTACAGAGAGATCGAAAAGATAAACTTCCCCGGGATGAGGTATAGAAAAACAATAGGGTGGTAGCGTGAGAGTCGGGATAATCGGCGGAACGGGCTACACGGGTGGGGAATTGCTCAGGATTTTGGCAAAGCATCCCGAAGCCGAAGTCGTAGCAGTCAGCTCAAGGAGGGAGAAGGGAAGGAAAATCCACGAAGTTCATCCACATCTGAAGGGATTTTACGACATCGAATTCGTCGATCCGACTGAAGGGATTTTCTCAGAGTGCGACATCGTTTTCACGGCAGTCCCTCACGGAGAGGCGATGAGATATGTGCCTGAGCTTTACGAGTCCGGTGTGAAGGTCATCGATCTGTCTGCAGATTACAGACTTAAGAAGGACGTTTACGAGAGAGTTTACGGGAAAAAGCACGAAGCATATATCGAAGCCGTCTATGGCCTCCCCGAGATTCGCAGAGAGGAGATAAAAAAGGCGAGACTCGTTGCGAATCCCGGTTGCTATCCGACGGGGACGATTCCAGCCGTGGCACCCTTAGCCGATCAAGAGATCGTTGAAAGGGTTGTTTTCGACTCGAAAAGCGGGATAACGGGAGCTGGAGCGACGCCGACGGATTTCACGCACTACCCGAATCTACACGAGGCTGTTGTCCCCTACAAGATAACAGATCACCGTCATTATTACGAGATGGAGCAGGAGCTTAAGAGATTCCAAGAGGACATCAAGATTTCCTTCACACCGCAGGTCTTTCCCGGATCGAGAGGGATTCTTACGAACGCCCACGTCTTCCTAAGGGGTGACCTCGATCAAGAGGAGATCGAGAAATTATTTAGGGACTTCTACAGGAATTGCTACTTCGTGAGATTTCAAAAAACGGTCAGACTGAGCTACGTGAGGGGCAGTAACTTCATCGACATCTCGATAAATAAGGGAAGCGACGGGGTAGTGATCGTCACGGCGATAGACAATCTTGTGAAGGGGGCGAGCGGTCAAGCCGTTCAAAACATGAACCTAATGTTTGGACTTGAAGAGTGGGTCGGATTGGATTTCCCGCCCCTATTCCCTTAAGATTTTTTCAACAATTCTTTTTCCGATTAACCGCTCCGCTAAATCCCTTTTTCTGATAATATCTTCGTAATTCCGTATTCCGGCATTGAAAAGTTTTCTTGCCCTTTTTCTTCCTATCCACCTTATCGAAACGAGATCTGCGAGCTCTTCTCTCACTCCATATTTTACTCTCTTTTCGAGCTTTCCCGCTTCTGTGGAAAGGGGATTTCCTAAGAATTCTAAGATCCTTCTTAAAGAATGGAGCAACCATTCGGCTGTTTCCACGATTCTTCTTAAGTCTCCCGGTGCAATCCCGTATTTAGAGCAAATAACATCTTCATCCTTCTCGTTAATCCAGTCGTAAAGACATAATGCCGTTTTTATCTCCTTAAGGAACCAGTCGTAATCCGTTGAGTAGTAGGAAGGATGATAAGTTAGTTCGTAATAATCAATCCAATCTTCAATCCATTCATCACCTTTTCTGAGATGGAGCAATTCCATATCCGGAGTTCTGCAGATTAGATGAAGGATAGCTATCTCGCTCAGATCGTCGAATTTCCTACCCGCTTCCTGAAAGATGAACCCACTTAGGGGATCGATATAAAGCCTCGAAATAAGTTTTCCCATCTCTGTTGCCAGTAATGGATTTTCTCCCTCCACAAATCCCCATTTGATTAGTTGCAGCACCACCCTCTGGATATCCCACTCGGCAAACTCGTTCTGATGTGCGAAGAACGTGAGAGAGAAGAAATCTATAATCTCTTCGAGGCTGTTCGCAAGTTCTTCCGCAATAATTGAGAGTGTGTGGAATCTGAGGTGGTTTTCAGCCCCAAGTTTTGATTCTATCCGCTCAACATCACCCATAATGAAGTTATCCAAATATTTTAAAGCTTCATTTCTGCTCTTTGCAACGATAATCGCCTCCCCGTATTCGTCAAACTCCGGTCTTCCAGCTCTTCCGGCCATCTGCTTGTATTCACTCACCTTTATCGGAACGCTACCCAATCCAGACACGTATCTTCTAATTCCCTTTACAATCACCCTCCTTGCGGGAAGATTTACGCCAGCCGCAAGGGTTGGAGTTGCCGTTACAACCTTTATCAGTCCTTTTCTGAAGGCGTTCTCGATTATTTCCCTTTGGTAGCTCAGCAAACCCGCGTGATGGAATGCTACGCCACCTCTGACACATCTCGCAAGTTTTTGACTCATCTCTCCATCGTTTTCTATCAGAATTTCTTCAGCTATCTCTTTGTTATCCTCAACGAAATCACTAACGATGGGAATCAGCTTTTCGGCTTGGGATTCCGCGTTTCTCCTTGTTGATTCGAAAATAAGAACTTGCCCATCCTCTTTTAGCGTATCTAATATGAGACCTTCCAAACTTCTAACGGATATCTCTTCCAAACGATTGTCTACGACTCTGAGGATCTTTCCGGGATAAAAGACGGACTCATAGAGGGGAACGGGTCTCCAATCATCCATGACTATATCGGCATCAAGCCATTCTGCGATTTCGTCAGCGTTGGGTATTGTGGCGGAGAGTCCAAGTATCCTTATTTTAGGATTCAGTCTTTTTAACTTCGCCACGAGGATCTCGATGACGGCACCCCTCTTAGCCGAGTCAATCAGATGAATCTCATCGACGACGAGGAGGGATATTTTCTCCATCCAAGATGCTCTGTTCCTCAAAAGAGAATCGGCTTTTTCACTTGTTGTTATGATTATGTCTTCATCTCCGAGTTCTTCGTCACGACTTTCGTAATCACCCGTAGATATGGCAATCTCGACGCCGACATCCTCCCACTTTTTGAACTCTCTAAACTTCTCATTTGCAAGAGCCTTTAAAGGAACCGTGTAGAGGCACTTTCCTCCTCTGATGATCTCATATATCATGGCGAGTTCAGCAATCAACGTCTTTCCGCTCGCCGTAGGTATCGAAATCACCAAATTCTTTCGGGAGAATAAACCTTTTTTTACCGCTTCCTCTTGAGGAGGATACAGCCGATTTATCCCTCTACTTTTGAGTAGCTCCACGCAATATTTTGATATGTATTTTTCAAGCTCTGTAATATCCATTAATGGGCTTTGACTTTTGCATCTATTATTATTTTTGCTGGTCAGCTATATGGAGAACATTGAGCGAAATCAAATCTTTTCTTTTGAAGTCAATTCCAAGGATTTCAACGTCGTAACCTAAATCTTTCCAAGTCTTTTTGAAGCTGATTAGCTCTTTTAGGTGCATTAGAATGCTTATATTTCTCAGAACGAAGAAAATCTTATCGCTACGTGTGAATTTTTCCATTTTTTCTGTGAGTTTAGCTATAGAATCGCCACAACCGTAAAAAGTCTCTATTTCATAGTTTTCGTTGTCTATTGAGACATCGACACTTCTTTCATCTTCAAGTTTAGGTATTTTCTTGTATTTTCTGTAGAGGTGTTGCCAGACGAAGGATTTCATTGCTGAATGCTCCTCACTTGCCTGCTCTGAGATTTCCGGAGATTTTGCCATTAGCTTGTGCCACATAACTCTTAGCTCCTTTGGTGCTTTGCTAAAATCGAGGTATTTTTTAAGTTGGTCGTTAAACACCTGCGTTGCCTTTAGGAAGTCCTCCCCAAAGCTGTAGCTCTTTAAGAGTTGCGAGCCGCTGATGAATTCAATAATACCAATCTTTAACTTCTCATCAATTTTTACAGGTTCTATTCTGAGTATGAACTCTTCAGCTTTTGGTATATTTTTTCTAATCTCCATCTCAAGCTCTTCTGGTTTATCTGTAACCAATATCAAAAATCCCAAGCTACTAAATGGGAATTTCGATACGGCTTTTCTGAGGATTTCAGAATACTTTGCATTTTCAACGATGATTATTTGATCTGATATGTCCGCTTTAAATTCAAATTCGATTTCGTCAACCGTTTTTACAGGTATTGGCTGTGGATAACCTCCCTTCTTTTCTCTGTAAACTTCCCTACATATCGTTACAACGATGTATTCGTATTTGTCAGGATGCCTTTCAACTATTATGCAGAGAGGTTTTCCGCTTAAGATTTTACCACTGCCTTTTCCGAGTAGAAACTCTATGAAGTCTATTTCTTCAAGGAGTTCATGCTTTTCTGATTCGCTTGATGATTCTTCTGATTTTAATGTTTCTACGGATGTATCAAAAGTTTTAAGCTTCAATTCAGCTTTATCGAGTTTTATAGGCTCTATGATTAATGTTATAATTTCTTTCTTTTTAGAAGGAAATTCCTTTTTCAATCTTTTCAGTTCCACACTTGGTAGTGTTAAAAGGATTGTTTTTGGAATTTTTAGAGTTATATTTTCTGATCTTGTTGAAGGCAAAGTTTTATTAGGCTCTTTTAATTTAACCTCTAAGGGCTTACGAATTAACATCTGTCGAACGATTAAGGGTTCAGTACGATATTTT
This sequence comes from uncultured Archaeoglobaceae archaeon, assembly GCA_965561205.1. Taxonomy (GTDB): domain Archaea; phylum Halobacteriota; class Archaeoglobi; order Archaeoglobales; family Archaeoglobaceae; genus Geoglobus. The sequence continues at coordinate 44,134 of CBEWZU010000006.1, read as the reverse complement.
TGCTCATTTTCGACCTTTTCTTGCTCAGATGTTATCTCTTTTTGTTTACTTTTCCCTCTTTTCTTAGATTTAGATTTATAAACATTTAATAGTTCTCTAAGCTCTTTTTCTTGATTCATTGATTACCACCTTTCGATTATCATAAATTTATTTTTATCTACAAATATAAGTTCATAAGCACCTAAGAACAACGCTGGTGCAATTTGGTCGAGAAAGCCGAAAAGTCTTGAAACTGTTACGTTATCCTTATCTTTTATTATAGTGTTCTCAATCGCAAATTCGTTAAAATTGTAGTAACTGTGTTTTCTGCTATAGCTTTCTTCTTTGATCTTTAATGTGTATAAGAATTCACTGTCGTTCCATGTCCAGTTTAGTCTTTTTAATTCTTCATTACATGCGTCCAAATAAATCTTACGTGGATTTGGAGGATTTTCGATGATCTTGGGAAGTGGATCATAATAGTGATAAGAGAATTTAACAAAGAACATCCAAATTAATCTGTTGAGCCAAAGTAGTAATCCACCGAGAGAATTTACACGCTCTTTAATTACCAAAGATAAATCTTTCTCAAGCTCGTATGGTATTTTATCTGGATTAATCCAATCACTATACCATTTTCGAACATCAAACTTAGAGTAAATGTCTGGAAAACCGTAGATTGTATACTTATCTCTCAAACTCGTATCGTTAACATTTGGAACGAATAACTCTGTAAATCCGAGAAAATCCTTTAAAAACTTCAAGTTTTCCTCCTTTTTCGTTTTTGGAAAAACTAATTCTAAGTATCTTTTCGTAATCTTTCTAATATTCCAAACAAAGGTCATATATTCATCAAATCCGACACAAACATTTATACAGTGCTGTAAGAATTTTACTAATCCTTCAAAAATCTTTTCTGAATTGTTCACGTATTCTTCCAGCAACTCATCATGTTCTTCAATATCTACATTTGCTTTATTAATTATCAAACTGGCAATATCTTTTATCTGTTCAATATACTTTAAAATTTCTGTATTTTCGACTCTTATTGGAACTGCCGGTTCTAAATCTTGTATGATAAAGGAAAAGTATGACTTTAAATCTGTAATTTCAGCTCCAAATATCTCTTTGATTGCATTTGCAAAACTGTCTTCCCTGTATCCATTCTTGTCAACGCCACCTAAAAATACAATGTTCAGCTTTGGATAGTTCTTTAGAACTTTACTTATATGCATACCATCAAAACCCTTTAGTAATTTCCAAAAATTTAAGATAGCTTGACCGTAATCCCTAATGGAAGCTATTTTTGTCGTTATAAAGTTATACCAACTTTCAGCTAAGTAGTAGTCTGACATATATTTCATATTGCAGATGAAATAATATAAATCTAATCATTTGTAACGCCTAACCTATTTGTAGGTCAGCTTGCCAAGTGTCCAAACGAACAGCTTTAAACGTTAATCCATTGCATCTTCTCATCAACTCATTCCAAAAATTGTCTGTAACCTTACAACTCTCAGCAATCTTTTTGATCTCTTCGAAATAACCTTTCCACTCATTTAAGTTACCGTAATCAAAAGTTACCGCATTAAATCTCTGATTGCTGACCATATCAAATCTTCAAAATTCAGAAGATAAAAATGTTATCTCAATTAATCTAATAATTTTATTAAATTTATAATATTTATTACAATTTTTCTATCTAAAAATCCCAAAGCTAAATCAAGTGGAAGATGTGGTGCAATCTTCAGCAAATAATCTAACCGTTCCACAAATACTCTATTTTTAGCTTTAAGTGTATTAAGTTGTTTCTTAACCTTAAAAATTCGAGGTTTTTCTACTGAAAATGGAAATATTACAAAAATTGATTGTGTATTGTCAAGTTTATTAACAACATAAACCAACGAATCTCCACCTCTTCCACCCACTCCAGAAGTCATTATTACCCAACTGTAATCCAAAAGTTCCTTTACAAGTTCCCTTCGCTCACAATATTCGTAAAAGCATCTCTAAGTTTAACTGTATCATTCACGACATACAAAGTTGTATTATCATTTTCAATAATTTAATTTTAATAATTTCAGCCACTATGCTTGTTCCCGCCCCACCAAAGCCGACGACTGCTACGTTAAAACTCATAAATCAAGTTAGCTTTAAGCTTTTCCCATGGAATACCACTTTTTCTCGTCTCCTCAGAAAGTCTGTCAAGTTCCTTAGCCTCATCTTCGCTAATCTCCTCTTCTTGAATTAATCCAGCTTCGATAATTTCAATTTTCTTGTTTAACTTAGCTTCTCCTTTATCTCCTTTAGTTCTTCATAAATAGCCTTTAAAAGCCCTATCTCAGTCATCAAAACGATATTAGAATTAAAAAGATTTAAATCTTGTCATTCTCCTGAACTCGATGTCGCAAAAAGACCCAGTATTAAGTTTCATAACTCGTAATCTTTCTCATCTTAGCTTTGCTGGAAAACTTGAAGCTTTTGAGATATCTAACTCTTCTATTTTCTAAAAACTATTAAAAAAGTTACTGCCTCAAATCTCTAATAAAAGAAGGGATAAAAAGGCTATGACTCTGCATCTATTAGGATTTCTGGTCGTCGCTAAATCTTTATCCAATTTAAGTTAACAAAGCAAACCCCGAAATTTTAAATAAAATCGTAATGTAGTTAATTTATGAAGAAATACCGAAGATATTTCAAAGTAGCCGAATTTCCCAACTACGTAGAAATTAGTGAGGTAGCCAGAAAAAAAGTTAGAAAAGTTCTTGACGAGTTCAATCTCTCGAATGTCGTTATAGTTTCTGGTAAAAAAAGCTACGAGATAGCGGGATCGAAAATCAAAGAGAGACTCAACGATATAGTTGTCGACGTTTTCTTTGTTGAAAGGGCAAGTATGGATGAAGTTAGAAGGATTGAGCTCGAAATCGGATACACAGATGTGGATGCCGTCGTAGGCATTGGTGGTGGTAAAGTCTTAGATGTTGGGAAAGTTCTTTCATCGGAGATTAACGCCGCTTTCATTAGCATTCCAACCATAGCATCTCATGATGGGATAGCTTCACCTATCGCAAGTTTCAAATCCGAAAAAAGACCCATATCCATCTCGACAAATTCACCAGCGGCAGTTTTAGCGGATCTAACAATTCTAAGAAGGAGCCCCATTAGATATTTAAGAGCAGGATACGGGGATCTCGTATCAAATATCACCGCCGTGAAGGACTGGATACTTGCCAAAGAAAAGATAGATGAGGACTATAATGAAGTCGCGGCTTCAATGGCTGTAATGCCCGCAAGCCTTTTGTTGAAAACCGCAAACCTCGATATAAGCAACATCACCCATCTCGAAATGCTTGTAAGGGGGTTAATACTTAGCGGGGTCTCAATCTCCCTCGTAGGTTCGAGTAGACCTGCAAGTGGAGCCGAGCACAAATTCAGCCACGCCCTCGATTACTTGGGTTATGGAGAGGGATTGCATGGAGAGCAGGTCGGTATTGGAACTATTATCATGGAGTATCTGCATCAAAAGTATTATGGAGTCGGAGACTGGGAAGAAATAAAGCAATCACTTGAGAGGGTTCAGGCACCTACAATGGCGAAGGAGATCGGACTGACGAAGGAGCAGGTCATAGAAGCGTTAATGTTTGCGAGGAAGATAAGGAGAAAGAGATACACGATACTTGAGGACGTAAACCCGAGTAAGGAGGAATTTGAAGTCGTTATAGAAAAGACGGGGATTGCCTAAATTGGTATTATGACACCCTCTTCTTTGATCAGCTCCCTGAATTTCCCCCGTTTCACATCCCTTATCTCGAAGTTCTCCAATATCACAAGGTAGCACTCCTCTTCCTCCTCGAATTCATACACCGTGTAGGATTTTCCAACTTTACGACCCCTAATCTCTCCGAAGAAAATTTCCTGAAGGATTTCGTTGAAAAATACCCAGTCTCCTTCGATTAACACCTGTCTCGGATAGCTTCCGAGGATGAACTTCACCCTCTCCGCTACATCCTTTCTGTGAATAAAATCGCAGTTCTGACAACTCCATACTTTTCCCTTCAAATACCCTCCGGTTTCGTGAATAAGACAGGGGTAGAAGGGACAGTAACAAAAATCGCAGTTTTGCCCCTCGAAGTGGCAGGGATAGTATTCGCAGTTTCCTTTTTCCACTCCCGAAAGGACTTGAAATAACTCTTTAAGCGTTCTCTCCCTCATCTAAGCATCGCCACCATATCACCTACTTCAACACCTATATCCTCGGCTACGGGTTCGCATTTTGCCTTCAGGAGGAAAGCGATGTTATCATAATCGGATTCTGAGAGGCATTCGTAATTTGCCATACCTTTTGCTATGATCAGATCTGCATTCTTAATTCTTTCCCTCGTCTCTTTGGGAAGTTCCTCCTCGATAATGCCGATTGCACCCTTCCCGTTTGTCAGAATTTCATCGGCTACTTTATCTATCCCAACGAGCTTTGCATCTTCAAGGGTGGCGTCGCTTAGAATCGGTCTCCCTCTAACGACAACACTTACCCTCCCTCCGATCTTTTTGATCTCCTCTATAAGTAGCTTATCAAATACGATCTCTCCCGCGTTATCCGTTAGGTAAACCACATTCCCCCTGCATAGCTCTCTGATCTCGTCAACATCGTCAATTGCAAGTCCCCTATCGAATTCCTTAAGAAAGTAGCTCTCAAAATCCTCATCTTTGACCTCGTGACCCATTACACCGTAATCAAAGCTGTTCCCGATTATGCTTGCTATCACAGCGTTCCTGAAAACATCCCCCTTTTCGATAACCCTTCTCACGATAGGCAAAACGTTTAAAGCGGCTTTGTTCGCCCTTTCCTTCAAAACTTTGTAGGGATCTTCGTTTTCAAGCATTTTGTAAACAACTCTGTGGATTTTTGTAGAAGCTACCGCATTTATTTCCTTTTTTCTGAACTCCTCGAGAAGCATCTCAAGGGATTTTTCAATAATCCTTTCGATTTTTTCCTTATCGTTTGTAGCGAGCTTACATTCCTCATATATCCTGTTAAGTAGGCATGCTGGACATCTCGCAGACATTCTCATGGTTTCTCCTCAGACATCAAGATTTTTAACTTCTTTCGAATGTTCTATTATGAAGTTTCTTCGGCTCTCCACATCCTCACCCATCAAAATTCTTATGAGCTCTTCGGCGAGGGAAGCATCCTCCAAACTCACTCTTACGAGGATTCTGTTCTTTGGATTCATCGTGGTCTCCCACAATTGTTCGGGATTCATTTCCCCCAAACCTTTATACCGCTGAACTTCAGCTGTTCCGATTCTTTTAAGCAGATTTTCAAGCTCTTTTTCCGAATAGGCGTAATAGATTTTCTTCCCCTTCTTTATCCTGTAGAGGGGTGGCTGGGCGATGTAGAGATGCCCCTTTTCGATTAACGGTCTCATATATCTGTAAAAGAACGTCAGCAGTAACGTCCTGATGTGGGCACCGTCGACATCGGCGTCGGTCATTATGATGATTTTGTTATATCTAATCCTGTTCACGTTAAACTCCTTTCCAATTCCAGCGCCTATTGCAGCGATCATCGTTTTGATCTCCTCGTTTTTCAAAACTCTCACAAGTCCCGCTTTCTCTACATTGATTATCTTACCTCTTATAGGAAGAATTGCCTGAAATCTTCTATCCCTCGCCTGCTTTGCTGAGCCGCCAGCGGATTCACCTTCAACTATGAATAGCTCCCTTTCTTTCGGATTTCTTGAAGAGCAGTCCGCCAACTTACCGGGTAGCGTGGCAACTTCACCCTTCTTTCTTACGAGCTCCCTTGCTCTTTTTGCGGCTTCTCTCGCTCTCCTTGCAATTTGACATTTCTCAATGATTTTTAAGGCATCTTCTCGATTCTCTTCAAGCCATTCAAGAACTTTTCGATAGACTACAGACTCCACAGCCGTTTTAACTTCGCTGTTGCTGAGCTTTGTCTTTGTCTGTCCTTCGAATTGCGGATCTGGTAGCTTAACGGAGACAATCGCTGTCAATCCTTCCCTTACGTCCAGTCCCGATATCGGCTTGTATTTTTTGATGTTCTTTTTCCCGTATTCGTTTATTGCTCTCGTAAGTCCCGTTCTAAAGCCTATCACGTGGGTGCCGCCCTCATCGTTGTGAATGTTGTTTGCGTAAGCTAAGAGAACTTCGAGATCGGTGTTTGTAAACTGGATTGCAACCTCTATCTCGATTTCGCCCACCCTTTCTTTAAAGTATATCGGCTTGTGTATAACCGGCTTGCCCTTATTTAGATATTCAATGTAATCGAGTATACCCCTTTCCGATAGAAATACCTCTCTTTTGTTCTTTCTTTCATCGACCAGCTCTATTTTCACTCCCCTTGTTAGGTAAGCGAGCTCCCTCAATCTATGGGATACTATGTCGTATCTGAATTCGGTTGTTTCGAAAATCTCTTCATCGGGCTTGAATCTTATTAAAGTTCCCGTTTCATCGGTCTCACCCAATATCTTGAGCGGCATGGCGGGGACTCCTCTCTTGTATCTCTGATAGTAGATTTTCCCGTTTCTTTTAACATAGACTTCTAACCACTCTGATAGGGCATTGACAACCGAGACGCCTACTCCGTGCAAACCACCCGAGACTTTGTAGGCTTTTTTGCCGAACTTTCCCCCCGCGTGGAGTTTCGTCATCACGATTTCTAAAGCCGGCTTCCCAAGTCTGTGCATCTCTGTTGGGATTCCCCTTCCGTTGTCCTCCACACTTGCACTTCCGTCCTCATGTAGGATAACCTTTATGTAATCGCAGTATCCAGCGAGAGCCTCATCGATGCTGTTATCGATGACCTCCCACAGAAGATGATGAAGTCCCCTAATGCCTACGCTACCTATATACATTCCGGGTCTCTTACGAACCGCTTCGAGATCGCTGAGAACTTCAATGTGCTCCGCTGAATATTCCATAAAATCTCTTAGAGGAGAGGTTTAAAAAATTACCCGATATATTTTTTGGTTAAAGCTTTCAATTCGTTCTTTCGTTTTAAGAAAAGATCCTTCATTTCTCTGAGATTTTCGTAATGCTCTTCGAACCATTTGGTCGTGAGCCTGTCTCCCTTTTCAATTAAATTCATATCTCCGTCGAATTTGGATCCACAAATCGGGCACGTGAGATCAAATCTAATGACTTCGCCCAAACAAACGGGGCACTGATTTTCAAGAACGACTCTTTTACCCTCTTTTATTGCCTCAATAAGCATATCAAGCTTCTTTAGATTCTCCTCTAAGAAAACCTCTCCCGGTAACGCTGCGTTTATCGGTATCACGGCGATTGGCTCGATCCCCATAGCCCTCAACAGGATATTGTAGGTATTTGACGCCCAACCTCTAAGCTCCTGAAAAGCATAGAAGTAGATGACGGCACCTTTCTTTCCATTCTTGATGTGTCTTTCTGCCATAAACAGGCGGTCGAGGAGCATCTTCATCTTCCCGGTTAAATCAAGCCAGTAGACGGGGGAAGCGATCAGGATGAAATCGGCTTCAATTATCTTTTCGATGATATCGTTTACATCGTCATCTATTTTGCAGTCTTCTCCAAAAATACAAGAATAACAAGCTTTGCAGGGTTCTATCTTCTTCTCGGCAACGTTTATTACCTCAAGGGGTAGTTTGCGGGAGATGTATTCACACGCTAAAAGGCTGTTGCCCTTTCTTAGACTCCCAATTAACGCAAGAATTTTCATAAGCTACTTATTCCTCGTATTCTTCGAATTCCTCTTCGAATTCTTCATCGATTTCGCTCTCTTCTTCAAAATCTTTTTCCAAGTCTTCAGGATCGAATTCTTCGTTTGTATCGAGCAGTATGAATTTGTTATCCTCGTAGAGAAGGACGGCGTTACAGAGTTCGCATTGGATTTCCATTCCCTCGTATAAATCTTTCAGAACGATTTCTTCACCACAAGACGGACACACTATAAGTTTCATTAGAAAATCGGGAGATTAATTAGATTTAAATCTTTTGGTTATTTTTGGTTATTTGTTTTTTCTTAAATATATGTTATCGTCTTTTCGGATTATTTTCTTAATAAGCATTCTAATGAAGTCCACCACATCGACTTTATCGATTTCTGAGAGGGGTATCCACTTTACATCCGCCGCATCGCTACCCGGTTTCGGGTTTCCGTAAATTTCCGCAAAAAAGTCGATAATAACGTAGTGGTATGGAATTTCACCCCTCTCATCGTAAAATATCTCATCCGCAACGCATGCAACATCACCCACTTCAACATCCACGTTGAGTTCCTCTTTAATTTCCCTTTTCAGAGCTTCAACGAGGCTCTCCCCCTTCCTAACGAGACCTCCGGGAACAGACCATCTCCCCTTGTTCGGCTCGTTAGCCCTTTTCACTAAGAGAATTTTTCCTTCTCTTATTATGACGGCTCCCACACCCACAAGTGGTCTTTCGGGATATTTTCTCATCATATCACCGATGCAAGAGCGATAGCTCTGGCGTATCCCTCAGGGGATTGGCTACGACTCGTGTCAACGAGCTTAAACGGAAGGTTCGTGTAAACGGCACCGTATTCCCTCCCTTTACCTAAGTAGCAGAGGGAGCGGAAGATAAGATTTCCCGAAATCCCATCGGGCGCTATCACTATATCTTCTTTTACAGCTTCTTCAATCTTTATTTCGTAATTCTTTGCGTTAGCAAGTCTCGCAGTCAATTCTGCAGTTGCGAGACTTATATCGACGGCTTCGCTCCTTCCGACATCTCCGTATCTACCTCCCGCGAGGATTGCCACCGTGCCTTTTAAGCCGAGTTTTTTTGAAATCTTTTTAGCTTCTTCGATCATAATTAGTTTTTCTTTAACACTTTTTCCCTCATCAACTCCCACGGGGGCTAACAGGAATAGCTTACCATCGGCGGTTTCCAACAGGGCAATTCTGTAAGTCGTAAACTCTTTCCTTAAAATTTCGAGGATTTTTGATGCCCTTGCGGTTCCCCTTATTGCGGCGTCAACATCACCTTTCTTTAACAAATCTATGAGGGTTTTCTCAGTCTCTTCACCTTCGTCGATTACAATAACGTCAGCAAAATCTTTTACAAGCTCTTTAGCTTTTTTTATTCTTTTTTCACTGGTTTCATCAAATCTGTATAAGCCAACGGCGATTCTTTTTCTTTCAACAAGCTTTTTTCTTATAATCTCGTGTATCATACCAACCGTTCTGGTTCTCCGCTACTTTTATAACTTTTGATGGCATTTGCAGCGGAGAACCTTCCCGTCTCTATTCATCGATGGGCTTTCGGGGGGAACGAGACTCCCCACATCTTCAGTCCTCTCAACCTAACGTTCCAGCTACCGACTACATCTCTATCTGCCTCTAAACTGCATTCACATTTTAACAGCCTCTGCCCATTCGGGCTCAGTTTCCTCCCACATACCGGGCAGAGACTTGAGGTTTTGTGGGGATTAACGTAGATAATTTCAATACCATTAAGCTTAGCCTTATATTCCAATATTTGCTGGAATTTTCTAAAGCTCCATCTGTGTAGCCTACCATTTAATTCTTTCGAGTAATTTATCTTTTTTCTGATTTCTTTGAGGTTTTCCAGAGCTATTGCCGAGTTCGTTTCCAATGCAACTTTAACTATTTCGTTAGCAATCTTATGATAAATGTCTAAAACTCTATTTCTTTCTCTGTCACGGTATTTTGCTAAGACTTTAGATTTAACTCTTCTACACTTAATCTTGGTCTGGATTTTCTTCCTTTTTAAGAAATAGGCAGTTCTAATTACTCTTTCTCTCGTTTTAAACTTTATGAAGTTCTGTTTCGTAGCAATAGTAATGTTGTTCTCGTTTACGTCAACTCCAATAACCTCTGTGAAATCTCTTATCTCAACATTCTTTGAGAACACTACGTTTAAGTAAATTCCATCAGCTCTTTTAACCAACCAAGCTTGCCCCACTTTCCAATCTCTAAACTTCTCATGATATCCTCCATGTAGGATCTTTAACTTTATTCTTCCGTTCAGTGTAGCTAAGCTTACACTCCAATTTTCCAAATCGAGCTTAAACAGATGGTCATCAAGCATTATCACATCTTTCTTAAACTTTGGCTTATCGGATTTAGTTCTACCATTCCTCCTAAGCTTTCTGAATGATTTATAGATCGAACAAGCCATCTGACATGCTGTGTAAATGTAGTGAGATGGTAATTCAGGATATTTCTGCCTCAACTCATAATACTTCTCAGATTTCAACCTTTTGAACGACGTAATTCCCTTCGAATGAGCATAGTCTAGTAGTTCATTAACGATTGTTCTGTATAACTTAAACAAACCCTTATCGACTTCTCCATCGAGCTTAAATTTTGCCGTAAGTTTAACAGTCTCCAATCGCTTGCTTGACACTTTCTACCACCTTCTTCTTTTTGTGACTTCTCATTCCATATTATCTACCAGCAAATAAGGTTACAATGGCAATTAAGTCTTCGATGAGTTTTACACGTTGCCAATACCCAATTTAGATAGGACACCACTCATAATAAATTCTACGCTTAACGCCGCAAGTATTATCGCCATAACTCTCGCAATTATGTCGGCACCGCTTTTTCCGAGGATCTTAAGAATTGATATCGCATAGATGTGGGTAATTCTAACCATGATGTAGATAACGATTATGGAAACTACGACGAGAATCTTCCCCATCAGATCCGCATTTGAGGAGAGAACAACAACAGCCGTAATTGCACCCGGACCACTATACAGAGGGAGGGCTAAAGGGAAGACTGCTATGGAGTCAATATCTATGCTTTCTCTCCCTTTTTTCTCATAGTATTCACGGGATCTCCTTCCAAAAAGGATATCGATTGAAATTATCAGCATTAATAAGCCTCCGGCAATCTTTAGACTTTCTATAGATATTGAAAAAAACTCCATTATCGCCCATCCACTGAACACGAAGATAATCAGGATTAATGAGGCGATTACAGTTGCTTTTTTGGATATCCTATCTATAAGATTCTCATCCAATCCTTCGGTTAATGCTATAAATGCGGGGATGTTGCCGGGTGGATCTATGATTATGAAGAGGGTCGTTAATGTTGTCAGGAAAAAGGATAAATAGTCATTCATATTTGCTCTTTGCTTTTTTTATGTTCCCAAGCAGCTTCACAGCATGCTCTTGGCTTGGAAAACTGAAAAGACCACAATCCGGACCTATATATCTCAAACGATCTCCAAATAGCTTTAGAGCTCTTGAAATTCTTTTTTCTATCGCACTTGGGCTTTCTATTATGTCTATGGCTTTTAGAATTTCTTCACTGTCCTCCCAAGCATTTACTTTAAACTTCTCGTAGTATTCCGCCAAAATTCCGTCGATATCGCTTCTTACAACACCGATTCTTACGTATTTATCATAACTTTCGAGATCTTCCTTATCCAAGAAATTCAAAGCTTTCTCGTCTTTTGCAGCTTCTATCCCGATCACATCTATACTTTCAACTTCAAGCAACTGGAGGTAAAAGAGGGGTGAGTGAAGGTGGATTTGAACATCTCTCTTGAATTTTATTTTTTCGAATGCCAATTCAATCTGGTCTTTGGAAGGTTGCAATTCTGGATTCACGCCGAGACTCGGCTCATCTATACTCACACACTTGACTCTATCATCGAGATTCTCGATAAATCGGGAGACTGATTTTGATAAATTTTCGAGAATGTCGTCGTAGATGACCGGACCGAACTCCCTGTAGTAAAGCTCGAAGGGGCCCGTGACGCAGACCCTTATCCCATTTACTTCCATTTCTTTTAACGCTTCGACCTCCCTAATCTTGGCGAATTTCTTTTTTATCAAGTATGCATCTTCCTGATATTCAGGATATTTTATTAAATCTAAAAACATCTTGTTCATATCTCTGAACTGTGGGTAATTGGGTAGCTCAACTCCCGCATTCACCTTCATCAAAAAGGCTCTTTTAATCATCTCCGCATACTCCTTGCTTTCGAGATTTTCATCAATCCATTCTCTTTTTATCCCCTCTGGTAATGGAAAACTGCCAATGTCGTCGAATATCATCTGATCACCTTTCTGTGCTTTAATATAAAACTATTTTGTCCTTCTTGTTTTTATGCTGTAGCATGCTCGACTTATAATAATGAAATCGAAATCCATTTCTTTTTGAGGTTATTTCCCGAAATGATTCGTCATCGCTCTGAATGTTATTTTTAAGAGAATGAAGGTGAATTATAGTGGCTCCAAAAAATTGATTACCAAAAGTGTGGTAGGTCGTTATCTGCGATTACCTGTGTGGTATCGACTAGTCAAATTTTGACATAAATTCCGTTAAGTGACTTAAGTGTAATTAAGAGTGAAAGTCATTCAAAGCATAACTTTAAGCAAATCTGAAGTGGAACGATTTTCAAATCCCCTAAGTAAAATCCTAACGCAAATTTGGAATGACACTGTAAAAAGGGTAGAGAGTTAAATTTTAATATTATCCTAATCAAATCTCAATCAATGATTGAGGAGTTACCCACTCTAAATGATGTTAACTACGAAAGAAAGAGCGTTTTAATGCGCATCGATATCAACGCTCCCATTGTAAATTCAGAGATCCTCGATACAACAAGATTTAAGAGCCATGCTAAAACGATAAAAGAGCTTGAAAACACGAAACTCGTCCTAATAGCTCATCAGTCAAGACCCGGTAAAGAGGACTTTACTACCCTTGAAAAGCATGCTGAAGTTCTGTCAAGAATTATCAATAGAGATGTGGTCTACATCGATGAGCTTTTCTCCTCAAGAGTTACAAAAAAGATCAAAGAAATAGAGGTTGGCGATATAATCCTACTCGAAAACGTTAGATTCTATTCCGAAGAGATGTTGAAAAAAACTCCTGAGGAACATGCGAGATCCCATATCGTTACAAGGCTGTCAAAATATTTCGATTTGTATATCAACGACGCCTTCTCAGCCTCGCATAGAGCACAGGCAAGTTTGGTAGGATTTCCCGTCGTTTTACCCTCGGTTATCGGAAGATTGGTTGAAAAAGAAGTCACGGCATTATCAAAAGCGTTAAAGAGCGATGAATCCAAGATATTTGTTCTTGGCGGGGCAAAGATAAGCGACTCGGTAAAGGTTTTGAAAAATGTCCTCCTTAATCAGATTGCAGACAAGGTCATCCTCACGGGTGTTGTTGCCAACTACTTTTTAATGCTTTCGGGGATAGATATTGGGGAGAAAAACGCCAAGATCGTTAAAGATAATAAAGAAGACATCAACGACGATGAGATGAAAGAAATTTTTGAAAAATTCAGAGATAGAATACTGCTTCCAAAAGATTTCGGTGTAGAACTAAATGGCGAAAGGAAAGACATAAGCATAGATGAATTCCTGAAAATGAGTAGTAAGCCGGTGATAAAGGACATCGGAATCGAAACAATCAGTGAATTCGCAAATGAAATCTTAAATTACGACATCGCTGTGATAAACGGTCCTGCCGGTGTTTTCGAAGAGGAAGACTTTGCTTTGGGGACGTTCGAAATCTTAAGAGCTATCTCAAGGACAAAGTTTTCAATCGTCGGTGGTGGACACATTTCCACAGCAGCGAGACTGGCAGGTCACGAAAATAAGGTGAACCACATCTCGACCGGAGGCGGAGCGAGCATAAGATTCCTAAGTGGTGAAAAACTCATAGCCTTAGAGGTGATTAAAAAATATTGGAAGGAGAAGTGGAGCCGCTACTCCCACCGTTTGTAATCCACGTTCAATCCAAGGAGTTCGGCGATCCTCTTCGAGAAGTGATCCACGAGATCCTCGATTTTTTTTGGTTTTATGTAAAAAGAGGGTGTTATAGGCATTATTATCGCCCCCACCTCACAGGCTCTAACCATAGCTCTCAGATGATTCAGATTTAGGGGTGTTTCTCTAACTGCAAGAATTAGCCTTCTTTTTTCTTTCAGAGTGACGTCGGCAGCTCTCGAAATTAGATTATCTGAAAATCCGTAGGCGATGGATGAAAGGGTTTTCATACTACAGGGAATGATTACCATTCCGTCGTGCTTGAAAGTCCCGCTTGCAAAGGGAGCGTCCAAATCCCTTTCGTTATATATGTAGTGAGCTAATTTTTGTAGCTCATCCAACTCCATATCCAATTCATGGGAGATGGTTATCTTTGCCGCATCAGAAATCACGAGGTGGATTTCGGCGTGTTCTCTCAGTATTTCCAATAATCTTACAGCGAATATCTGTCCAGAAGCCCCCGTGATCCCCACAATAAATCTCATATTCCAAGTCTTGCCAATTCTTTTGCGTGAGCTCTCATTATATCGCTTCTCGTTATTATTCCAACAAGCTTCTCATTCTCGACAACCGGTAGCCTTCCTATGTCATTCTTTATTAGCAGTTTTAAAGCGTCTTCAAGATTATCATCGGGAGATATAACTATCGGTTTCTTACTCATAACTTCCTCCACTTTCAGTTTGGTTCTGTCCTCCTCTGGAATCGAGTTTATATCACTTAACGTGATTATCCCGATGATTTTTCCGTTTTCTACAACCGGATATCCGAGATGTCCCGTTTTCTGAATAAGATACAAAACATCCTGAACTGTATTCTTCGGGCTTACGGTGATTACTTTTTCAACGGGAGTCATAGCATCTTTAACCTTTAATCCCTCAAGAATATGCCTCGTAAGCTCCCTTCTGTGAGCGGGACTATCGGCTCTTGTGTCCACCTGTTCTCTGTAGATGGTTGTGTCTCCGCTGAGCAGGTATGAAACGGCAGAAGCGATCATTATTGCGGGAAGTGCCATATAGCTTCCACTCATCTCAACAACCATTGTTATGCTTGCGATTGGCGTCTTGGCGACGGCTGCTATAAAGGCGCCCATTCCCACGATCACGTAAATACCGGGATTCATGATAAGGGTCGGAAACAGTAGCTTCATCAGGTAGCCAACGGCTCCGCCGACCATGCTACCTATAACGACTGAAGGGGCAAAGACACCGCCGCTTCCACCGCTTCCAACTGTAAACGATGTTGTAAGGATTTTCGCGAATAAAATCAGTAGAATTAAATTAAGAGTTAATTTCTCATCTATTGCAAGTTGGACGTATCCGTATCCCATTTCGAGAGCCTGTGGAACGAAGATTGCGATTATACCCGTTAGTAACCCACCGATAACGGGTTTAAAGTAGTTGTTTATTTTCAGCCTTTTAAAAAAATCGTGAACAGTGTAAAAAACCCAAACGTAAAGCTTTGCGATTAATGCGGCGAAGACGCCGACTATTCCAAAGATGAGGATCTCAGCGGGGTGTTTTATCTCAAAAGGAGGAGTTCGAAATATACTTCCAAAATCTGGGTGAATCAAAGTGATAAAATAATTAAAAACTATACAAGCGATTATTGAAGAAATAAAAGAGTAAACCAACCCGTCAACTTCGGTATCCCTCTTGTAAAGGACTTCAACGGCGAAGAGGGCACCACCAAGGGGTGAACGGAATATGCTTCCGATACCGCCACCGACACCCGCTATGACGAGGAGTCTCCTTTCTCTGTCCGTTAGCTTAAAAAAGTTTCCAACAATCGATCCGAAACCGGCACCTATCTGGGCGATTGGCCCCTCTCTTCCGGCGCTTCCACCACTACCTATTGTCAGAGCCGTGGCGATCGCCTTTACTATGGGGATTCTGCCCCTTATTATTCCCCTTTCTCTGTGAAAAGCTCTTATCACAGCATCAGTTCCGTGACCCTCGGCTTCGGGTGCAAATTTATAAACTATAAATCCCGAAAGCAAGCCACCTATTGCCGGGATTATCCAAAGGGGTATTTTTGGGACATTTATATAAAAATCGAAAAGATCGATCTCGCCGGCTGCACTCGGTGGTGAGTAGGTATCTAAATTCTCTAAAAAGAACGTGATTGAAAGATTAATGAGCGTGTAGAGGATTATAGCTCCTAATCCCGAGATTATACCGACAAGAACTACAAGGATTATGAGATAGCTCCTCCTGTATATATCAGCCACGAGTTTCAATTGTGCTGTCTGTTTATTATATTTTTCTTAGATTCTACAAAAGGTAATATTTGAGAGATCAGTTTTCACATAGATTCCGTCTGCCAAACATCCAGCATTCACAATTGTCGTTTTTGAAACCCTTGAAACACCGTAGCTTTCATGAATGTGACCGCAGAAGATGTAATCGAATTTATCGATGTAGTCTCTAATAGCTTTTGATCCGGCGTTAACACCGTAATAGGTTCTGTCGAGGATTCCGTAGGGAGGTGAATGCGAGATCAAGATTGAATTGGCTTCGTAATTAAATTTTTTCAGAAGTTCGTAATAATACTCTTCGCTGTATTCTGAAGGTGTAAAAAAGGGAGTTTCCGTGGATCCCCCCAAACCGTAAAATGTATAATCTTGAAGCTTAATAGACTTACCGTGAATAAATCTAATGTTTTCGGCACTTTCAAGAAGTTCCACACACATTTCATCATCACAATTTCCGTGAACTGCGAGACACTCTCCTTCAAAATCCCTTAGCAATCTATCAAAGACTGGGATATCGCGGGGATTGAAATCAGTTATATCACCACATACAAGAATGAGATCCGGATTTTCCCTCTCTAAAACTTTTTTAAGCCTCTTAAAACTTGAGTGAATGTCAGAAATAACCAGCATCATATAACATACATTTCACCGTTCTTTGGAGCGTAGCTCTCTACTCCGAGCTCTTCCCTTATCCATGTCGCAAAGGCTTCGGTGTCTTCTCCGTGAACTGTGAAGACCTTTTCGGCACCTCTGTCCACAATTTTTCTCACAAGCTCCTTTAACTGAGTGTCATCTGCATGGGCTGAGAAGTCGAACTGTTCCACTTTCGTCTTCAATTTCACAGTTCTTATTCCCAGATCGATCGTGTTCGTTTTAAGGACTTTGTCACCGTTCGTTCCTTCGACCTGATAGCCCGTTAAGATAATCTTGGATTTCTCATCGTTGTAGAGTCTTGAGATGTAGAAAAGAGCCGGGCCACCGTTGAGCATTCCCGCCGTGGTGATCACAGCGGCGGGTTCTTCGAGGACTTTCTCTCTTTTACCTTTCTCGACGATTATTGATCTTTTTGCGGCTTTCCTAAGCTCTTTGACGTTCCTGATATAATCTGGATGGTTTTCCAAGATCTTTGTTACCTCCTTGCCCATTCCATCGACGTAGGGTGTTATCCCGTGCTTTGTTAGAATCATCATAATTTCCTGAGTTCTTCCGACAGCGAAAGCCGGAATTATCGCATGACCTTTGTTGTCGAGTGTTTCAAGAACGCTCTCGACGAAGAGCTTTTCAAGTTCTTTTCTGTCGGGATGCTCTACTCCGAAGTATGTGGACTCCACTATAAGGATATCGGTCTCCGGAAAAGCTGTATCGGCACCCTCTAAGAGTCTCGTATCCTCAAGCTTGACATCCCCTGTGTAGAGGATGTCGATATCCCTCGACATGTGGATTGTAGCGCTTCCGGGTATGTGTCCCGCGTTGAACAGAGTTATATCCCATCCGTCAACAGTCACGGTTTCGTCGTATCCTATCTCTCTTGTGTTGGTGTGAAACTGTCTGAACTCTCTTTTTCCAAAGGGTGGATTTTCCATGATCTTCATTGAGTCCTTCAAGAGGATATCTGAAAGATCTCTCGTGGGCGGGGTCATAATGATACGAGGATCGTAATCCATAAGATTTGGGGCTACACCCACATGATCGAGATGACCGTGCGAGATAATCACGGTTTTCGGGGCTACACCATTGATCGGGAATTCTGGAGGATCCGACGGCTTGAGACCATAATCTAAGATAATCGAGTCTACCATTATCGCCGATCTTCCAACCTCCCTGCATCCTCCAAGGAATCTGATTACGGTCATACCTTAGGGGTTTATCCTTTGGTAATAAATAGATTTCGTTAAAAAGTTAAAAAATTAGTTAACCTTTAATCTTCTTCAATTTCTCGATTAATGCGGGAACGACATCGAATATGTCTCCAACAACACCGTATTGTGCTACACCGAATATCGGAGCCTCTGGATCCTTATTCACAGCGATGATAAGTTCGCTGTCCTTCATTCCCATAACATGCTGGAATGCTCCGCTAATTCCGAGAGCGAGGTAGAGCTTCGGCTTCACAGTCTTTCCAGAAATTCCGACTTGTCTGTCTTTTGGAAGCCATCCGCTGTCGATTACAGGTCTGCTACCTGCGACAACGCCTCCGAGGAGCTTTGCAAGTTCTTCGGCGAGTTCTATATTCGATTCGTCTTCAATTCCACGTCCAACTGAGACGATTATATCCGCCTGTGTTATGTCGACCTCCCCCACCTCTGGCTCGATTATCCCGACGAACTCCCTTTTCGGTGTGATCGTGGGTTTCACATTGGCATCTACTATCTCTCCTGAGATCTCTCCACCCTCTTTAAACACACCTTGCCTCACTGTGAAAACATAGGTCTCAGACTCTTTTACGAAAACATCTACGAGCAACTTTCCTTGAAAGATGTATCGGGTTGCTTTGACTCCGTTGCTGACATCCAAATTGACAATATCCGTCACTATCGGTGCGTTCAACCCTACAGCCAATTTAGGTGCCATCTCCAGGCCTCTCGATGTATTCGGGAGCAAAACGATGTCAGGCTTTTCCTTGGCGAATAACTGGAGCAGGACATCCGTGTAAAGCTCCGGATTGTAGTTTTCGAGAGCGTCATCCTCTATCTTCCATACTCTGTCGGCACCCTTCGCAAGCTCTTTTGCAAACTCTGATACGTTTTTTCCGATCACGACTGCTTCGCTTGTCCCATCTCCTTTAATGCAGTTTGCAAGATTTAAAAGCTCAAAACTGGATTCATCGAGTGTATCTCCCCTTATCTCTGCAATCGCAAAAACCCTCATTATATCAGCCCCCTATCTTTAAGGATTTGCAAAATCTTCTCGGCAACCTCTTCGGTGTCCCCTGTGATCATTTCCGCTTTTCTAACCGGTGGTGTGTAAATCTTATCGATCTCGATCCATCCTTCTCCGACATCGACGCTTATCTCTTTTAGCTCCTTTTTTCGGGCTCTTTTTATACCCATTATCGAAACGTATCTCGGCTCGTTTATCCCACTCTGGACTGCTATCAGTGCTGGTAGGGTTAGAACGTTCTCCTCTCCGTATCCTCCCTCCAACTCTCTAACAACCCTTACCTTTCCGTCTTCAAGTTTCAGGCTTGTGACGGCGGTTGCATAGGGAAGATCGAGCATCGAAGCCAAGAGGCTTCCAACTAAGGCGTAGTTGTAATCCTGACTCATAAGTCCGGCGATAATCAAATCGAACTTCTCGTTAGATATAGCCTCTTTTATCGCTAACGCTGTGACGTAGGGATCCATCTTTGGATCGATCGGAATCTTTATTGCTCTGTCCGCTCCCATTGCTAAACACTTTCTAAGAGTGTCGTCACTGTATCCGACCCCGACGACGATGACTTCTCCACCATGATTCTCTTTGATCCTTATGGCTTCTTCTATGGCGTATCTGTCCCAATCGTTTATGTCGTAGACGAGTCCCTTTTCGTCAACGCTTTTTCCGTCAGGACCTACTCTGATCTCGCTTTCGGGATCTACAGTATGCTTTGCAAGAACAATTATGTTCACGATTTCACCTCCAAAATATAAGAAACATACCTGTTAATAATTTTTTCCAAAAAATAAAAATTAATAATTATTTATCATTTACCTTTGAATTGGGGCTTTCTCTTTTCGAAGAATGCACTGAATCCCTCTTTTACATCCTCCGTTGAAGTGACAACACCAAAGTAAGCAGCCTCAAGAACTTGTCCGATTTCCACGGGCACCTCGTAGCCGAAGTTGATTGCGAATTTTGCAAGTCTCAATGCAACGGGGGCTCCTTCAGCAAGTTTCCTTGCGAATTCCATTACTTCATCCCAGAATTTTTCGGGATCAACGGCTTTGTTAGCGAGTCCTATTTTCTCCGCCTCTTCACCGTTAAGTCTTTTTGCAAACATTATTAGCTCTTTAGCCTTCGCCATTCCGATAAGCTTAGTCATCCTTTGCGTTCCACCCCATCCCGGTATCAGTCCCAACGCGGTCTCCGTTAATCCGATCTGAGCGTTCTTTGATATTATTCTAAAATCGCAGGCTAAAGCAAGTTCACATCCACCACCAAAGGCGTATCCGTTGATTGCGGCTATTACGGGCTTAGGAAATCTTTCTATAGCTGTGAATACCTCCTGACCCTTTGCGGCGAGGAGCATCGAGACTAATGGCTTAAGAAGATCCCCCTCACTGACCGCTTGTAGATCGAGTCCCGCTGAGAAAGCCTTCCCCTCTCCAGTGATTATCACGACCCTGACATCGTCGTCAAACTCAAGCTCGTTCAAAGCTCTCCTAAGCTCGTCGAGAAGCTCTAAGGTTATCGCATTTAGCCTTTGGGGTCTGTTCAACGTTATCTTGGCAATTCCATCCATCTTCTCAACTTTGATTGTTTGATACATCCTACCACCAGTTAACGAAAACGACAATAGTTTTAAATAATCTTTCTATCTCGGTAACCGATAGTTTTATATTGTGAAATATCTCTGTGATCTTGGAGGTGCGAAATTGAGATTTCTTCCGATTTTGCTTATCTTCTTAATAAGTGTTGTGGGAGCCCATGAAATCGATTTTCACGTCTCTCTCGTTGGTGATGGAAAGCTCCACCCCGGTGACGATACTACGATAACGATATTAATCGAAAATGAAGCTGAAATAAGCGGTTTCACTCTCAGCGAGAACACTTCAGACCTGCTTAATCTTATAACAACCGCAAAAGATGTTAGAGTTGAAATATCCGACAGCAATTTGCCGATAACCGTTGAGACCGTAAATCCCCAGATTATTGGAGATCTTCCCTCCGGGATGGTTGCCCAAGCATCCTTTAGGATCAGGGTTGATAAAGATGCTGAACTTGGTGAATACAAAATCCCCGTCAAGATAAGATACACGAAAGTTACATACACTTTGACACCCACTGGTGTGGAGATATCCTACAACAATGATGAGTTTAGCACCGAATACGTGAAAGTCGAAATTACAAAGAAAGATTTTGATTTTGATGTTTTGTCAGTGAAATCAGCGTTACGCACAAATTCAGAGGGAGTGGTAGAGGTTACGATCAAAAACACGGGAAGATTCAAGATTTATGATGCGACTCTTATGATAAATGCATCTCCTCCGTTAAGCCCGGATTTAGAAGCTTATTCATCATATTTAGGAGATTTGGATGTTGATAAGACTGCAAATGCTTCATTCAAAGTTTACGTAATGGATGGTGCCGTGAGCCAAACGTATCCAGCCGAGTTAATTTTAAATTTCAGGAAATCAGATGGTAGTGAGGCGATTTTGACCAAACAGATCGGGCTTAAAGTTGAAAATAGAGATACCTTCGAAATAAAAGAAATTAAAAGCTTTCTGACCTCTTCAAAAACAGTTCAATCCACTTCAATACCTTCGAGGGGTTTCCTGTCAGTTAAAATTAAAGCCATCGAAAACATGAAAGATGCCGTTGCTCTTCTCTTATTCGATACACCCCTCCTTCAAGCGGAAAATTCTCCCTATATAGGTGACCTTAATACTGGAGAAGATAAAGAGGTTACTTTCTATATTAAATCGACAGCCCCAGAAGGAATCTACAGAGGAAGCCTTATGCTGAAATACAAAAACGATCTCGGAGATGAAATCGCAAGCGAAAAGCACTATATCGAAGTGATTGTGGACTCATCCCCATTGAAAGTTGAAAAAGTTGAAACAAAAAACCTTGGAGTCGGAAAGAGGGGAGATATTCTGATTAAAATCAAAAATACACTCGATCGTAATATAACAAACGCTGAATTCACCATACTCCCGCCGCCGTCAATAACACCTCTCAGCCCCGCATACTATACTGATGAGATTAATACGAGCGAAACCAAAGAAATTAAATTCAGAGTATCCATATCGGATGAAATTACCAGCGGATCCTACAAGATCTACTTAATCGGGAAATTCAGCTTAGATGGTGTCGAAGACTTGGTGAGCATCTCCGAATTTCCAATAATAGTAAAGCCGAAAGCAGCCTATTTTGAAGTAATATCAGTTGAAGGCACGTTATACCCAGATTCAACTGATGAAATTAGAGTTAAGATAAAAAATATCGGAGACATGACGATATACAATGGAGTAGCTGAGCTAACAGTCTCCCCACCCCTTACAATTGCTGGAGGAAGTTCAATAAGCAGTTTAATCGGTGTCTCTCAACCGGGTCTATACTTCATGGGGACGTTAAAGCCGAACGATGTGGCGGTCGCAAAATTCCGAATTGACGTTGATAAGGATGCGGGTGCTGGATTCTACCCCGTGACGATCAGAATTAAATACGACGACGAGGAGGGATATACTCACGAGTCAAGTCCGATAACGGCATCAGTGGAGGTTAAGGAAAAATCCATTGTTAATCCTCTAACGGTCTCTGTGGCGATCTTGGTTTTGATTGCGGTAATAGCGGGAGTGAAATTTGCTAAAAGGAGAAAATCATGAGTTTATTAAGAAGTTGGTTGGCGTTTCTCCCGGTAAGCTTGGGACTTTTTATGGTTCTGCTCGATGTGAGTGTTCTCAATGTAGCTCTACCGAGGATCGCAGAAGATTTCCGTGCGAGAATGTCAGATCTACAGTGGGTTCTGAATGCATACACATTAACGATGGTCGTTCTCCTCGTCTTGGCTGGAAGGATCGGGGATATGGTTCGGAGGGATCGTTACTTCATTTTAGGTATGGCTCTGTTCACTGTGGGCAGTTTTCTCTGTGCCCAATCTTGGAGCATTGAAGCCCTGATAGCTTTCAGAGCCCTTCAAGCTATCGGTGGCTCGATCCTCAGCGGTAACACGCTTGCAATCGCTGTGGAGCTTTTTCCACCCGGAAAGAGAGGTGCCGTAATGGGTTTAAACGCTATATTTATAGCCTCAAGCTTCACCCTTGGGCCGATAATAGGAGGATGGCTAACGACCCATCTCAGCTGGCACTGGGTTTTTTACATAAACATTCCGATTGGGATTATGGCAATCATCCTCGGATTTATTTTGCTACCACCTCTCGAAGCGAAGGAGAGAGTTCCCGTCGATCTAATCGGGACATTCCTATTAGCTATGGGCTTGGGTTTCTTAACTCTTGGGATAATAAAGGGGCAGGATTGGGGGTGGTGGGATCAGAAAACCCTATCCTGTTTCGTGATTTCTGTCCCCTATCTCATAGCTTTTTCCCTAAGGGGGTTGAATTACGAGTATCCCATCCTTGATCTCAGCCTATTCAAAATAAGAAACTTCACGGTATGTGTTATGGCGACAGTGATCATATTTTTCGGGGTCTCGGCAACTCTGTTCTTGATACCCTATTTCCTTCAGGGAATTAAGGGATTGACTGCTGAGGAGGCGGGATACTGGATGATTGCGATACCTTTAACTAATATGGTTGTTTCTCCGATTGCTGGAAAGTTAAGCGATAAGATGAACCCCAAATATCTAATGGCAGTGGCACCCGTGTTCTTCGCTCTCGGAATATACATACTAACGGGCGTTGACATTGACGTCAGATATTGGGAATTCTTCATTATGTTAGTCCCGATAGGTGTTGGAATGGGAATGATTATGTCTCCAGCCTTCAACGTCATAATGTCTTCGGTTCCTCCACAGAAGGTGGGAATGGCTAACGGAACTGTTAGATCAATTAACACAATAGGGCAGGCTATGGGGGTTGCTGTTGGTGGAGTTCTTCTAACGAGCAGAATGAACGAATGGATTCCCGGTTACGGAAACATCGTCCCAGATCCCGGAACTATGAGCCTTCTCAGGATTATGGCGAAATTCAATCCAGTTCCCCTCATTGGAATGACTGAAGGTTTCATGGACAGCATGCATTACACATTCTCTGTTTTCATGTGGTTCCCTCTACTGAGTTCTTTGATAATATTTCTATTTCTGAAAGGAGAAGAGCATTTAAGAAAGATGAGATCTATCGAAGCGAGTTGATTGCCTTTCTTATGCATCCGTGTTTATAGCTGAAGTATCCCGTAAAGATGATGTTCGCCATCGATATCAGAGCGAGGATAGTCGAACTTAACCGATCATAGCCGTGGGCAATTATCACCACTATTAATGGGAAGAACATAGATGCAAGGGGGCCCGATAGGAACATAATAAACATTTTTCGCTTGGTCGCTCTCCTTCTTATCTTTAAAGTTAGGAAAATTCTTGTTGAAAAGATATTGGACAAGGGAATGTTGGCTTTTGATAGCATAGAGCTCGAAAGGTAGTAATAATCGAATTCAACACCCAAGAGCCTTCCGACAATATAATGGGTGAGACAGTGGGAGAAGTATAGCACGAGAAACCAACAAACTATCAGAATGAAAATCCTTACGGGAGGGGGAGTAAGCCATCCATATTCCGCCAGAACTATCGCTGTAGATAAAATCAGGAGAGAGAGGGAGTTGCCCACAAATAAAGGGATCTTCATGGTTCCAAACGTTTTGAGAAGTAATGTTTTGCGTAAAGGGAAACTGCAGGGTTATGTCCCGTTACTCTGTCCTTAGAGATCAGATAAACAACGGGTGCCTTAGAGTATCTCATAAATATAGAATCATGACCAACACACAGACCGATAACCACGTTTAGTTCTGTCCCGACGTGATTTAGGAGCATAGCTTGGAGAACGGGATTGCACATCGATTCATGCGTGTCTGGTCTTAATTTTTCTTTTTCACTGATTATCAAGCTCTTATCGAAAGATCCGCACTTGCAGACAACCGAATATGTTTCAAAGTTCCACTTTTCAAGGATATCGTTAAATTCCTTTGCCTCATTACTCAATCCTATGCAGAACGCAATTCCGATTTTCTTTATGCCGAGTTTTTTGCACAACTCGACCACCTCTCGAATTCTTGGCCATTGTCCATAGCCCTCCTTTTCTATAAGTGTCGAGCTTTGATGAAGCCTTTTTGTGAGTTTGTCCTTCTCGTAAACTTCTAAGGATTCTCTTACGATGTCTGGATAAGACTCCATTGGACAAAAAGATGGTTTTTTTGCATCTGGATTTCTGTAACACGGTTTTGAAGGACATTTAGCACACTGAGGAGATTTCATGAGTAGATAAACGTTTAAAGTCATTTAAACCTTTTTCTCAAAAAATTGATATACAGTCGGTTTCAAAACCTCACGTGGAACTCCTCGCGATATCCGTATTCGGTGTAGATAAACCGGGGATCGTATACAAAATAACTAACGTCTTAGCAGAGGCGAACGTGAACATCGTCGATATTGAGCAGAACGTCCTTCAGGGGATTTTCACGATGTTTTTAGTTGCCGATGTGTCCAAGGCTGTAATAAGCACCGAAGAGATAGAGAGAAGACTGAAGGAAGCCGCAAGACAAATCGACGTTCAGGTTCACATCTCTCCCTTCAAAAGGATGGAGCAAAGAGATAAAAGAAGATACGTCATTACGGTCATAGGAAGGGACAGAGTCGGAATAGTCCGAGATGTTTCTCGAATTCTCTTCAGCCACGGGGTTAACATAGAGCGAACAAGCTTGACCGCGAGAGATAAGTTGATCTCAATAACCTTGGAGGTCGATTTAAGGTGTGCGGACATCGAGATAATAAAGAAGAGGCTTAAGGACGAAATAGAAAAAACAGGACTTGATGTCATAATCCAGCCTTACGAAGTTGCAATGGAGGAGAAAAAACTGATAGTTTTCGATATGGATTCCACCCTTGTGGACGCGGAAATCATCGATGAACTTGCGAAAGCCGCCGGAGTCGAAGAGGAGGTTAAAAAACTCACGGAAAAAGCCATGAACGGTGAAATAGATTTCAAAAAAGCTATTGAAGAGAGAGTTAAACTGCTCAGGGGATTACCCGTTGAGGTTATGGAGAAGATTTACGAAAACATCAAGTTAACGGAAGGGGCTAAAGAGCTTATCGAGAGTTTGAAAAAAGCGGGATATAAAGTCGCCCTCGTTAGCGGCGGTTTCACATACTTCACGGAGAAGCTGAAAAGGGAGCTCGATCTCGACTACGCATTCGGGAACGAACTCGAAATAAGAGATGGTAAGCTTACGGGAAGAATTAAAGGTAGAATAATAACCGCTGAGGAGAAGGCGAGGATTATCGAAGAGATCGCAAAAAAAGAGGGAATAAAAAGGGAAAACATCGTTGCTGTTGGAGATGGTGCAAACGATAAGATTATGATTGAAAAGGCGGGATTGGGTATCGCATTTAACGCAAAAAAAGCTCTGAAAGAGGTTGCAGATGGAAGCCTGAGCAAGGAAAATCTTATCGGGCTCGCAAGCGTTTTAAAGCTACCCTCTGAATTTAAGAAAAGAGTTTAGAAGTTAAGAGGCTGAAGTCTCTCTTTTCTCCCATCACAAGCTTAACGGCGTCCTCCACTTTTCTCGCAAATTCTTTTGACGGTTTTCCCAATTTGATATTCGGACAGAAGAGATCGACGTAAACGTAGAATTCTTCATTTCTGTATTCAAAATAGGCGAGATCATCCCCTCTTCTGTGAATTGAAAAGGGGAACAATTTACACGAAAGAGGCTTTCTTTTCTGAATTCCACAGAGGTTTCCTATCTGAAATGGACAGCGTTTTCCTATTTTTTTGATGTAGTATTTCCCCCTTTTTTCGATGGTGTATCTTTTCGGAAGCGTCAGGTATTCGTAGAATGTTAGCCTCGGCGTGTATTCGATGCAGCACTTCCCGCAGGCAGTGCAGATCCAGTTACTTACACATCTCCAAGGAACTTTCATAAAAAATTAAAAATTAAAAGCTATTCTATGTTTATTCTCTTCTTTGATTCCTTCTTCGGGTGCTTTCTCTTCAGAATGACTTCAAGGACACCGTTGTTGTATCTCGCTTTCGCGGTGTTCGGATTGACCTCGTCCGGCAGATCAACGATCTCATAGTATTTCCTGTTCTCGCCTTCGGCTTTGATTTCGAGCTTTGTTTCACTTGCGTTAAGCTCGATGTCCTCTTTGTTAACTCCCGGCATCTCTGCAATCACTTGAATTTCGTCATCCGTCTCGATTATGTCGATTAGTGGCTTTCTCTCTTCGATTCCCTCCTCTTTGATTAATGGCTTGGTTCCGAATTCTCTTATCTCCGGTTTTCCGTCCGGCCCGATTCTGATTGAGAATCCCCTGACTATCGGTTTTCCTTCTGCAAATTCTGCCTTTCTGAATATTTCGTCGAAGTCTCTCATTATTCTTTTGAATATCTCATCTATCTCTTCAAACGGAAATCTAAAAAATTCACTAAACCAGTCTTCTTCATCCCACTCCCTTTTTCTCCTTCTCCAGACCATTTTATCACCTCCTTAAGCATACATTTTATGGAAATCTTTAACAATTTCTTCATATCTTTTCAGATCTTCCTTCGTTAAGCTTGGTTTCACGATCTTTAGAGCGGCTTCGAAGTGCTTTTTCGCAACTTTGACCTTCTTCGCGACTTCTTTCACTTTCTCTTTATCTGCTTCCTTAAGCTCCATCAGAGCCTCTCTTATCGCCGCTAAACCCGCCTCTCTACAGACGGCTTCAATGTCGGCACCGCTGTATCCTTCGGTCTTTGCGGCAAGCTCCTCTAAGTCCACATCTTCGGCTAAAGGCATCTCCCTTGTATGGATCTTGAATATCTCAAGCCTCGCCTCTTTGTCCGGCGGTGGAATATAGATGTGCCTCTCTACCCTTCCCGGTCTTAGGAGAGCTGGATCAATCATATCCGGACGGTTCGTGGCGGCTATGACTACAACATCCTTAAGTTCCTCTAAGCCATCCAATTCGGTCAGAAGCTGGCTGACAACCCTCTCTGTTACGTGAGTGTCGCCGAGTGTTCCGCGGCGCGGTGCCAGTGAATCGATTTCATCGAAGAAGAGTATGCATGGAGCAACCTGTCTCGCTTTTCTGAACATCTCTCTTACGTGTTTTTCGCTCTCTCCTACCCATTTACTGAGGAGTTCCGGACCTTTAACGCTTATGAAGTTCGCATTGCTTTCGTTTGCCACTGCTTTGGCGAGTAGCGTTTTACCAGTCCCGGGAGGTCCGTAGAGCAGTATACCCTTTGGTGGCTTTATGCCCACTCCTTTAAACAGTTCCGGATACTTCAGGGGCCATTCGACTGCTTCTCTAAGCTCCTGCTTTGCCTTTTCAAGACCTCCGACATCCTCCCATCTTACGTTGGGGACCTCTACGAGAACTTCTCTCATCGCTGAAGGCTCTATGTTCTTTAAAGCTTCAAGAAAGTCCTCCATTGTAACTCTGAGATTCTCTAACACTTCTGATGGAATTTCTTCAGATTCTATATCGATCTCTGGAAGAACTCTCCTTAAAGCGTGCATTGCCGCCTCCTTGCAAAGGGCTTCGAGATCGGCTCCAACGAATCCGACGGTTAGCTCTGCGAGTTCGTCCAAGTTCACATCCTCGGCTAAGGGCATTCCCCTTGTGTGAATCTCAAGAATCTCTTTTCTACCTTCTTTATCCGGGACACCGATTTCTATTTCCCTGTCAAATCTTCCCGGTCTCCTTAGAGCTGGATCTAAGGCATCGGGGCGGTTTGTTGCACCTATCACTATAACCTGTCCCCTCGCTTCAAGACCGTCCATTAGTGCTAATAGCTGAGCAACAATCCTTCTCTCGACTTCACCCGTAACCTCTTCTCTTTTTGGAGCTATTGAATCAATTTCATCAATGAAGATGATGGATGGGGCGTTCTCCTTAGCTTCTTCAAATATCTCCCTGAGTCTCTGTTCTGACTCGCCGTAATATTTACTCATTATTTCCGGGCCGCTGATCGAGATGAAGTGGGCGTCAACTTCGTTTGCCACTGCTTTTGCTATCAGGGTTTTACCAGTCCCGGGAGGTCCGTAAAGCAAAACGCCCTTTGGTGGCTCTATTCCGAGTCTCTGGAACAGCTCTGGGTGCCTCAGTGGAAGTTCAATCATTTCTCTTACGAGTCTTAGTTCTCTTTTCAGACCTCCAATGTCCTCGTAGGTTACGCTTGGAACCTGCCTCTTCACTTCTTCAACCGGTTTCTCTTTGAGTTCGATTGTGGTCGATCTCGAGACAATTACGACACCGCTTGGCTTTGTTGATGTTATCACAAACGTCAAAACGTGTCCGAAAACCTCGACCCTGATCTTCTGTCCCCTTATGACCGGTCTTCCTTCGAGAATTCTGAGGAGGTAAACTTCACCGCCCATCAGCCTCACTGGCTCAGTAGGTGCGAGGACGATCTTTTCCGCCGGTTTTGCAATTACTTTTCTTATCTTAACCTTGTCATCGATGCCGACGCCCGCGTTGCTTCTTATGCTTCCGTCTATCCTGATAATCCCCTTGCCTCTGTCCTCTGGATATCCCGGCCATACAATAGCGGGAACTCTGCTCTTGCCGACGATTTCTATGACGTCCCCGCTTTGTAGTCCCAACTTCTCCATTACTTCGGGATCAATTCTTGCGATTCCCCTTCCAACATCCCGGTGATAGGCTTCTGCAACTCTCAAATAAGCATCCTCCATTATCATCACCTCCAAACAAATTTCCAGTAAATCCTACCATTTTTCTCCTCTCTAACGACGAATCCCTTTCTTTCGAGCTTTTCAAATCTACTTAGTATATCTTCATAGGGTATGTTAAAGATCTGGGCAATTTTTTCTGGTGTGTTAACACCTTTTATCAAGCTGTAAGTGATTATCTTGTCTATATCTTCTTCAAGCATTTCGTCGAGTTTTACGATCATGTTGTCGATGATCTTATCGAATTTTTCGATTACCTCTCTTTGCAAAGCTCTGAATGTTCTTTCAATCTTGTTCATCTTTTCGAAGAGATCCGTTCCGCTGAAGTTGTTTAGTTCGTTGAATATTTTGCTAATCTCCGATATGAAGTTTTTTACATCACCCTCTTTATCTTCATGATAGGTTATGCTGAATCTGTGAGGAGTAAGAGTTATATTGATGTTTAATGTCTTGTCGATGTAGTAGTAACGTCTTCTCCCTTCCTCGTAACTTTTAACGATCCCCGCTTTCTCAAGCTTCTCCAAGTGTTCTAAGACGACTTTGGGAGCCATTCTGAGCGTGTAAGATATCTCGCTCACATAGCATGGTTTTTTCGTAAGTAATTCGATGATTTTTCTCCTACTTTCGTTGCTCAAGATTTCCAGCAGTCCATCGATCTTTGACTTATCGTTATTTACTAACATCTGGTTAGTAAATTTGACTAAGTGATATATAAATTTTTCGGTTCTGTTAACTTACGATATTCCAAATATAAAAAGCCGAGATGAGCAAGGGGAATGAAGTTTTAAAATTTGCTATAAGTCAACTTTTCGTTCCTCAAATTGGGCAAAGAAAAATAAATCAATCAAGAGATAAATTATCAATGAACAATCTGAGGAACCGATGTGCCATCTGCAAGGGGCACAAACTTCTCTGCGGAAGATCCTTTTGTCCTATTTTAAGAAAGCTTAGAATAGCAAAATCCGTTTACAATTCTCTTAAACTTGATAAAGATATCTTCGGAGAATCACCACCCTATCTTTTCGTGGGAGAAGCCGGCTACCCTTACGTTAGAATTGCTCCATCCGTTACACAGTTTGAAGATTCTTCAATCCTAAGCAATCCACTGAAATGGGAAGACATATCTCTCGATGATGCTATAAAACTAAGATCAGTGCTTATAATGGGTGAAAAGCCAGTCCATGTTAGCTCAAGTATCGATTTCGACGGTTTGGTTATGTCAACAGAGCCAGTCGATTCTGAAATGATTTTATCAAAAAGACCTACGTTTAAGATCAATCTAAATGAGATCACACCCATCCTGAATCCAAAAGCAGAACTTGAAAAGTTTAGGGTTGTGGATAACCCAAAAGTTCCAAATTTTGTAGAAAAGATTGTGAACGATGGTCTAAAAGCGGAAGATTGTATGATCTCTCTATATGAACGAGGTTTTGACGAATACTACATAATTAGACTGCTTTCTGCGGGTTTACTTGGAATTAAAAAGAGATTGGTTCCGACGAGATGGAGTATAACAGCGGTAGAAGACAAGATCGGAGAGAAAATAAAAAGGGAGATCATTAATTACAAACCCCTTGATAAATTCGAAGTATATCGCTCCGAATTTTTGGGAAACCTTTACACAATTCTTCTGATTCCGGATAGTTACGCTTTCGAACTTTTAGAAGTCTGGCTTCCCAAATCCATTTTCGGATTTAGCGGTGTTCTGAGAGATTATGAGTTTTTCAAAAAGAAAGGATATGCCAACGAAACTTCGGGAGCATACTATTCAGCTAAATTAAGTGTTTTAGAGTTTTTAAGAAACAGAAAAAGACAAGCGAGGGTTGTAGTTTTTAGAGAGATCACCCAAGATTACTACATTCCAATCGGCTCTTGGCAGATAAGAGTTGGAGTTAAAAAAGCTTTAGAAAAAAAAGTAGCGGACTTCGATGACATTGCGTCGTCTTTAAATTACTTGGAAAAGGTGTTAAAACATCCCCTTAAAGATTATCTAAAGAGGAGCGTAATACTAAGAAACGGAACCTTATTCATATGAGTAATATATAACGGCGGCAATTAGTGATACTAATGTGAGATACATAAAAACATAATCTACAGATAACTCGGCAATAAATCCCATTAAAGTATTTCCAAGTATTGTTGAGATGCCGTAAGAGAATTGGAATGCACCAATCCCGAATCCCTTTGAAATTGAAAGCTCAGAAGCGAAAGCCCTTTGTTGTGCATCGGATATCGCTACAAATAATCCGTAGAGGATGAAGGCTACCACAAAGAATTCTAAAGAATTTTGAATCATAAATAAGGCTGATATCGATAGAAAAGCATAAGCCAAAGATAGGAGCTTTGTTTTTCCAAATCTATCGGATAGAACTCCAAAAGGATATGATGCGAAAGCGTAAACTGAATTGAAGAGAAGATACAAAGCCACGGCAAATTCGACACCGAAATCTGATGCTTTAAGCAAAAAGAACATGTAACTGATATTGCAAAATCCTAAGAATAATGCGAAGGCGATATATTTTTTGATCTTAAGATCTAAAGTCGGTTTCACGGATTTCCCCGTTTCTTTGACGAATATTATTGGTATAATCGAAAAAAATCCGATAATTGCCGCAAAAATTATCGCTTTGTTGTATTTAAATCCGTAAAAGATCAGAAGAAGTGCAATAAAGCTTCCGATGGTTGCACCGAGAGTGTCCAAAGATCTGTGTAGACCAAAAGCTTTTCCACTTTCCCATTTGGATTCAGAAATGAGGGCATCCCTTGGAGATGTCCGAATGCCCTTTCCGAATCTGTCAAGAGCAACGAAGAATCCCGCCGAAAACGTCGAAGAAGAGTGTGCAAGAAATACCTTAGAAATCTGAGAAATCAGGTATCCGAAGAAAACAATGGGTTTCCTTTTACCAAAAAGATCCGACAGATAACCCGAGAATACTTTCGCAACCGAACTAAATCCTTCGATTAGTCCTCCAACAAGTCCTATCCCAAGATATGGGGCACCGAAGCTTTTTAAGAAGAATGGGAGTATTGGAAGGATAATCTCACTACTTAAATCGTTCAGGAAACTCGTTATCCCGAGAAGGTATAAGTTTCTTTTTTGCACGAGATCATGTGAACGAAAAGAATTAAATACTTTATTGGATTAGGATTAAGTGCCCGCTTGCCATGCGTCCCCCGATTAGTGAAGGGGATTCCACAAAGCGGGCTACATTCAAACTATGCAAAACCTTTAAAAATTTGAAAATCAATCAACCTCAATGGCCATAGGTTTTGTTTTAATAAAGGTTATGCCGAGGAAGGAGAGATCAGTCTACGAAAGGCTTGCAAAGCTCAGTGAAGTTGAAGAACTCTACCCCCTCTTTGGAGAATACGACTTGATCGCAAAGATAAACGTGAAAGACTTCGAGGAACTGAGTGATGTGGTGGTGAATAAAATAAGATCTATTGACGGAGTTATCGAAACAAAAACCCTTACGGGAGCAAAATTCTGATGATAAGGGGTTTACAGATAATTGCGGAAAATCAGATTGGAGTCCTAAGGGATATTACAACTATTATAGCAAAGCATCGCGGTAACATAACATATTCTCAGAGTTTTATAATAGAACATGGAGAAAATAAAGGAAAAGCCATGATATACTTCGAAATTGACGGAGGAGATTTTGATAAAATTTTGGAGGAGCTAAAGAGTGTTCCGGCAGTTTTAGAAGTAAAGGAGGAGAAACCCTTTGAAAAAGTCTTTGGAAAGAGAGTTTTAATCTTCGGTGGTGGGGCTCTCGTTTCTCAGGTGGCTTTGGGTGCAATAACCGAAGCTGACAGACACAACTTAAGGGGGGAGAGAATTAGCGTTGACACGATGCCGCTTGTTGGTGAAGATGAGCTTGCGGACGCCGTTAGAGCTGTCTCAAGACTTCATAGAGCTGAGATCCTTATTCTCGCAGGTGGTTTGATGGGTGGGAAGGTAAGTGAAGAGGTCAAAAAACTTCGAAAAGAGGGGATACCCGTCATAAGCTTGAATATGTTCGGATCCGTCCCAAAGGTCAGTGATCTCGTTGTAAGCGATCCCGTAATGGCTGGAACTTTGGCTGTTATGCACATTTCGGAAAAAGCAAGGTTCAACATAGATAAGGTTAAAGGGAGGAGGATATAATCTCCTTTATGTCTATCCTTTTTTCAAGAATTTTTGAGAAGGATTCTATCGGATCTTCTTTCTGCTTATATCTAACGCCGAGATATCTATGGAATTCCCTTGTCACGTTCTCATTGTAGAACAACCCGTGAAGATAAGTCCCCCAGACGAGTCCATCATCGCTCATACCACCATCGTCCTCGAAGATGGGACGTTTTGTCTTAGTTACACCCATGTGGATCTCGTATCCTGACACCCAGTCCCCTTTCAGCTTTTCGATTATTGCGACTTCCTCTGTGACCCTTTTCTTAACCTGTCTTGTTATCTTTTTGAACTCCTCGAATTTCGTGATCGCATCGATCAATCCAAGACCTTTAACCTTTGTCACTCCGAATTCAATTCCCCAATCGTGGATTTCTTTTCCGAGCATCTGGAATCCGCCGCATATTCCTATCACAGGTTTTTCTTTTGCAAATTTTTTTATCTTCTTGTCCATTTCCCATCTTTTTAAATCCTTCAAATCTCTTATGGTTTCTTTTGTTCCGGGGAGAATTACGACTTCAATATCATTTAAATCATCTTTAAGATTGACAAACCTCACGAGCTCTCTTATAGGCTCAAAATCCGTGAAATTCGAGATTCTTGGAAGCCTGATTATCCCTAATGAACCCGTGTCGGTCCAGTGCTCTATGCACAGAGAGTCTTCTGAAGGAAGATCTCCATTGAAAAACGGGATAATCCCCAAGAATTTCACTCCCGTCAGCTTTTCGATTTTTTTGATTCCATCTTCAAGGAGACCCTCGTATCCCCTCATTTTGTTGATTATAAATCCCCTAACGAGCTTTCTCACATCTTCTGGAAGCAGAGCATAGCTCCCGTAAAGGGAAGCAAAAGCTCCTCCCCTGTCAATGTCGGTCACGATGTAGATGGACGGTTTCGCTATTCTCGCTATCCCTATGTTGGCTAAATCTCTATCGTAGAGATTTATCTCGGCGATTCCACCAGCGCCCTCGATTACAACGATATCGAATTCTTCGCTTAAACTTCTGTAGCATTCTTCCACAATACCCCTAAGCCAAGGAATTTCCCTGTAATACTCTAATGCGGAAACATCCTTTACGGGTTTCCCCAAGACCACGAGTTGGGATCTCAAATTTCCTTTTGGTTTCAGTAGAATGGGATTCATTCTAACATCCGGATCGATTCCGGCAGAAAAAGCCTGATAAGCTTGGGCGAATGCTATTTCATGCCCGTCCTTGGTGATGAAAGAGTTGAGACTCATATTTTGTGCCTTAAACGGGGCAACTCTATATCCCCTTTTGGATAGAATTCTGCAGAGAGTGGCTACAACCACACTTTTCCCAGAGCTACTTGTAGTTCCGGCAATCATTATTGACAAGATTATCTCCTCCTTACGATCTTACCCCTTTCTGAAGGAATTACTTCGATTTCCGCGTCTTCGAATTTCAAATCAAAAACTTTTCCGTCGAGAACCCGATCGAGGAAAACGGCTAAGGCGGCTACCTCACTATGCGGTTGGTTTCCAATCGAGATGTTGTAATCCGACAGCTCGTAAACTTCGGGAGGAACTTTTTCAGCCCCAACAATGACGAGAATCTTCTCGGCTCTTTTAATCTCATCCATCTTTTGGGTTAGGGGGATACCATACATTGTTAAGTGGACTTTGATCCCGTCGAATTTCCTTAAAAATCTTTTCCAGTTTTCTATGTATTCTATGAAAAATGTGCCGCCCCACCTTTTCACGATATCTGACACACTTTCGAAAACTTTCTCATCATAGACTGTGAAGTAAATTCCCTTAGCTCCAAAAGCTCTCGCTGTTAGAGCTACATGCGTGGATATTCTTTTATCCCTTTTCTCTCGATGACCCAATCTCAAAACGTAGACTTCCACGTGAAAATTTATTGGGTTTGTTTTTTATTATTTTTTGCTTAACTTTAAAAGTGCTTTTCAGTGAAAAAAGACTTATGAAATTGGAAACAAGTATTCGGAAATGGATAAGTAAAGCCGCAGAGGGCAGACTGTGGAGGCGTCCAGTTGTAGGTTTTTGTTCGGCAGAATCTACTGAGATTCTTCCGAAAATCGTTGGTAATCATCTTACCGCAGAGGAAATTCTACCTACAGCTAAAGGTGTTGTGAGCTACTTTATCCCCCTCACAAAGAGCGTGATTGAAAGCAATATTGGCGGCGAAAAGCCGTCAAAACTCTGGGCTTACGCTTATGTTAAAACTAACGAGCTAATTCGGAAGATAAACAGTTTGATAGCAAAAAGACTCGAAAGGCATGGTTTTAAGTGTGCGATTATCGAACCGACCCATAACTTCGATGAGGTAACCTTAACAAGTGGGTGGTCACATAAACATGTTGCGTATTTAGCGGGAATCGGAACTTTTGGAATTCACACCATGATAATAACGGAAAAGGGCTGTTGCGGTCGTTTGGGAAGCCTAATCACAACAGCAGAATTCGATGGGGAGCCGATTGATCGGGAGTTTTGTCTTTATAAAAACGGATATAGTTGTCTTGAATGTGTTAAGAGATGTTTTATTAGAGCTTTGGGATCTAAATTTGACAGAAAAAAGTGTTACAACACAATAATGAGGAATGCCGAAATTTATGGATTCTTTGCAGATGTCTGTGGAAAGTGTGCTTGCGGCGTTCCCTGTAGCTCCAAAAGACCATCCCCTCAAACAAAAATATAAATCTTCAAGGTCATATCTCCATGATGGAATACGTTTCACATCCACTGATAAAACCAAAAACAGTGGAAAGGAGAAGCTATCAAATGGCATTAGCAGCTTCAGCCATCTTAGCCAACACTCTCGTGATACTGCCCACGGGATTGGGGAAGACTGTTGTAGCTCTACTGGTAATAGCCTCAAGACTTCTGAATTTTGATGGAAAAGTGCTTTTCTTAGCTCCGACAAAACCTCTCGTCGAGCAACACACTCTTTTTTTAAGAAGAACTCTCAATATTGATGAAAATCTAATAAATCCCCTCAGCGGAGAGATCCCTCCTGAGAAAAGACCCGATATCTACAAAAAATCGAAAATAATTGTTTCAACTCCCCAAGTTATTGAAAACGATATCATAACGAATAACCTGAATTTAGAGGAGTTCATCCTCACAATTTTTGATGAAGCTCACAGAGCTGTCGGAAATTACTCTTACGTTTTCATAGCAAAAGAATTCATGAACAAATCGAGAAACCCCCTTATTCTTGGTATAACTGCTTCTCCCGGTAGCGACGAGGAGAGAATAAGAGAAGTCCTAAACAATCTTTTCATTGAGAATCTTGAGATAAAAACGGAATATGATGAGGATGTGAAACCGTATATCTTCCAAAAGGAAATTGAATGGGTTAGGATTGAAATGCCAGAAGAGCTTAAAACAATTGTAAAAGGGTTTGAAAAGTCATTGGAAATTAGATGTCGAAGATTACAAAAGCTTTTGGACATCGATGTAAGTGATGCAAGCAAAAAGGAGCTTCTTGCTCTTCAAGAGTCCATACAAGCTCAGGCAGCAGAAAGCGGAGATCCAGCGTATTTCGAAGCATTATCCATCCTCGCTGAAATTATGAAAATCCAGCATGCAATAGAGCTTGTGGAAACACAGGGGATAGACGCTTTAAAGAAATACCTGAAAAGACTTTTTAAAGAAGCAAAATCGAGAGGGAGTAAAGCGGCGA
The DNA here is from genome assembly GCA_965561205.1 of uncultured Archaeoglobaceae archaeon. Taxonomy (GTDB): domain Archaea; phylum Halobacteriota; class Archaeoglobi; order Archaeoglobales; family Archaeoglobaceae; genus Geoglobus. The sequence continues at coordinate 6,746 of CBEWZU010000006.1, read as the reverse complement.
AATCTTTATTTGAAGATCCTCTTTTCAGAGAAAGCCTTATAAAAGCTATAAAGACAAATATAGATCATCCGAAAATCTCAAAATTAAAGGAGATTTTAAAAGAGCAATTTGAGAAAAACGAAGACTCCAGAGTTATTGTATTCACGAACTTCCGAGATACTGCAGACAAACTCGTTAAAGAGCTTAAGAATGCTGGATACAAGGCGGAAAAATTCATAGGACAGGCTAATAGGGAAGATGACAGGGGTATGAGCCAGAAAAAGCAGATAGAGATTCTGAAAGACTTCAGGGATGGAAGAATAAGAATTCTCGTTGCAACGAGTATCGGAGAAGAGGGGCTTGATATTCCCTCAACCGATCTTGTTGTTTTCTATGAGGCTGTTCCCTCTGAGATAAGAGCAATTCAAAGGAAGGGGAGAACAGGTAGAGGTAGAGAAGGGAAGATAGTCGTTCTTATAACTAAGGGAACAAGAGATGAAGCCTACTACTGGGCGAGCGTTCGGAAAGAGAAGATGATGTATGACAAGCTTTACAGACTTAGGGATGAGTTAAGAGAACGAAACCAGACGTTGCTTAAATTCATCGAAGAGGATAGAAAACCCTCCGTTGTGATTTATGTTGATTCGAGGGAGATGAAATCGGGTGTTGTTAAGAGACTCCATGAAAGCGGCGTCGATATCAGGGTGAAAAATCTTGAGGTAGCTGATTACGTTTTAAGTGAAAGAGTCGCGGTTGAGCGAAAAACCGCTAAAGATTTTTTAGACAGTCTCATTGAGAAGGAAAGATTGTTTTCACAGGTTATGAATCTAAAGAAATCTTATCAAAAACCTCTGATGATAATAGAGGGGGATAACATCTACTCAAAGAGAATGATAAATCCCAATGCTGTTAGGGGAGCCATAGCCAGTATAGCCGTTGATTTCGGCATTCCAATCATTTTCACGAAGGATGAAGAGGAGACAGCCGCCTTTCTTCTAACGATTGCAAAAAGGGAGCAAGAAATAAGAAAGAGGGAAATCAGCTTACACGTTGACAAAACCAAGAAAAGCTTAAAAGAGGAAATGGAATACGTTGTATCGGCAATACCAGATGTCGGACCTGTTATTGCGAAGAATCTGCTTTCCTACTTTCAAACCATTGAAAGGCTGGCAACAGCGAGCGTTGAGGAGCTTGTGAAAGTTCCCAAGGTCGGAAAGAAGACCGCTGAAAGGATTAGAAAATTCATGACAACTAAATATGATGAGGCGGACAGTGAAAACTTTTAAAATCCCAAGGGCTTAATGATGGACGGGGGGCCGTGGGGTAGCCTGGTTATCCTTCCATCTTGGGGGGGTGGAGACCCGAGTTCAAGTCTCGGCGGCCCCATAAGAGCTAATTTTTTATGTAAGCGTGTTAAATAATTGGCATGTGCGGATGTGGGAATGAGCCTAAGGGGGAACATCAAGACTGGTCGGTTTGGCAGAATGATGAGAGATTAAGACCGAACATCAATTTGCCTCTCGAAGATTTGAAAAGGAGATTAACCAAATGTGGTGTTTCTTTAGATGATACAGTATATTTCTATGTCGTGAGCACAACGAGCGTCGATGTCAATTGCACGATTTACCAACACGGTTGTGGCCCGAATTTTGTGGGCGGAATAATAACGCTGACGAACTGCATGCACTATATGAGACGTTCGAGCAACTTGAAGAAAGCCTTTAGGAATGGGAAACTTTGGGTTGCTGGGGTTACTTCGAAAGCTAAGGATAGAAACAAATTCCAAAAGAGGTTTCTGTTCTTTCTCATGAAAGTTGACAACACAATTATTGCCAACTCGTTCTACGATCTGTGGAATCAATTTAACCAAGTGCAAAATATTAGAAACATAAAGGATGCATGCAATAATCCTTTGGGTGATCTATACCGACCGAAAAGTAATTGCAACTTTAACGTCGGGAACAACAAATGGAATCCGAATTGTTATCATCCTCCACGTCGAAATCATGTTCATTATCCAGATTATATGTCACAATGTAATCATCGCTACAGGACTAATCCAAACTGTTGGAATTCTTGCGGTAGAAACAAAAAGAAAGAAGGGTGTTGGGCGGAGGATATTGCCTACTACTATAGAGGTAATCAAAATAACCGACCCCTACTCCTCGTAGGTGAAAATCCGTTCATGGGTAAAAAGAAAAACAGCTCATGCTTCCTTAGTTTCCTTTAGACAAAAGCTTTAATTAAGTTCAATTACCCGATAAATCTGGGTCATAGACACATGCCGCTAAATGCTTTCCTCCGTCATCTGAGATCGTTTAAATGTCCTTAAAATTTTTATTAAGCTTTTTATTGTTCGAATCCCAAAAGCACACTAAAGTAATAAAAACACTTATATTCCGAAACATTATCAAGGCGGTTACTTACGATAACCCTAAGGTGGTAAGGAATGAGCAAAATAAGGAAAATGCAGAAGCGGAAAACGAATCCGAATTTGGTCAGGCTGATAGACGATCTGCTCAAAGCATCAGCTGAAAATAAAGCGAAAGTATGGAAGGACATAGCCGAGAGATTGGCAAAGCCGTTGAGGAATTACGCCGAAGTTAACGTCGGAAAAATAGACAGATACGTAAAAGAGAGCGAGATCGTCATCGTCCCCGGTAAAGTCTTGGGAAGCGGCGAAATCACGAAACCCGTAACGGTGGCGGCATGGAGGTTCACAGAGAGTGCACGAAGAAAGATCGAGTCCGCTGGGGGTAGAGCCCTCTCCATCTGGGATCTGATTAAGGAAAATCCGTCGGGTAAAAACGTCAGGATCATCGCATGAGGTGATCGAATGAGTGTTAACGTCGAAAGGGTTTTAAAAACCCTCGGGGATGATTATAGGATAATCGATGCCTCGGGTCACATCCTCGGAAGATTATCAAGTTACATCGCAAAGAGATTGCTTGAGGGTGAGAAGATCGTGGTCGTAAATGCAGAGAAGGCAATAATAACTGGAAAGCCTGAAAACATCTTCGAGAGATATAAGGAGAAATACGATAGAGGGAGCAAGGAGAAGGGGCCATACTTCCCAAGGCATCCTGAAAGAATATTTAAGAGAACCGTGAGGGGAATGTTGCCGTGGAAGAGTAGGAGGGGACGCGAAGCTTTCAGGAGGCTGAGGGTATTTATGGGAGTTCCGGAACCTCTAAAGGGGAAAGAGTTCGAGAGAGTGGACGTAGCCCTCTATGAGAAGGTTTCGAAAACCCAGAGGTATGTTTACCTTAAAGATGTGAGCAGATATTTAGGCTACGAGGTGAAAGTATGAAGGTCGTTGTCACGAGTGGTAAGAGGAAAACGGCAATCGCAAGAGCAACCGCAAGACCGGGAATCGGAAGGGTTAAGATAAATAAGATCCCCGTCGAGATTATACAGCCGGAAATGGTCAGGTTGAAGATAATGGAGCCCCTCATGATCGCCAAGGACCTCTCAAAGCAGGTTGATATCGATGTCAAGGTCGAAGGAGGAGGCGTAATGGGTCAGGCAGAGGCAGCAAGAACAGCGATCGCAAGAGCACTCCTCGAGTTCAGCAACGATCCAGAGCTGAAGAGAGCTTTCTTGGAATACGACAGGACTCTCCTCGTAAATGACGTAAGGAGGAAGGAGCCGAAGAAACAGGGAGGAAGAGGCGCAAGAAAGAGGAGACAAACTTCATACAGGTGATTTCATGTTTCCCGTGAGATGCTTCACATGTGGTGCCGTCATCGCACACAAATGGGAGGAGTATAAAAAACTCTTGGAGGAGGGGAAATCCCCGAAGGAGGCTTTGGATACCCTTGGAATAAAGAGGTATTGTTGCAGGAGGATGTTTTTAACGTATAAATCCGTAATCGAGGAATTTGCTCGATATCATGGGGCCGTGGGGTAGCCTGGTTATCCTGCGGCGTTCGGGACGCCGTGACCCGAGTTCAAATCTCGGCGGCCCCATTACGGGGTGATGCATCTGAAGGTATTCCCCTTTAAATACACAAGATTTGAGAAAGCCCGTATTATCGGGGCGAGGGCTTTGCAAATAGCAATGGGTGCTCCCGTTTTGATCGAAACTGACAAGAAGAATCCCCTCGATATTGCGAAGGAGGAGTTCGAGAGGGGAGTAATCCCGATAACGGTTAAGAGGAGGAGGAATGCTTTTGTCTGGTTGCAGAGGTATGATTTATTTTGAGGTGGTAGAATGCTTATAGAAGATGTCCTTTACAGAATCGTCTTTGACAGCCGTGGAAATCCGACTGTGGAGTGCGAGGTCTTCGGAGAAAACTGTTACGGGAGGGCAATTGCACCGAGCGGAGCGTCTACGGGAACTTACGAAGCGGTTGTAGTCGATCCGTTTAAAGCGGAGGAGATCGAAGAGAAGGTCTCGAAAGATTTAATAGGAATAAGCGTTTTCGACCAAAGGGAGATCGACAAGACGTTAAGGGAGATCGATGGAACAGAGAACTTCTCGAACATAGGCGGTAATTTCGCAATCACGGCGAGTTTGGCGTGTGCAAAAGCCGCCGCAAATGCCCTCGGAATCCCGCTATTTCAATATCTCGGCGGGGCGTTTGCCGAGGAATTTCCCTACCCCCTCGGGAATGTGATAGGAGGGGGGAAGCACGCTGAAGGATCGACGAGCATCCAGGAGTTTCTGATCATTCCAGTGGGTGCCAAGAACTTCTTCGAAGCCCAGTTAACGAACACGAGAGTTCACAAGAAGATCAGGGAGATCCTAAAGGAAAGAGGTATTTTTGCGGCGAAAGGTGATGAGGGGGCTTGGGCTTGTCAGATTAGTGACGAAGAGGCTTTTGAAATCCTTAGCGAGGCGATAAGCAGAGTGGAAGACGAGCACGGTATCAAGGTCAGAATGGGGATTGACGTGGCGGCGAGCGAGCTCTGGGACGGATCTCACTACGTTTACAAAGACAAAAAGCTCACTTCAGAGGAGCAGATAAGCTACATAGCCGAACTCATTGATAGGTATAACCTCCTTTACGTAGAGGATCCTCTTCACGAAGAGGATTTCGAGGGATTTGCGGAACTAACAAAGCAGGTTAAGGCAATGGTTTGCGGAGACGATCTCCTCGTGACGAATGTTAAGAGGATTGAAAAGGCGATCGAAGTCGGATCCGTCAACACGGTATTGATAAAACCGAATCAAATCGGAACTCTCTCCGATACGGTGGATGCGGTGAATCTGGCAAGGGATGCCGGGTGGGATGTCGTTTTCTCCCACAGGAGTGGTGAGACAGAGGACGAATCACTCGCCCACTTGGCATTAGCTTTCAACGCAACTTTAATAAAGACGGGGGTTGTTGGTGGTGAGAGGATCGCCAAACTCAATGAGCTAATAAGGCTCGAAGAAATTGCTAATGCAAAAATGACGAAAATAAGGTGGTAACATGATAAAAGAAAGGGAGATGAGGGAAGCCGAGGAGGGATACAAATATTTAGTTCCTCCGGACGAGTATTTAGCCGCTGGCGTCCACATAGGAACGCAGGTGAAAACGGGAGACATGAAGAGGTTCATCTATAAAGTCAGACCCGACGGTCTCTACGTCCTCGACATCAGAATACTCGATGAGAGGCTGAAACTTGCGGGAAAGCTCCTTGCGAGATACAATCCATCAAAAATCCTTGTGGTAGCAGCGAGACAGTATGCATTCAAACCGATAATGATGTTCTCGAAAGTCACGGGAGCTGACTACGTCATTGGAAGGTTCGTCCCAGGAACTCTGACAAATCCAGCGATAAAGGAATACAGAGAACCGGACATCGTCTTGGTTACAGATCCCACCATCGACGCTCAAGCTGTCAAAGAAGCTACCGATATCGGGATTCCGGTGGTGGCTTTATGCGATTCGAACAACAGTGTGGCAAATGTAGATTTTGTTATCCCAACGAACAACAAAGGAAGAAAAGCTTTAGCGTTGATTTACTGGATTTTAGCAAGAGAAATCTTGAAAAACAGAGGATTCACAGAATTTCCGTATAGTGTTGAGGATTTCGAAGCCGAACTTTAGTATTTTTAATTTTACAAAATTTTGTTTCACTCTCTAAGAAGACTACACGATCTCTCTTTGAGCATACCAACTCCTTAAGCTCTAAGATTATCGCTGAAAGCAAATAGCTAAGGGATACTTTCACAGAATGACTAATTATTTAAAATTCGGAAGACGTTATCGAAATAATAGAGAATTCAATAAGCTTGGTTTTGAGGAATATAGGAGGAATATACATGGCGTTATCTATTGAAGGTGAAGTAGGTAGATAAGTAATATTCGAGGGTGTAGACAAATTGCTAGAAGAGATTTAAAAAATAAATCTATTTCCTGAACACATTTATATCAAGTCGAAAGGAGGGTAAATTATGAAGGAGGATAGATATAAAGCAATAAAGGATTATCTGGAAAAGCAGTTAAATGTTTTAAAGAAAGCAGAGAAATTAGTACCCTTATCAACAAGCAAAAGAAGGGTTTTTATAGCATCTTTGGCAGATACGTTATTCCAACTAATGGATGATGAGTGGTTTAATGATTTTTTTGATTTACAAAAACAAATGATAGCGAATTTAAAGGAGGCTGGAGAGCCCTATACAGAAGAATTAGAAGAAAAATTAGAGAATTTAAGAGCGGAATTAATAGAAATTGAAAAAAAGTTAGAATATGAAGAAATAGAAGTAATTATATTAAAAATGCTGGTAGAGTTACCCTAATGTGTATGAATTATAGTAATGGATGCACAATTTAATG